>NZ_JBFAKM010000001.1:73001-452930 GCF_040655695.1 Polymorphospora sp. NPDC050346 | reverse complement strand
TGGGGCTCAGTGCCGGACACGGCGGCGCCGAGCGCAGCGAGGTGACGTCGTGAGCGAGCGGGCGGCGCCGCTGTACTGCCCTTACTGCGGCGAGGAGGACCTGCGGCCCAACGAGGAGTCGCACGGCGCCTGGGAGTGCCACGCCTGCGCCCGGGTCTTCACCGTGAAGTTCAACGGACTGCTCACGAAGGGGGTGACCCGATGATCCCGGTTTCCGCAACGGACCTCGGCCTGGTCAGTCTCGCCGGACCGGTCGCACCGGCGCGCCGGCGTCCCGAGGAGTTGAAGTCGCTCGCCGAGGAGGCGGCCCGCGAACTGGAGGGCGCCCCCGCCGAGGAGATCGCCCGCTGGGCGGCGGAGGAGTTCGGTGACCGGTTCTGTGTCACCAGTTCGATGGCCGACGCGGTGCTGGCCCACCTGGTGTCGCGGGTCGCGCCCGGCGTCGACGTGGTCTTCCTCGACACCGGGCTGCATTTCCCGGAGACGCTGAAGGTGCGCGACACGGTCGCCCGCACGCTGCCGGTCAACGTCCGGTCGATCCGGGCCCGGATGACCGTCGGCCAGCAGGACGGCGAGTACGGCCCGCGGCTGTTCTCGAAGGCGCCCGACGAGTGCTGCGCGCTGCGCAAGGTGGAGCCGCTGGAGCGGGCGCTCGGCGACTACGACGCGTGGGCGGCCGGGTTGCGCCGCGACGAGTCACCGACCCGCGCCAACACGCCGGTGGTGACGTTCGACGCCCGTCGGGGCCGGGTGAAGGTCAACCCGATCGCGGCGTGGACCCAGGGCGACGTCGACGCGTACATCTCGCGGTGGAACGTGCCGGTGAACGAGTTGTTCCGGCAGGGCTACACCTCGATCGGCTGCTGGCCGTGCACGCGGCGTACGAAGGCCGGCGAGGACCCCCGGGCGGGCCGCTGGGCGATGTTCGAGAAGACCGAGTGTGGCCTCCACGCCTGACCGTTCCGGTGGTCGCAGCGGCCGGCTGACGGCGTCGCCGGTCGTCCTGGTCGCCCACGGCAGCCGCGATCCCCGGGCGGCCGCCGCCACCCGCGCGCTGGCGCGTGCGGTCGAGGCCGCCGACCCGGCCGTCGCGGTCCATCCCGCCTATCTGGACCACACCACGCCGCGCCCCGCCGACGTGCTGCACTCCCTGGCCGCCGCCGGGCACCCCGGGGCCACGCTGGTGCCGCTGCTGCTCACCGCCGCCTATCACGGCCGGGTCGACGTGCCGGCGGCGGTCGCCGACGCGTACGCGGCCGGGCTGCGGATCCCGGTACGGGTCACCGAGGTGCTCGGGCCGGCCGGCGGGATCGTCGACCGGTGGCTGCTGGCCGGGCTGGTGCGGCGGCTGGCCGCGGCCGGCACGGGGTTCGACGCCGTGGTGCTCGCCGCCGCGGGCACCCGGGACGCGGCGGCGCGGGCCACGGTCGACCTGGCGGCGGCCGCGCTCGGCACGGCCCTGGGAGTGCCCTGTGTGGCCGCGTACGCGTCCGCCGCGCCGCCGGCCGTCGGTACGGCGGTCGCCCGGCTCCGGGCCCGTGGCGCCCGTCGGGTCGGGATGGCGGCGTATTTCCTCGCCCCCGGACGGTTGTACGCCGAGGCGGCCGCGGCGGCGTGGTCGGCGGGCGCGGTCGGTGTCGCCGGGCCACTGGAGGGCGCTCCGGAAATCGCCCGGCTGGTCCTCGCGCGGGTGGAATTGGCCGGCAGATCTCCGATACCACTCCTCGCGGCCTGACTGCCCGTATTCCTCACCGTTACCGAGTGAATAGTCGGCGTTCGATGGGGTGGTCGATCCTTCGGCGGTTCGCATTCGCCGGGACGCACTCGCTGCGTAGCTAAAGGTGTACAGAACTCAGATACAGCGAAACGCCCCGGGAGTACCCGGGGCGTTTCGCTGTGAAGCTCGTTGGTCAGGCGGAGTGAGCGCGCAGGACCCGAAGGCCACCGCGGCGCTTAACGGCGCGCCGCTCTTCCTCGCTCATTCCGCCCCAGACGCCGGCGTCCTGACCGGATTCGAGCGCCCACTTGAGGCACTCGTCGGTCGCGGGGCAGCGCCGACAGACGGCTTTGGCCTGCTCCACCTGCAGCAGAGCGGGGCCGGACGTCCCGATCGGGAAGAACAGTTCCGGGTCCTCATCGCGGCAGGCAGCATGGTGGCGCCAGTCCATGGCGGCAACACTCCTCATTCTTGATCGGTGGTGATAAACACGCTGATCTTTATTTCCTATATGCATCCGCACGGCTGGTGCGCGACGGAGTGCAGCCGTCGGATCAGCAGTGCGTGAGCAAGCTTTGAAAACCTTGGGAGATCGATCGGTGCGTGCCGCAATGGGCACGTCCGCGCAACATCCCGGTAACTCAGTTCGCTTGTGAATGCTTTCACGAACTCTGGCGATGTCAAGGGTGGCGCTCAGAAAAAATCTGAACGGGTGAGCAAGCTCACGACCCCTTTGTCCGGTTTCCAGCGCTTGCCGGCAACCGGTGTGCCACAGCCACTAGTCAATGTAGTACAGTCCGCCCGACATTGCAGGCATATCAGGCAGGTGTCTCGCGACGCTCTTGTACGACCGGTCGCAACACCGCTTACCCACGTCTCAGCAGATTACTCTTAACGCGTCCGTCACAGCCGTGAACCGGACCTTCTCCCGCTCGCCGAGGTAGTCGCCGTCGAGCTGGAACGCCTGCGGCCGGTCCGACACGAGGGTGAACTCCGCCAGGTCGTGCAGCCGCAGCACGTGCCGACCCTGCGGGCCGGCGTCGCGGGTGATGAACTGCGCCATCGTCAACGCCGTGGTCGGCACCCGCAGCCGGCGCAGCGCCAGCACGTCGAGCCCCAGGTCGAAGGAGGCGTTCGGGTTGGGGTTCACCGGCCGGTCACCGAGGTAGGTCCACGGCGCGGTGTTCTGGATGATCGCCGTCGCCAGCTCCGGCACGTCCTCCTCGCCCGGCCGCTCCAGCGTCATCGCCGGATGCCGGCGGTCCGACGCCAGGAAGTAGCGGTTGAGGATCGAACGCATGTAGAGCCCCGGCGTCGACACCCGACCGCGCCGGCGGGCGCCCTCGACCCGCCGGATCACCTCGGCGTCCAGCCCGAACCCCGCGCAGAACGTGAAGTAGCGGTCGTCGGCCAGCCCCAGCCCGATCGTGCGGTAGCGGCCCAGCCGCAGTCCCTCCAGGATCACGCTGGTGCCCTCCGCCCACCCCTTCGGCAGGCCGAGGGCACGAGCGAAGACGTTCGTCGACCCGCCGGGCACCACCGCCAGGGCCGGCAACCGGGTCGCCGGCGGCTGCGCCGGGTCGACGGTGGGCGGCGCCGCGGTCATCAGACCGTTCACGGTCTCGTTGACCGTGCCGTCGCCGCCCAGCGCCACCACCAGGTCGATGCCCTGCTCGGCCGCCTCCCGGGCGAGCGCCACCGCGTGGCCGCGCCGACGGGTGTAGCGCACCGTGAGGTCGACCTCGGTGCTGAGCGCCCGGACGAGCACGTCACGGCCGCGTTCGCTGGTCGTGGTGGCTTTCGGATTGACCACCAGGAGGGCCCGCATTCCCGGGACTGTACCGCGCACCGGCGCGGGTATCGTGGCGCCGTGACGACCTCGGACCAGGCGGCCCCACCACCGCCGCCACTGCGCTGGGCCGTACGGCTGCTGATCGGTGAGGCGGTCGCGCTCGGCCTGGTCGCGGCCTACCTCGTCTGGCAGGACCTGACCGCCACCGCCAACGATCTCGCGACCGCGCTGCTGCTGACCGCGTTCGCGGTCGCCGGGGCGCTGGCCCTCTGGGCGCTCGCGGTGGCGCTGCGACGGCGCCGGGCCGGCGCCCGGGCGCCGGCGATCGTGCTCCAGCTCATGCTGCTGCCGGTCGGCTACTACATGATCCAGGGCGGCCTTGGCTGGTTGGGGCTGCCGTTGATCGTGCTCGGCCTGCTGGTGACCGCGCTGCTGGTGAGCCCGCCGACCACCAGGGCGCTCGGGCTGGGGTAGCCGGGTCGGCCGTCAGTGTGCGGTGGCGCGGCGGCTGAGCAGCCGGATCGTCGCCTCGCTGCCCGACGCGGTCGCCGAGGCCGACGTGGTCAGGGCGGTCAGCACCTTCCAGGCGAACGACGACTCCGACGGCAGCCGGGCCTCCGGCACCGTCGGGACCGTGACCTCGACGGTGAGCGCGTCGTCGGTCACCGCGAAGCGGCACCGCAGCTCGGTGCCCCGGGGGGCGATGGCGAGCAGCATGGCGCACGCCTCGTCGACCGCGATCCGCAGATCCTCGATCTCGTCGAGGGCGAACTGGAGCCGGGCGGCGAGCCCGGCGGTAGCCGTACGGAGCACGCCGAGGTAGCCACCGTCGGCGGGCACGGTCAACAGCACGATGTCGTCATCGACCATCGGCTGGAAGTCTGTCGCGAGCTGGCCCACCATGCCCTCCCCCCGATGGCGGACTCTACCGCCCCGGAGCACCCCTCGTGCGCGGCGGTGCCGAAAGGGGGACGGGCTACCCCGCCGGCGGGGTGACCGCCGCGGCGAGGGTGGTGAGCGCCGGGCCCGTCAGCCGGTAGGGCACCCACTCGTCCATCGGCCCCGCGCCGATGGCGTGGTAGAAGTCGCGGGCCGGATTCCAGTTGAGCACCCACCACTCCAGCCGGGCGTAACCGCGCGCCACGCAGATGCCGGCCAGCGTCGACAGCAGCAGCCGGCCCGCGCCGGTGCCCCGGGCCGCCGGCCGTACGTAGAGGTCCTCCAGGTAGATGCCGTGCACGCCTTCCCAGGTGGAGAAGTTGAGGAACCACAGGGCATAGCCGACCGGCGTGTCGCCGGCGTCGACCGCCACGTGACCGAACAGCGCGGGCCGGGGGCCGAAGAGCGCGGCCGACAGTTGCGCCTCGGTCAGGTGGCACAGTTCCGGCGCCCGCTCGTATTCGGCGAGTTCGTGCACCATCGCGACGACGGCCGGCACGTCAGCGGGACGTGCCGGCCGTACGGTGGGGCCGGGTGGGGCTCCGGTCACGCCTGCTTGGTCTCCCAGAAGATCTTCGCGATCTCGTCGATCTTCTGGAGCAGCTCGTCCGCCTTGGCCAGGTCGGTCGAGCCCTTGGCGCCGGACGCGCCGGCCAGCTTGGTGGTCTCGTTGAAGAGCTGGTGCAGGTGCGGGTACTTCTCGAAGTGCGGGGCCTTGAAGTAGTCGGTCCACAGCACCCACAGGTGGTGCTTGACCAGCTCGGCGCGCTGCTCCTTGATGATGAGCGCCCGGGTGCGGAACTCCGGGTCCTCGTTCGCCTGGTACTTCTCGATGATGCCCTTGATCGACTCGGCCTCGATGCGGGCCTGGGCCGGGTCGTAGACACCGCACGGCAGGTCGCAGTGCGCGCTGACGACGGTGCGCGGGGTAAGAATGCGTGGAAGTCGCATCAGGACGCCTCCATGAGATGTTTGCGATGATCCGAGCCGACACTACTCCTGAGACCCGTGCCCCGCGGGACGGAGGTGAAACCTGTGCCGAACCCGTTCGGGCTGTTCGCCGTACTGGTCAGGGGACCGTCGATGGCGCCGACGCTGCGGCACGGCGACCTCCTGCTGGTCCGGCGCGGGGGGCGCGCGATCCGACCTGGTGACATCGTGGTGGCGACCTTCCGGACCCGGCCGGACCTGCTGGTCGTCAAGCGCGCCGTCCGTGCCGACGACGGCGGTTGGTGGGTACGCGGTGACAACGAGCTGGTGACCGACGACTCCCGTGCGTACGGCGTAGCCGACGTACGCGGTCGGGTCCTGTTGCGCTACTGGCCGAGGCCCGGACGGCCGCGTTACCGACCGGTATGACCCTGGTCACAGGTGCCTTCCGGGGCCGACACTATGCTCGGGTGCCGTGAACCGGGTGACCCCCGCGCCGCACCGCCGGCCAGCGCAGACCTAGCACCCGAGCCGGTCGGACCGTACGCTCGACGCTCCAGGAGTCACCATGTCTTCGTCTATTGTGGACCCTTCCGATACCGTCGCTCCCTCGCTGGACGGCGACCCGGTCTTCGAGTTGCACCGGGGCGGCAAGATGGTCGTCGCCTCGACCGTGCCGCTCACCAGCCGGGAGGACCTCTCACTCGCCTACACCCCCGGCGTCGCCCGCGTGTGTGAGGCGATCGCCGCCGACGAGTCGCTCGTCGACGACTACACGTGGGTTTCGCACACGGTCGCGGTGGTCACCGACGGCTCCGCCGTACTCGGGCTGGGCAACATCGGCCCCCGCGCGGCGATGCCGGTCATGGAGGGCAAAGCGGTCCTGTTCAAGCAGTTCGGCGGCGTCGACGCGGTGCCGATCTGCCTCGACACCCAGGACGTCGACGAGATCGTCTCGGTGGTGACCGCGCTCGCGCCGTCGTTCGGGGGCATCAACCTGGAGGACATCAGCGCGCCCCGCTGCTTCGAGATCGAGCGCCGGCTCGACGAGGCGCTGCCGATCCCGATCTTCCACGACGACCAGCACGGCACCGCGATCGTCGTGCTCGCCGCGCTGCGCAACGCCGCCGCCCTGCTCGACCGCAAGCTCGGCGACCTGCGGGTGGTGATCAGCGGCGCCGGCGCGGCCGGGGTGGCGGTGGCGAAGATGCTGTTCGCCGGCGGGGTCAGCGCCGGTGACACCGTCGTCTGCGACTCCCGCGGGATCATCCACCGCGACCGCGCCGACCTCGGTGCGACGAAGGCCGAACTCGCTGAACTCACCAACTCCGCGGGCCGTACCGGCGGCATCGCCGACGCGCTGGCCGGCGCGGACGTGCTGATCGGGGTGTCCGGCGGCCAGATCGCCGAGGAGGCGGTCGCCGGCATGGCGCCGGGGGGCATCGTGTTCGCCCTGGCCAACCCGACCCCCGAGGTGCACCCCGACGTGGCCGCCCGGCACGCCGCCGTGGTCGCCACCGGCCGCAGCGACTTCCCCAACCAGATCAACAACGTGCTCGCCTTCCCGGGCATCTTCCGGGGGGCGCTCGACGCCCGGGCGACCGCGATCACCGACGGGATGAAGGTCGCCGCGGCGGACGCGATCGCAGGCGTGGTCGCCGAGGCGCTGAGCGCCGACGCGATCGTGCCCTCGCCGCTCGACCCCCGGGTGGCTCCGGCGGTCGCCGCCGCCGTGGCCGCCGCCGCCCGTCGCGACGGCGTCGCCCGCGCCTGACGGTTCCCGAACAGGGGCCGGCCCGAACGGGCCGGCCCCTGTTTCGTCGGGGCCCGGTCCGTTCGGGCGTCAAGATCCGGGTGATCAGGGAGTACGTCGCACGACACACCGAGGACACGCCCGGCCTGGTCCCTGATCACCGTGATCGAGAGTGCATGATCTTGAAGGGGGTCGGGGGCGCTGCTAGCGTCCGGACATGCGCGCCGCCTACGCCTCGAAGTTCGACGATGACAACCCGCTCGCGGCCCTTGCCGTCGGCGACCGGCCCGAGCCGGTGCTGCCCGACGACGACTGGGTGACCGTCGAGGTGCGGGCCAGCTCGCTCAACCACCACGACCTGTGGTCACTGCGCGGCGTCGGCCTCGGCGCCGCGCAGTTGCCGATGATCCTCGGCTGCGACGCGGCCGGGATCGACGACCGGGGCAACGAAGTGGTCGTCTACCCGGTGGTGCCGACCCCGGCGGATCCCCGGGGCATGTCCATCCTGTCCGAGCACTACCAGGGCACCTTCGCGGAGCGGGTGGCGGTGCCGCGCGCCAACCTGGTGCCCAAGCCCGCGGAGCTGTCGTTCACCGACGCGGCCTGCCTGCCGACGGCCTGGCTGACGGCCTACCGGATGCTCACCACGAAGGGGCGGGTCGACGAGGCCGAGGCGGTGCTCGTGCAGGGGGCCGGCGGCGGGGTCGCCACCGCCGCCGTGGTGCTCGCCCTCGCGCTCGGCAAGCGGGTCTACGCGACCAGCCGCGACGCCGCCAAGCGGGACCGGATCGCCGGGCTCGGGGCGACGGCGCTGGAACCCGGCGCCCGCCTGCCGGAACGGGTCGGCGTGGTGATCGAGACCGTCGGGGCGGCGACGTTCGACCACTCGCTGAAGTCCGCCGCGACGGGTGGCCGCATCGTCGTCTCCGGTGCGACCGCCGGACACGAGCCGAAGGTCAACCTGCGGCGGGTCTTCGCCATGCAGTTGGAGATCCTGGGCACGTCGATGGGCACCCCGGCCGAGCTGCATGACCTGCTCACCCTGTGCCGGGACCGGTCGGTGCGACCGGTGGTCGACAGCGTGCACGGGTTCTCCGCGGTGGGGGAGGCGTTCGCCCGGCTGCACTCCGGAAACGTCTTCGGCAAGGTCGTGGTCGACCACACCCGCTGACCGGCCCACCGACCCCTGGCCGGGCCGGTGTGGACACGCTCGTTCCGCAATCTGTAATCCGGACCTATGTGGCGTTTCAAAACGGACACTAAGGGAGCATAAGAGGCTGGAAAAGAACAAATAAGCCTCAGTAAAGGGTGACCTAAAGAAAACTAAAGGTTCGACGGGCGTCCTTGCCGCTGTGCAACTGATGAACTTCCTGGGCCGGGTAGAGTCGGTCCGTTCGTAACTCTGATCATCGCGAACGATTGTGTTCGAAGGAGTCAGATCTTGAAGTTCTCGGCAACGCACAGGAGCACCGGGCGAGCCACCCACCGACGCCCGGCAGAGCCCCGGGTGCTCCGCCGTCCGACCCGCACACTGCTGGTTGTCCTGACCACGGTCGGCCTTGCTGTGACGGGTATCGGGGTTGCCGTGGCCGGTAGTCGCGGCGACTCCGTGACGGTGACCCGTGCCGGCACCGTCATCGACGGCGAGAAGATCAATGGTTATCTGCACATCAAAGCGAACAATGTGACAATCAGGAACACCACTCTGCGTTACGCCGGCAATCATACGCTGCGCGTATTCAGCGGCTTCACTGGAACCGTCATCGAGGACACCAAGATCTATTGCGGGGCGGCGAAGACCAACGGTGTCGTGTTCGGCAACTACACCGCCCGCCGGGTCGACCTTTTCGGCTGCAAGAACGGATTCATGTATTCCGACTCGGCGCCGGCCGTCATCGTGGACTCGACATGGAACGGCAAGCCCGTCTCGGTCGGCTCGGACTCCGGCGGCCGGCCCGCGCCGGCCCCGTCACCGACCAGGTCGACCGCGCCGAGCCCGTCCCCGTCCCCGACACCGAGCGCCACGACGTCGACCGCGCCGGCCCCGAAGCCGACCCGTACCACGACGTCCGCCCCGCCACCCCCGGCCGGCGGCGGCATCCCGGCGTCCTTCCCCGGCCCGCACAACACCGGCGTGCCGGCCGGCGTGACGTTGAAGAACTCCGGCGGCATCACCGCCTCCCGCGACGGCCAGGTCATCAGCGGCCTCAACATCAACGGCTGCGTCACCGTCACCGCGAAGAACGTGGTCATCCGCAACTCGCGGATCAGTTGCGGCGGCACGTACTCGATCCGGACCAACGGGGCGAAGAACCTGGTCGTCGAGGACGTCGAGATCAACGGGCAGGGCAAGAACTCGGCCGCCGTCTGCTGCGGCGACTACACCCTGCGCCGGGTCGAGATCACCAACGTCATCGACGGGCCACGGCTCGGCAGCAACGTCCGGATCGAGGACTCCTGGATCCACCACCTGACCCGGGTCTCCGGCTCGCACAACGACGTACTCCAGACCACCGGGGCGTCCAACATCGTGGTGCGCGGCAACACGCTGGAGGCGTACAACCCGACGACGCGGGATCCGTTCAACGCCTGCCTGATGATCGGTTCGACGACCGGGCCGATCGTGTCGAACCTGACCTTCGAGCGGAACTACTGCAACGGCGGCAACTACTCCATCGGGGTCCGCGAGGATCTCAACGCCGCCAACATCGTCATCCGCAACAACGTCTACGGCCGCGACTACCGCTACGGCGTCATCGCCCGGCCGCAGCAGTCCGGCATCACCTGGGAGTCGGCCACCAACGTGTTCGCCGACAACCGCAAACCCGTCAAGTAGCGGGACCGACAAGCAGCTCGACGCCCTCCCCGGTGGACCGCGGGGCCGTGCGATCCGCACGGCCCCGCGGCTCGTCCACGCACACCTCCCGGCCGCGCCGGGCGCCCGCCGTCCCAGCGGGCCGCCGTCCCAGGGCCGGGGTACGCGACCGCGCGAGCCGTGCCGGTCAGAGCCGGTCGTCGAAGGCGGCGACCCCGTTGCGGCCGGCCCCGTCCGGCAGCCGGTGGCGGGCGTCCGGATCGCCGTAGAGCGTCCAGCGCAGGAAGTCCGTCGTCGTCTCGACCACCACCTCGAACGCCGGATCGCCGGTGCGCAGCAGCGAGCGGCCGTGGTCGCCGTCGGGCAGGCTCAGCATCGCCTTCGGCCAGGGCACCTGGTCGTACGCGGCCTTGCCGGAGGCGTACGACACCACCTCGTCCAACTCCCCGTGCACGAAGAGCTGCGGGGCGGCAGGTCCGCTGAACGTCGTACCGACCCCCAGGGCACTGCCGGCGAGCACGATCCCGGCGTCCAGCCGCTCGTCCCGGGCCAGGGTGAAGAGCCCCAGCGTGGTGATGCCACCGGCGGAGTGCCCGGCCGCGGCCACCCGGTCAGTTGCCAGCCGGCCGGCGAGCGGATCGCCCTCGCGGCCGTCGAGCGCCAGCACCTCGGTCACCACGTACGACACGTCGGCCGGCTGGTTCAGCACGTCGAAGACGTCCGGCTGGGTGGCCGTACCGCTGGTCTTCGGGAAGCGGGGCGCCGCCACCACGAAGCCGGCCGC
Organism: Polymorphospora sp. NPDC050346; assembly: GCF_040655695.1. Taxonomy (NCBI): domain Bacteria; kingdom Bacillati; phylum Actinomycetota; class Actinomycetes; order Micromonosporales; family Micromonosporaceae; genus Polymorphospora; species Polymorphospora sp. NPDC050346. Next base: position 442,200 of record NZ_JBFAKM010000001.1, on the reverse strand, counting down.
GGCCCAGCGGGTGAGTACCGCGGCGTAGTCCTTCGGGGTGCCGGTGAGGCCGTGACTGAACGCGACCACCGGGAAGCGGCCGGCGGCCGCCCGCGCGCCGCTGCGGGGCGTACCGCCGGGTTCGCCGGCCGCCGGATACCACACCGTCACCGGCAGGGCCCGGTCGTCACGGGCGAGGTCGAGCTGCCGTACGCCGACCGCGAACGGCTCGGCCGGCGCGGCCCCGGGCGTGACCGGCGCGGCGCTCGCGGTGGCCGGTGCCGGCGCCGACGGCGCGTCCGTCGTACCGCCCGAGTTCGGCGTGGGCTGCGGCGAGCAGCCGGCGACCGTCACCGCCAGCAACGCGGTGACCAGGATCGGGATACGGCGGGAGCGTCGGGGCATCGCTCGATTGTGCCTCGCCACCCACCCGTCCCGTCCGGCCAACGGCCAGCTACCCACCCCGACGCACCCTTGCGCGCCGATCAAGGAGAAGTTGTGGCTTCGGCGGGGCGAGATGCCCGAAGTATCCCCATGATCGGCGCGGCGTCGGGCGCGGCCTCGGGCACGGCGCGGCGGGGTGTCAGAGGCGGTTCTCGAAATCGGTTACGCCGGTCAGGTGGGCCGCGTCCGCGATCTTCTGCCGGGCGGTCTGGTCGCCCTGGAGGATCCAGCGCAGGAAGTGGGTCATCGCGGCCATCGTCTGGGCGAAGCCCGGCCGCCCCGGCGTCAGGTAGGTGCCGTGGTCCTGCCCGACCAGGGTCAGGAACGCCTTCGGCCACGGCACCCGGTCGTACGCCGCCCGGCCCCGTGCCGCCTTGACGATCGGATCGGCGCTCCCGTGCACGAAAAGCATCGGCGCGGCGGTGCCGCCGAACGCCACCCGGGAACCGCCGGCGATCACGATCCCGCCCCGCCACTGCTCGGCGTGGCCGTCGGTGAAGAGCCCGGCGGTGGTGAAGCCGCCCGCCGAGTGCCCGGCGGCGGCGATGTTCGCGGTGTCCAACCGGCCGGCGAACAGGTCGCCCGGCACCCGGTCGAGCCGGCTGAGCTGCCGGATCACGTGACGGGCATCGGCCGGCTGGTGCCGTACGTCGTCCCGGTCGAACCGCCGGCTGCCGCGCTTGGTGTACGGGTATGCCGGCGCCACGACCACGAACCCGGCGGCCGCCAGCCGGGTCGTCACCGCCCGGTGCAGATCGGGCAGGCTGTCCAACCCGTGGCTGTAGAGCACGATCGGGAAACGGCCGGCGGCGACCTCGGCGTCGACCCGGGGCGTCGGGCCGGTCGGGCCGGCCGACGGATACCAGACAGTGGTGGGCAGCGGCCGGGCCGCACCCCGGCGCAGGTCCAGGGTCCGCACCCCGACCGGATAGCTCACCTGCGGCTCGGCGGCGGCACGGGGTGTTCCGGCCTGTGCCGGTTTCCCGACCGCCGGGGCGCAGCCAGCGAGCAGCACCGGCATAAGCCCGATGATCAGTGCTGTGACCAGCCGTTTGGTGCCCACGCCTAGAAGGTAAGGGCGGGCCGGCGCGGCGAGGCCAGCTTTCCGGTTCCCCTGCGCCGGCCGCCCGGATGGTGTTGTCCCGATCATCGGCCGGCCGGCGCTGATCGTGATCAATTGCGGTGTCGGAAAGTCGCCGGTCGGAAAGGGGGTACGCCACGCCGACGGGAGCGGACCCACAACCGGACCCGACTTCGCTAGGGTCGTGCCCATGTCTGACGAGTACGTGGATCCGAGCGGGAACACGGAGGCCTTCCAGGCCTTCACACAGACGGCGGAACCGGCCGAATCGTCGTCGAAGCTGCCCCTGATCATCGGCGCGGCCGTCGCGGCGGTCGTGCTGCTCGCCCTGGTCGGCTGGCTGGCGCTGGGCTGACCCCAGGCTCGGGGGAGCGCGGTCAGCCGCGCGCGGCCACGACGCTCCGGGTCTGCTCGGCGATCTCGCCCTCCTCGTCGGTGGGTACGACGCAGACCGCCACCGGTGAACCGTCGGGCGAGACGACCCGCTCCCCGGATCCGGCCGTGTTGCGCCCGGCGTCCACGGCGATTCCCAGCCGCTCCAGCCCGTCCAGTGCCGCCGCCCGCACCTCGGCGGCGTTCTCGCCGACCCCGGCGGTGAAGGTGATCGCGTCGAGCCGGCCCAGCAGGGCGTAGTAGGAGCCGACGTACGACCGGATCCGCCGGCAGTAGACGGCGAAGGCGAGCGCGGCGGCCCCGTCACCGGCGGCCCGCCGGGCCAGCACCTCACGCATGTCGTTGACGCCGCACAACCCGACCAGCCCGCTGCGCTGGTTGAGCAGGTCGTCGATCTCGTCGACGCTCATTCCCGCGGTGCGGCGCAGGTGGAAGACGACCGCGGGATCGATGTCGCCGCTGCGGGTACCCATCACCAGCCCCTCCAGCGGAGACAGGCCCATCGAGGTGGCGACACTGCGTCCGCCCTCGACCGCGCACGCGCTGGCGCCGTTGCCCAGGTGCAGGGTGATCGTGTTGGTGTCGGCCGGGTCGCGGCCGAGCAGCCGCGCGGTCCGCCGGGAGACGTACGCGTGCGACGTGCCGTGGAAGCCGAACCGGTAGATGCTGTTCGCACGGGCCACGTCGGCGTCGATGGCGTACGTCGCCGCCTCCGGCGGCAGGGTGCGGTGGAAGGCGGTGTCGAAGACCGCCACCTGCGGTACGTCCGGCAGCAGTCGCCGCGCCACCTCGATCCCGGCCAGGTTGCCCGGATTGTGCAGCGGGGCGAGCGGGACGAGTTCCCGGATCCCGGCCACGACCTCGTCGTCGATCAGCGTCGGCTCGGCGAACCGCAGTCCGCCGTGCACCACCCGGTGCCCGATCGCCGCCAGCCCGCCCAGGTCGAGCCCGCCCATGATCTGCGCGAGGGCGGCTTCGTGATCATTCGGGGCGTCGCCCGGCTCGCCGATCCGTTCGACGATGCCCCGGTCCACGACCCGGTCGCCGTCGTACAACCGGAACTTGACCGACGACGACCCGGAGTTCAAGACCAGGATTCGCATGGTCCTACCCCTTGTGTCCGGCGGCCTGGATCGCGGTGATGACGACCGTGTTGACGATGTCCTTCACCGTGGCGCCCCGGGACAGGTCGTTGACCGGCCGGCGCAGACCCTGCATCACCGGCCCGACCGCGACCGCGTTGGCCGAGCGCTGCACCGCCTTGTAGGTGTTGTTGCCGGTGTTCAGGTCGGGGAAGACGAACACGGTGGCCTGGCCGGCGACCGAACTGCCCGGCAACTTGGTCGCGGCGACGGCCGGGTCGATCGCGGCGTCGTACTGGATCGGGCCCTCGACCGGCAGGTCGGGCCGGCGCTGCCGGACCAGCGCGGTCGCCGCCGCCACCTTCTCGACGTCGGCGCCGGAGCCGGAGGTGCCCGTCGAGTACGACAGCATCGCCACCCGCGGCGTGATGCCGAACTGCTCGGCGGTCACCGCACTCGACAACGCGATGTCGGCGAGCTGGACGACGTCGGGGTCGGGGTTGACCGCGCAGTCGCCGTAGACCAGCACCCGGTCGGCGAGCAGCATGAAGAAGACGCTGGACGCGACCGACACCCCGGGCACCGTCTTGATCACCTCGAACGCCGGCCGGATCGTCGCCGCGGTGGTGTGCGTCGCACCGGAGACCATGCCGTCGGCGTGGCCGGCGGCGACCATCATCGTGCCGAAGTAGTTGGGGTCGGTGACCACGTCACGGGCCAGGTCGAGGGTGACACCCTTGTGCCGGCGCAGGTCGGCGTAGCTGGCCGCGAACTCCTCCCGCCAGGCGCTGGTCGCCGGGTCGACCGTCTCGATCCCGTCGACGTCGACGCCCAGCTCGCGGGCCTTGCGGGCGATCTCGTCCGGATCGCCGAGCAGGGTGAGGTCGGCGACACCGCGACGGAGCAGCAGCTCGGCGGCGCGCAGGATCCGCCCCTCGGTGCCCTCCGGCAGCACGATCCGGCGGCGGTCGGCCCGGGCCCGGTCGACCAGGTCGTATTCGAACATCAGCGGGGTGACCCGGCCGGAGCGGGTGACCCGCAGCCGCCGGGACAGCTCCTCGGTGTCCACATGGGACTCGAACGCGCCCAGTGCCGCCTCGACCTTGCGCGGGTTGGTGGCGGTCGGCCGGCCCTCGATCCGGGCCGAGGCGGCCACCGTGTCGAAGCTGTCGGTGTGCGCCAGCAGCACGGCGAGCCCGGTGTCGAGCCCCTCGACCAGGCGCATCGCCCGCGGGTCGGGCCGTTCGCCCAGCGTCAGCACCACGCCGGCCACCGACACCTGGCCGGCGGCGTGCGCGGCGTGCGCGGCGACCAGCAGGTCGGCCCGGTCGCCGGGGGTGATGACCAGGCAGCCGTCGGTCAGGTGGTCGAGCAGGGTCGGCACGTGCGCGGCACCGACGACGAAGTCCAGCACGTCCCGGGAGTACGCCGCGTCGGTGCCGGCCAGCCGGTCGGCGCCCAGCGCCGCCGCCACCTCGGCCACCGTCGGCGCCGACACCGCCGGCACCTCGGGGATCGCGTACGCCGGCACCGGCAACTCGGGCGGCTCGGTCCCGGGCCGGACCCGGTTGGCCACCACGGCCAGCACGGTCGCGTCCAGGTCCTCCAGATCGTGGTACGCGCTGCGGGCCGCCGCCGCGATCGCTTCGCCGTCCTGCCCCAACCCGTCGACCACCGGTACGACCACACTGCCGAACTCGGTCGCCAGCCGGGCGTTGAACGCCAGTTCGCGGGGCAGCCCGCCGGGGGAGTCACCGCCGTCGTCGTCGAAGTCGCTGCCGACCGCCACCATCGCCGCGCAGCGCCGCTCCGCCGCCCGGTAGCGTTCGACGATCCGCGAGATCAGTTCCTCGCGCCGGCCGTCGGCGACCAGGACGGCCGCCTCGGCATAGGTGGTGCCGTAGAGGTCGGCGTACGGCAGCTCGATCCGGTAGCGGTCGCGCAGCAGCGTGAGGATCGGGTCGTCGTCGCCGGTGACCAGCGGCCGGAACGCGCCGATCCGCTCGACCTGCCGGGACAGCAGCTCGGCGAGGCCGAGCGCGACGGCGGACTTGCCACCGCCGGAGCCGATGCTGGCGATGTAGACGCTGCGGCGGTTCACGTCGGTTACTCGTCGTCCTCGTCGTCGAGGCGCGCCAGCCAGGTGGCGAACCGCTCGACCGGCGTCTCGAACTCCGGGTTGATGTCGACGAAGTCGCGCAGCCGCTCACCGAGCCATTCGATGGTGACGCTCTCTTCGCCCCGGCGCTGCACCAGTTCCTCGATGCCGCGGTCGGTGAAGTACATGGCCTGCTCCTCGATTCCGGGCGCGTCGCCGGCGGGCCGGTGGCGGGGTCGTCGACCACACCACCGGCCCGCCGGTCGGGCGCGGATGTGCCGCCGGGCTACCGGCGGGGGAGGGCCGCCTCGAGCAGCGCGGCCTGCTCGGCGTCGTGCAGCTTCGCGGACCCGACCGACGGCGCGGCGGCCGCCGGGCGCGAGATCCGCTGGAGCCGTACGCCCTCCAGGTGCTCCAGCAGGTTGAGCGCGACGAACGACCAGGCACCCTGGTTGGCCGGCTCCTCCTGCACCCAGGCGAAGTCCTCGGCGTTCGGGAACTCGGCCAGCGCGGCCCGGACCTCGTCGACCGGCAGCGGGTAGAGCTGCTCGACCCGGATGATCGCGGTGTCGGTGATGCCGCGCTCCTTCCGGGCCTGGACGAGGTCGTAGTAGACCTTGCCGCTGCACAGCAGCACCCGCTTGACCGACTCGGCCTTCAGACCGGCGTCGTCGCGCAGGACCGGCTGGAACGTGCCGCTGGTGAAGTCTTCCACCGAGGAGACGCACAGCTTGTGCCGCAGCAGCGACTTCGGCGTGAAGACGATCAGCGGCTTGCGCTTGGGCGACAGTGCCTGCCGGCGCAGCAGGTGGAAGTAGTTGGCCGGGGTGGTCGGGATCGACACCCGCATGTTGTCCTCGGCGCACATCTGCAGCCAGCGCTCCGGACGGCCGGACGTGTGGTCGGGACCCTGGCCCTCGTGGCCGTGCGGCAGCAGCAGCGTCACCGCCGACGGCTGCCCCCACTTGACCTCGCCGGACGAGATGAACTCGTCGGCCACCGACTGCGCGCCGTTGGCGAAGTCGCCGAACTGCGCCTCCCACAGCACCAGCGCCTCGGTGTTCTCCACCGAGTAGCCGTACTCGAAGCCCATCGCCGCGTATTCGCTGAGCAGCGAGTCGTGGACGAAGAACCGGGCGCGGTCCCTGGTCAGCCGCGACAGCGGCAGGTAGTCGTCACCGCTGTTCGCGTCGACGATCGAGGCGTGCCGCTGCACGAACGTGCCCCGGCGGGAGTCCTGCCCGGCGAGCCGTACGGTCACCCCGTTGTCGAGCAGCGAGCCGAACGCGAGGATCTCGCCGAAGCCCCAGTCGATGTTGCCCTCGGCCGCCATCTTGGCCCGCCGGTCGAGCAGCTGCTGGATCCGCTTGTGCGGGGTGAAGCCCTCCGGCAGGCCCACGTGCGCCTCGCCGATCGCCCGGATGACGGAGGCGTCGACCGCGGTCTCCACCGCCGGCTCCGGCTCCTCCTGCCGGTTGCGGGTCACGCGGGGAGCCGCCGGTCCGGCCGCGTCCCGGGTGGCCTTGAAGACCTTCTCCAGTTGGGCGTGGAAGTCGCGCAGCAACTCCTCGGCGTCCTCGACGGTGATGTCGCCGCGCCCGATCAGCTCCTCGGTGAACAGCTTGCGGACGCTGCGCTTGCTGTCGATGATCTGGTACATCAGCGGGTTGGTCATCGAGGGGTCGTCGCCCTCGTTGTGCCCCCGGCGCCGGTAGCAGACCAGGTCGATCACGACGTCCTTGTTGAACGCCTGCCGGTATTCGAACGCCAGCCGGGCGACCCGGACGACCGCCTCGGGGTCGTCGCCGTTGACGTGGAAGATCGGCGCCTGGATCATCCGCGCGACGTCGGTGCTGTAGAGGCTGGACCGCGAGTATTCCGGCGCGGTGGTGAAGCCGACCTGGTTGTTGACCACGACGTGCACGGTGCCGCCGGTGCGGTAGCCGCGCAGCTGGGACAGGTTGAGCGTCTCGGCGACCACACCCTGCCCGGCGAACGCGGCGTCGCCGTGCACCGCCAGCGGCAGGACCGTGTAGCCCTCCAGCTTGAGGTCGATGCGGTCCTGCTTGGCCCGGACGATGCCCTCCAGGACCGGGTCGACGGCCTCCAGGTGCGACGGGTTGGCCACCAGCGACACCGTGATCGAGTGGTCGCCCTCGGGCGTGGTGAACTTCCCGGTCTGGCCGAGGTGGTATTTCACGTCACCGGAGCCCTGGGTGGAGCGCGGGTCGATGTGCCCCTCGAACTCCGAGAAGATCTTCTCGTACGGCTTGCCGACGATGTTGGCCAGCACGTTGAGCCGGCCCCGGTGCGCCATGCCGATGACGACCTCGTCCAGGTCCGCCTCGGCGGACGCCTGGAGCACCTCGTCGAGCAGCGGGATCAGCGACTCGCCGCCCTCGAGCGAGAAGCGCTTCTGCCCGACGTACTTGGTCTGGAGGAACGTCTCGAACGCCTCGGCGGTGTTGAGCCGGTTGAGGACGTGCTTCTGCTCGTCCGCCGTGGGCTTGGTGTACTTGCGCTCGATCCGGTCCTGGATCCAGCGCCGCTCCTCCGGGTCCTGGATGTGCATGTACTCGATGCCGACCCGGCGGCAGTAGGTGTCGCGCAGCACGCCGAGGATGTCGCGCAGCTTCATCTTCTGCTTGCCGGCGAAGCCGCCGACCGGGAAGCTGCGGTCGAGGTCCCACAGGGTCAGGCCGTGCTGGAGTACGTCGAGATCCGGGTGCTTGCGGATCTTGAACTCCAGCGGGTCGGTGTCGGCCATCAGGTGGCCACGGACCCGGTAGGCGTGGATGATCTCGATGACCCGGGCGGTCTTGTCGATCTGTCCCTCGGAGCTGACCGCCACGTCCCGCATCCAGCGCACCGGCTCGTACGGGATCTGCAGCGCGGTGAAGATCTGGTCGTAGAAGTTGTGCTCGCCCAGGATCAGCTCGTGCATGACCTTGAGGAACTCGCCGGACTGCGCGCCCTGGATGATCCGGTGGTCGTACGTGCTGGTCAGCGTGATGATCTTGCTGACGGCCAGCTCGGCCAGGGTCTCCTCGGACATGCCCGCGTACGGCGCGGGGTATTCCATCGCGCCGACGCCGATGATCGTGCCCTGGCCGACCATCAGCCGCGGCTGCGAGTGGACCGTGCCGATGCCGCCCGGGTTGGTCAGCGAGACCGTGGTGCCGGAGTAGTCCTCCATGGTCAGCTCGTTGCGCCGGGCCCGCCGGACGACGTCCTCGTACGCCTGCCAGAACTGCCGGAAGTCCATCTGCTCGCAGCCCTTGATCGACGGCACCACGAGGTTGCGGGTGCCGTCGGGCTTGACCAGGTCGATCGCGATGCCCAGGTTGACGTGCTCCGGCCGGACCACCGCCGGCTTGCCGTCGACCTCGGTGAACGAGTTGTTCATCTCGGGGTGCTCGGCCAGCGCCCGGACCAGCGCGTATCCGATCAGGTGGGTGAAGCTGACCTTGCCACCACGGCCCCGCGCGAGGTGGTTGTTGATCACGATGCGGTTGTCGACCAGCAGCTTGGCCGGCACCGCCCGGACGCTGGTCGCGGTCGGCACCGACAGCGAGGCGTCCATGTTCTGAACGATCTTGGCGGCGACGCCGCGCAGCGTGGTGGTCTTCGGGCCCTCGTCGGTGGACTTCGACGCCGGGGCGCTCTTCGCGGCCGGCGCGCCGGTGGGTTGCGGCGTGGCCTTCGGCTGGGGAGTGGCCTTCGGCTGGGGGGTGGCCTTCGGCTGGGGGGCAGCCTTGGCGGCCGGCTTCGCGGCGGCGGGCTTACCGGCCGGGGCCGGCTTGGCCGGGGCCTCGGCGGCCTTCGGCTGGGGGGAGGTCGGCGCGGCCGGGGCCGAGGTGCCCGCCCGCTCCGCGGTCGACGCCCCGGCCGTGGCGGTGGCCTCGGTCGGGGTGGCCGCGCCGGCACCGTCGCCGGACGGCCGGTAGTCGGCGAAGAAGTCGTGCCAGGCCGAGTCGACGCTGCTGGGATCGGCGAGGTAACGCTGGTACATCTCCTCGACGATCCACTCGTTCGGGCCGAAGCCCGCCAGTGGGTTGTCTTGCGAAGTCTGCTGCGTCGACACGGCCGGTAATCGCCTCTTTCACGCGGGGTGTGGTGCTCGCGGGATGCCGCCACCACTCGGGGGCTCGGGTCACAAAGTCGCGTACAAGGCTACGCTGTGCCCCGAGCGGGGGCATTGCCCCATCCGGCCCGTGTCGTGTTTCACAAGGTGATCATGGCTGACGACCAGGGCGGGTGGCGCCGGCTCCCGGCCCGCGCCACCCACCGTAAGGTCAGGAGATGTCCCGCTTGCGGACGATGAGCGTGCCGACCACACCGGTTACCACGGCGTAGCCGATCAGGACCACCGCGCCCACCCACTGCGGCGGGTTGCCGGGCAGGGTGGTGCCGGAGACCATGAGCTGCGAGGCCAGCGACGGCACCAGCACCTGCAGGTTGTTGATCCAGTCGCCGAAGCGGTTGGCGAACGTGCTGAAGAACAGCGCCGCGCCGATGAACCCGGCGAAGTAGAAGATGATGGCCGCCACCGTCGCGCCCATCTGGCTGCGGATCAACACGCCGAAGCCGACGCCGAAGATCGCCCAGAGCAGGTACGCGAGCCCGTTGAGGCCGATCGCCTCCCACACGCCGCCCTGGTCGAGCTGCGCGCCCACGTCGAGCCCGTTGAGGATCAGCGGGGTGACCACCAGGTTCGCCGCCGTCGTGATCACCCAGAACAGCACACCGATGATCGACGCCGCGACCAGCTTGGCGACGATCACCGCGGTGCGGTGCGGCGAGGTCAGGAACGTCGTCGTCGCCGTCTGGTGGAAGAACTCGTTGGTCACCACGATGACGCCCAGCAGCATCACGATCAGCAACCCGAAGAGCTGGCCGTTGGTGTAGAGGTTCGCCGCCAGGAAGACGACGTCGGACACCGCCTCGAGCGCCGGATCGTTCTCCGGCACGGTCCCGCCGAACTGGTCGGGGTCGAGCAGGAACGAGGTTTGGAAGTAGTTGAAGAACAGCGTGATCGCCCACAGCGGCACGGCGATGAGCGCGAAGACCCACCAGGTGTTGGTGGTGCGCAGCTTCAGCAGTTCGGCACCGATCAGCTTCATCGGATGACCGCCTTCCCGGACGTGAGCTCCAGGAAGACCCGTTCGAGGTCGGGCCGCTCGGGAGTCAGTTCGTGCAGTTCGACCTGGGCGGCCAGCGCGACCCGGCCCACGAAGGCGGCGTCGCTGCCCTCGACCAGCAGCAGGCCGTCCTCGCCCCGCTGCACCTTGGCGTTCTGCTCGGCGAGCGCCTTGGCGAGCTGATCCGCATGGGGCGTACGGACCCGGATCCGGGCGCCGGTCGTCATCGAACCCAGCACCTCGTCGACGGTGCCCTGCCGGACCAGCTTGCCGGCGGCGATGATCACCACGTCGTCGGCGAGCAACTGCATCTCGGACAGCAGGTGGCTGGAGACCAGCACGGTGCGCCCCTCGGACGCGAGCCCCTTGAGGAACCCACGCATCCAGCGGATGCCCTCCGGGTCCAGGCCGTTCGCCGGCTCGTCGAGCACCAGCACCTTGGGGTCACCCAGCATCGCCGCGGCGATGCCGAGCCGCTGCTTCATGCCCAGCGAGTAGCCCTTGAACTTGCGCTTCGCCGCCGGGGACAGCCCGACCATCGCCAGCGTCTCGTCGGCACGCTGCTTCGGCAGACCCGAGGCGGCGCAGATCACCCTCAGGTGGTTGATCCCGGTACGTCCCTTGTGCGCGCTCGATGCCTCCAGCAGCGCGCCCACGGTCCGCAGCGGCTCCTTGAGGTCCGGGTAGCGCCGGCCGTCGATGGTCGCCGTGCCCGAGGTCGGCGTGACCAGGTTGAGGAGCATGCGCAGCGTGGTCGTCTTGCCCGCGCCGTTCGGGCCGAGGAAGCCGGTGACCCGGCCCGGCTGGACCCGGAATGACAGGTTGTCGACCGCTTTGACGTTGCGATACTGCTTCGTCAGGCTGGAGACGATGATCTCGCCTCCCGCCGTGGGGCCTGTATGCCCGTCGGACATTTCTCTCCTCACTGTGTGCCGTGTGCACTCGTCGGGCGGATCCGGCGTGGAACCGCCGCCCGAACATCTCGCGCGTCGTCGCTCAGCGTGACGGGTGGTGGTGCGAAGGTCAATCCGCGCGAGTATCGAGGCGTGTCTCCTCCGCAGGCAGGAGATGGTCATACGTAGGCAGGAGAGCGCCCCGGAGTCCGACCGGGGGTTGCCCGCCGTACGGATCGTACGACGGAGATCATGCCGAGGTGGCGGACCGCCACACCCGGACCCGCCACGCGTCGTCACCGCCGCGCGCCGTGCCGGCCCGGTCCGGGTGGTCCGGTGGTGGCCGCCAACCGGCGGCGCGCAGTGCCGCCCGTACCTGCCCGGCGACCTCGGCCGGGCGCTGCCGGACGACCCAGGCGGGGAAGCGCAGGATGCGGTCGCCCCCGATCCACACCTCGTTCTGCCGCCGCATGTCCGCCGCCCACTCCCGTACGTCCATGTGGTGGGCGCCGTCGACCTCGACATGCAGTCTCCAGTCCCGCCAGTACGCGTCCAGGTAACGGCGGCGCCCCGCCGCGTCCGTACGCCGTTCCTGCAGGTCGGGTCGGGGAAGCGCGTGCTGCCGGCAGAGTCGTACGAAGTCGATCTCGCTGAGCGCCTGCGCCCCGCCGGCGACATCGTTCGCGGTCCGGAGCAGCAAGGCGCGCCGACGTACCCGGGGCATTCTTCCGCGCACGGTGAGTATCTCGCCCGGTGTGGTCCGGCGCTGCTGGCAGGCGGCGGCCACCACCGTCCGGGCGTCGTCGTCGGTCGACGCCCACTGCGCCGCGTCGACGACCGACCGTGCCATCGAGGTGCGGTCGGGGCGGGCCCGCTGCCGGTCACCGGCGGGCAGGGCCCCGGTACGGCGGACCCGTACGGCGGGCAGCCCCAGCGGGAGCCGGCGGAGCAGGTCGGCCCGTCGGCGACCGGCCGGCACCAGCACGTCGACCACGTCGTGGCGTGGGTCGAGCCGAAGGCCACCAGCCCGGGCGGCCGCGAGGCCGGCCAGCACCGCACCGGGCCCCGCCGCGAGTACGGCGACCCAGTGGTGCTGCTCGCGGGTGATCTCGCCGGGGTGAGCGAGGAGTACGCCCCGGCAGATCCGCTGCCACCGTCCGCCGGCCACCAGATGCCGCACCTTTGCCGGGGACCGCAGGGCGACCGCCTGCTGCCAGGTCAGTACGCCGGACTGGGCGAACAGCAGCCAGTCGAGCGGGTCTGCGTCGTCGTGGGGGATCCGCATCCGGCGATGCAACCGCGGCCGCCGCTGCCCACGCAGCCCCGTCCCCGTCGAGCCGTGACGGCCGCCCGCTGCCCGCCGATCTAGAACATTTGTGGTCGCCCTGGCAGCCACAAACGTTCTGGATCCGCGCGGTGCGACGGCGCTCCGTGCTCCCGCGGGCCGGTGACGCGTCCCGTCCGGCGCGGAACCGGCGCGGAATCCGCTACGCCGACACGCGCGACGGGGTTGGTCGCCCCGTCGGCGCTTTCGTGATGCCGACACGCGCGACGGGGTTGGCCGCCCCGTCGGCGCTTTCGTCCGGGAGATGGGGATACTGGTACGGCGCCGGCGACCGTTGACTGAGAGATCTCTCAGGGATCTTTCAGTATTCGCCCAGCGATGACCCAGCGGCGCGACAGATGATGGCCCCATGGCCGCCGCATCGCAGACCGAGGCAAGACTGCTCGTCGTCGAGGACGACCCCAACATCCTGGAGCTGCTCTCCGCCAGCCTGCGCTTCGCCGGCTTCGACGTGGCGACCGCCACCAGCGGCAGCGCGGCGGTCGCGGCGGCCAAGGACCGCCGGCCGGATCTTGTGGTGCTCGACGTGATGCTGCCCGACTTCGACGGGTTCGAGGTCATCCGCCTGATGCGCGAGGGTGGCACCCGTACGCCGGTGGTCTTCCTGACCGCCCGCGACGCGACCGACGACAAGATCCGCGGTCTGACGCTGGGCGGCGACGACTACGTCACCAAGCCGTTCAGCCTCGAAGAGCTGACCGCGCGGATCCGGGCGGTGCTGCGGCGTACGACCAGCGGTGAGCCGGTGACCGCGCGGCTCACCTTCGCCGACCTCGAACTCGACGAGGAGACGCACGAGGTCTACCGGGCCGGGCAGCGGGTGCAGCTCTCGCCGACCGAGTTCAAGCTGCTGCGCTACCTGATGCTCAACGCCAACCGGGTGCTGTCGAAGGCGCAGATCCTCGACCACGTGTGGAACTACGACTTCCGGGGCGACGACAACATCGTCGAGTCCTACATCTCCTACCTGCGACGCAAGGTCGACAACACCCAGCCGAGGCTGATCCACACGCTCCGGGGGGTCGGGTACGTCCTGCGTAAGCCGGCGGCCTGACGGTGGACTGCCTATGATCACCCGCGCCCCGCTGCGCACCACGCCGCTGCGCGTCAAGCTCGTGGCCGCGGTGCTGGTCCTGGTTGCCGCCGCACTGCTGGTGATCAGTGTCTCGACGACGTTCTTCCTGCGCAGCTACCTCGTCGGGCAGATCGACAGTGAGCTGCGCGACTACGTCGGCGACCTGAAGTCGGCGTCGTCGCTGCCCCGTCCCGGCGAGTCCGTCTGGGTCGGGCTGCCCACCGACTACCTGGCGGTGCTCGCCGACGACTCCGGCCACGTCGAGCCCGCCCGCGACGTCCTCTACGACCGTGAGCGGATCGCCTGGGAGGACCTGCCCGCCTGGCCGGACAACGCCGCGGGCTTCGAGGAGCACCGGGACGAGATCGTCACGGTGAAGGCCCGGGACGGCAACCCCCGCTGGCGGATGTACCACGCCCGGCTGCCGAGCGGCCAGTACATCGCGGTCGGCCAGAGCCTCTCCGACGTCGACCTCGCCGTGCAGCGGCTGATCTGGATCGACGTGCTGGTCGGCGGGGCCGTACTGATCATCCTCGCGTCGCTGGGCGCGGCGATCGTACGCACCAGCCTGAAACCGCTCGACGAGATCGAGCGGACGGCGGCGGCCATCGCCGCCGGCGACCTGTCCCGCCGGGTGCCCGATCCGGAGCACGGGCTGGTGGTGCCGCAGACCGAACTCGGCCGGCTGTCACGGGCGCTGAACACGATGCTGACCCAGATCGAGGCCGCGTTCTACGCCCGCGAGGCGTCGGAGTGGGCGGCCCGCGCGGCCGAGGCGGCGGCCCGCGACGCGCTGGTCTCGGCGCAGACGTCGGAGACCCGGGCCCGCCGGTCCGAGGAGCGGATGCGGCAGTTCGTCGCCGACGCGTCGCACGAGCTGCGTACGCCGCTGACCACCATCCGCGGCTTCGCCGAACTGCACCGGCAGGGTGCCGCCGCCGGGCCCGAGGACACCGCCCGGCTGCTGCGCCGGATCGAGGACGAGGCGGCCCGGATGGGCCTGCTGGTGGAGGACCTGCTGCTGCTGGCCCGGTTGGACCGGGAACGCCCGCTGGTGCTCGCCCCGGTCGAATTGCGGGTGCTGGCCACCGAGACGACGCAGGCGACCCGCGCGGTGGCCCCGGAGCGGGACATCCGGATGGAGGTGGCGCCCGACGCCGGCGACCTGGTCGTGCTCGCCGACGACGCCCGGCTGCGCCAGGTCCTGGGCAACCTCATGACCAACGCGATCAGGCACACGCCGGCCGACGCGTCGGTGCGGCTGCGGCTGCGGGCCGACTCCGGGTTCGCGGTGGTCGAGGTCGTCGACACCGGGCCCGGATTGACGGCGGAGCAGGCCGAGCGGGTGTTCGAACGGTTCTACCGGGCGGACGCGGCCCGGACCCGCCGGGACGGCGCCGCCGGCACCGGGCTCGGTCTCGCGATCGTGGCCGCCCTGGTGGCGGCCCACAACGGCCAGGTCGAGGTCGACAGCTCGCCGGGTGAAGGGGCGACATTCCGGGTACGGCTACCGCTGGCGCCCGGGTCGGCGATGCCGTACGAGGAGTCCTGACTCACAGTCAACGTACAGTCCGGTTACAGGTGGATCGCAGTGCGAGGGGGGAAGGTGTAGGACATGAGCGAGCAGGAGACCAATCCGCAGCACAAGCCGGTCTGGCCCGGCGACGAGGTGACCCGCCCCGAGCTGTCCGGTGCCGGCCCGGCGCCGTCCGACTCCGCCGCCACCCCAGCCACCCCCGCTCCGCAGGCCGCCGCCCCACCACCGCCGGCGCCACCCACACCACCCACACCGGCAGCGCCGGCGGCACCCGCCCCGCCGGCCGGCCCGACCCCGCCGATCGCATCCGCCCCGCCGGCCGGCCCGACCCCGCCGGCCGCACCGGGTCATCCGGCGAATCCGTGGCAGTCCCCCCGGCCCGCCGGCGAGCAGCCCCGGGCCGCCGCGCCGGCGTACGCGCCGAGCCCGTGGCAGGCTCCGCGACCCGACGCCACGCAGTCCCACGCCGTACCGGCGGGCGCCCCGCAGTCGGGCGTCCCGCACGCCCCGGCGCATCCGGGCGGACCGCACGCGGCGCCGCAGTCGGGCGTACCGCACTCCGGACCGCCGCACCAGCCGCACACCGCGCCGCCCTACCCCGGGCAGCAGCCGAGCCAGCCGCCGTGGGCGGTCAACGTGGGCCAGCCCGGATACCCGCACCAGCCGTACCCGGGTGGCAGCCCGTGGGCGCAGCAGCCCGGCGCCGGCCAGTCCGGCGGCAGCCGGGTCGGCCGGGCCTTCGCGGCCGGGGCGGTCGCCCTGGTGCTGATGCTCGGCTCCGGCCTGGCCGGCGGTGCGCTCGCGCTCGGCCTCAGCGACGAGCGGGCGGGCGGCAACCGCACCTACACGGCCGCGCCGATCATCAACAGCGCCGACCTGCCGGCCATCGCCGCGTCGGTGCAGGACAGCGTCGTCTCGGTCACTACCGGTAGCGGCGGCGGCTCGGGCGTGGTGCTGTCCGCCGACGGCTTCGTGCTCACCAACAACCACGTGGTGGCCGGCTCCGACAGCGTCACTCTCGCCTTCGCCAACGGCCGCCGGGCCCAGGCGAGGATCATCGGCACCGACCCGAAGAGCGACCTCGCGGTGCTCAAGGCCGAAGGGGTGGGCGACCTGTCCCCGGCGACGTTCGGGGACAGCGACGCGATGCAGGTCGGCAACACCGTGCTCGCCCTCGGCAGCCCGCTCGGCCTGGAGGGGTCGGTGACGGCCGGCATCATCAGCGCCAAGGACCGCACCATCCGGGCCGGCGGCGACCAGCAACAGCAGGGGGCGGGCGCCACGTCGATCTCCGGCCTGTTGCAGACCGACGCCCCGATCAACCCGGGCAACTCCGGCGGGGCACTGGTCAACACCAACGGCGAGGTGATCGGCATCAACACCGCGATCCTCACCGCCGGCCAGAGCCAGGGCAACATCGGCGTCGGCTTCGCCATCCCGAGCAACAAGGCCAAGTCGGTGGCCGAGGCGCTGCAGCGGGGCGAGAAGGTGTCGCACCCGGCCCTCGGCGTCTCCGTCGGCCCCGCCGACGGTGGCGGCGCACTGGTCGCCCAGGTCGTGCCGAACGGCGCCGCGGCCCAGATCGGCCTTCAGCAGGGCGACGTCATCAAGGAGTTCGACGGCAAGCCGGTGAACGACTCCGACGACCTGATCAACGCGGTGCAGGCCCGTAAGGTGGGTGACCGGGTCGAGATCACGTACGAGCGAAATGGAACGGAAGTCAAGGCAACCGTGACGCTGACCGAAGCGTCGTAGGTAGTAGCAGACCGAGCTTTGTAGGGCGGAACCCTTTCGCAACGGAGTCCGCCTCCTCCCCAGAGCGGCGGGTGATGTGACCAAGGGGGTTGGTCACGTCGCCCGCCGCTCGCCCTTTGCGGGACCCGTGCTCCGCAGTGGACTGGTACGGTCGGCGGCCATGCGGACCGAGACGTTCGTCGACCGGTTCCCGGTCGCGGCGCCACCCGACCGGGTCTTCGCCCACCTCGCCGAGCCCACCAACTCGGTCGGTCTCTCACCGCTGATCGTGGCCGTACGGGACGTACGGCGGGAAGCCGGCGGAGCGGTGGTGCGGTTCGTGGCCGTGGAGAGGTTCCGGATCGCCGGCCCGCTGCGCTACGACAACATCCTGCGGGTGACCCAGACGGCGGCCGTGCCGGACCGGCAACTGGTGCTCGACGTCCTCAGCCCGGCGCGGGTCACGGTGCGGTTCGTGATGGACCTCGCACCGCTGGACGACGGCGGCACCGAGGTGACCGTGACGGTGACCCTGCGGATGCCGGCGCCGTTGCGGGCCTACGTGCTGCGTACCGCCCGGCGGGTCCAGGAGTACCGGGCGCGCGAACTGGCCCGGCGGATGGCCGGCTGACCCGCTCCCGCCCACCCGGCCCGGGTGACGCCGCCGGCACCGGTTTACCGGCCGGGCGGCCGGGAAACCGCCGCTCATCTCGTCAATACCGGCGCGTCATTTCCGGCCACGAGGGGGCTGCGGACGGTGACCCAGATTCCAGTCACATCGGCGGTAGGGCAGCGGCCGCTCAGGATCGCGATGGTGGTGCCACCGTGGTACGAGCTGCCGCCGCCCGGCTACGGCGGCCTGGAACAGGTGGTCTCGGCGCTGGTCGACGGCCTGGCCGCCCTGGGACACGACGTGACGCTCTTCGGTGCCGGAAGCGGGACCGGTACGGCCGCCGAGTTCGTCGGCACCGACCAGTTGCAGAACTCCCGGCTCGGCCAGGCCCTGCCCGAGTTGGCCCATGTCGCCCGGACCAACCGGATGATCGCCGACGGCGACTTCGACATCGTGCACGACCACACGACCATCGGCCCGCTGGCGGCGTCCCGCCGGGAGACACCGACGGTGGCGACGGTGCACGGGGCACCCGTCGGCGAACTCGCCGACATCCTCAAGGGCGTCGACCCGCAGGTCGCCCTGGTCGCGATCTCGCACTCGCAGCGCCGGATCAGCGCCAACCTGCCCTGGGTGGCGACCGTGCACAACGCGATGGCCGGCAGCGGCGTCAGCAAACCGGCACCCAGCGACGGGCCGGTGGTCTGGCTGGCCCGGTTCTCCGCCGACAAGGGGCCCGACCTCGCGATCGAGGCGGCCCGGGAGGTCGGCCTGCCGCTGGTGCTCGCCGGCAAGTGCACCGAGCCGGGCGAGGTGCAGTACCTCGCCGAGGTGATCGAGCCGATGCTCGGCCCCGACGTGACGCTGTTGCGCAACCCGGACCGGGAGACGTGTGCGTCGCTGCTGCTCGAGGCCCGTTGCCTGATCATGCCGATCCGCTGGTCGGAGCCGTTCGGAATGGTCATGCTGGAGGCGATGTCGGCCGGTACGCCGGTGGTCGCGCTGAACCGGGGGGCCGTACCGGAGCTGATCCGGCACGGCGAGACCGGGTTCGTGCACGACGATCCGGCCGAACTGCCGCAGTCGCTGCGGGATGTTCTCGCACTTGACCCGGCCGCGTGCGTGGAGCACGTCCGGACCGAGTTCGGCGCCGACCGGATGGCCCGCGCCTACGAGCGCGTCTACCGGCGCTGGGTCTCCAACGACCGCTCGGCTCCGGCGGAACGGGAGATGGCGGCGTACTCGACGACCTGACCGACCGCCGGCCGCGCGGCCTCGCGCGTCGGCGGCGCTGCTCCGCGCCGGCCGGTGCCGTCAGCCGGCGCCGAAGCAGACGAAGGCGGCGGCGGTGGCGTGCTCCGCACCCGTCGGGCCGAACGCCGCCTGGGCGCCGGCGAGCGCGACGGCCGGCGGGGCGCCGGCCCGCATCCGCCGGTGCAGGTCGAGCATCAGCGCGGTGGTGAGATCCGCCGGTACGGGCAGCACGGCGGCGATCAGCGTACGGGTGCCCAGCGCCAGCAGCACCGAACTGAAGCCCATCACCTCGTCACCGGGCCGGACCGCGGACAGGCCGGCGTCGCAGGCCGAGAGCACCACGCAGCCGGGCGGGCTGACCAGCCGTTCCAGCTCGTAGGCGGTGAGCGGGCCGTCGGCCAGTTCCAATGTGGAGAACAGCGGGTTGTCGGCCCGGAACCGGCCGTGGGCGGCGATGTGGGCCAGCCCGGCACCGTTCAGCGCGGCGGTGACCGCCTCCGCGGTGGCGGCCGTACCGGCGAACAGCCGGGCGCCGGGCCGGACCCGGGCGAGGTGGCGTACCTCGGTCCGGGCCGCGGGCAGCCGCGGCCCGGCGGCCAGGACGGTCGGGCCGTCGGGGGACGGCCGTTCGGCGGCGCGCAACCAGGCGGTGGCCGAGGGGGTGACGGTCACCGGCCGGCCGGCGCAGGTGGGCAAACCCGACCACGGTACGGCGTGCAGCCCGCCGACCGGTGCGATCACCAGTGGGCGGTCGCGGAGGTGCGGGCGCAGCGGGCCGAATAGCTGCTCGTCGAGGGCGTGGGCGGCGTGCCCGGCGCCGGTGCGGGCGGCGGCCGAGTCACCGGTGGTGACCAGCCGGCGCAGCCCGAACCGGTGGGCGGCGGCGTGCCGCAGCGCGTCGGCGAGCGGGCCGAGATCGTGCAGGGTGGCCCGGCCGTCGCGGAGCAGCACCGCCCGCAGCCGGTCGCCGTGGGCGACCAGTTCGAGCAGTACGGCGGTGCCGAGCACCCCGGCCAGCCGGCGGATCCCGGGCGGGGTCACCAGGGTGCCGCCGCCGTCCGCGCCCCGGGCCAGCTCGCGGATGCGCTGTTCGAGCCGGGCCTGGTGGCGGCGCAGG
Organism: Polymorphospora sp. NPDC050346; assembly: GCF_040655695.1. Lineage (NCBI taxonomy): Bacteria > Bacillati > Actinomycetota > Actinomycetes > Micromonosporales > Micromonosporaceae > Polymorphospora > Polymorphospora sp. NPDC050346. The sequence goes on along the minus strand of NZ_JBFAKM010000001.1, from coordinate 422,414 downwards.
CCGTGCACCGGACGGTCGGCGAGGAGGGCGTCCTCCAGGGCGGTGCTGACCAGCCGCAGTTCGGCCAGGGTGGCGGCCAGTTCGGGGTCCTGCGGCGGCAGCACGGGACGCATCCGCAGTGCGTTGGCCCGCCAGCGTTCCGCCCAGGCCAGCACCCGGGCCGGCGCACCGGAGCGGACCGCGATGTCGAGTCCTTCGGCGGCCAGTTCCCGCCCGTACGTGCCGCTGTGCGCCCGCAGTTCGGTGGTGCCGAGCGACGCCCGGTAGCCGTCGAGCACCGCCAGCCCGCGCCGCAGGGCCCGGCCGGCGCCCCGTACGTCGTCGGCGAGCCGGCGCGCGAGGGCGAGCGCGTACCAGCCCTGGGCCCGGTGTGAGGCGGTGCCGCGGTGGCGGGCCCGGGCGGCTGCCGCCAGCAGTTCGGCGGCCCGCCCGGTGCGACCGAGTTCGGTGGCCAGCCGGGCGGCCTCGATCCGGGTGGTCAGGGCCGGATCGGGCCAGCCGGTCGCGTCGAGCCGGCCGGCCGTACGCACCATCGCGCCGAGCAGCGCCGGCGAGCGGGTGCCGCGGGAGAACTCGGCCCGCAGTTCGACATGCCTGGCGAAGGCGGCCCAGGTGCGGCGGCCCTGGCGCTGGAACCGGGTTCTGGCCTGGCCGGCGGTCGCGGTGGCGGTGTCCAGGTCGCCGGCGAGCAGGGCGGCCCGGGCCCGGGCGAGCAGTGCCTCGGCGAGGTCGGAGGACATGCCCCGGCGGCGGAGCTGGTCGACGGCGGCGCCGGCCACCTCGACCGCCTCGTCGACCAGCGGCACCGACAGCAGCAACTCGAAGCGGTCGAGCAGCAGGGCCGGGCGGGGTACGGCGAGCCGGTGGTATTCCTGTTCGACGGCGGCGAAACAGCGCAGGGCACCGGCCACGTCACCGCGCTGGCCGGCGGCGATGCCGCTGTTCCAGCGGGCGTCGGCGGCGGCCAGGTCGAGGCCGAGCCGCTGGAAGATCGTGGCGGACCGGTCGAGGTCGTCGTCGGCGCCCCGGCTGGTGCCCCGGTGCGAGTTGAGCAGTCCGCGGTTGTTGCGGGCCCGGGCCTCCAGCAGCAGGTCGCCCTCGCGCTGGGCGATGTCGACCGCGAGGCCGTAGTCGCGGACCGCCTCGTCGAACCGGCCCCGGTAGTGCAGGACCACGCCGCGCTGCATCCGGGCCCGGCCGGCGTCGGCGCCGGTCAGCCGGGGGAGTGCGGCGGTCACCTCGCGCAGGGCGGCGGCGGTGTGGCCGGCGTTGGCCAGCACGTAGCCGAGGCTCATCCGGGCCAGCGCGCGGGTGCGCGGCGAGCCGGTGGCCCGTACCGCGCGGCGTAGGTGGCGCAGTGCGCCGGGCAGGTCGTTGAGTTCCCGCAGGGCCAGGCCGATGGCCCGTTCGGCCGTCGAACGCTCGTCGCCGGTCGGGTCGCCGGTGGTGAGCACCCGGTTGGCGATGGTGATCGCCTCGCGGGGGTAGCGCTGCACGGCGTCGAGCGCGCGCTGGGCCGTAACCGCACCGGTGCCGGTGAATTCGGCCATGCCAAGAGAATCGCCGAAGATTGATCTACAGTCAATATCTTCAATGTCTGAAGAATGCTGTTTATCGTTCGGTGGAGGATTGCTCTATTGACTGGAAACTATTGGTCTGAATAGAGTCCAGGACTGGCGAGCGTCCCCTCGACTGCTGCCGGCCTGCGCTCTTTCCCACCCTCAGGAGGACCGGTGCCGCCTGACAATCCCGCCGTGCCGTGCCCGGGCAGCCGGATTTCGCGGCGCCGACTGCTCGGCATTCCGGTCCTGGCCGCCGCCGCGGTGCCGCTCGGCGCCGCACCCGCCGTCGCCGGTCCGTCCCCCGGTGCCGGCCCCCGGTCGGGTGCGGGACTCGCCGCCGACCAGGCCGACCAGGCATACCAGCAACTGTTCCGGACGGCCGTCGCCGCTGATCCGGCCGTACGGCTGCACACCGTTCCGGGCCGGGAGTTCAGCTACCGGCCCCGGCAACTGCTCGTCGCCCCCGCCGACAAGGCGCGGGTCGTCGCCAGGCTGCGGACGTACGGTCACAACGTCACCGAGAACGCCGGATTCGCCGGGGTGGCCCGGCTGCTGGTCGAGTCCACCGCCGACATCCCGTCGCTGGTGACCAGACTGCGGGACCAGCAGCAGTGGCAGGGGCAGCCGGTCCCGCGCGTGCAACCGCACCACGTCGCGGTCGGATTCGGCAACATCATGGGCAACCCCGGCGGGCCGCCCCGCGCCACCGGCGCCCTGCCGGCCCCGGACCCGGCCCGCCTCGGTGAGGGCGCCGGAGTGACGGTGGGTGTCTGCGACACCGGCATCTGGCGCCTCGCCGGCAGCCGCCATCCACAGTGGCTCGGCGGCCGCTACCTGCCCGAGACCGACGACGAGGACCTGCTCTACAGCCACCTCGACGTGCTCGCGCCGCAGGGCGGCCACGGCACCTTCGTGGCCGGGGTGATCCGGCAGGCCGCGCCCGGTGTGCGGTTCGACCCGGAGGCCGCGCTGAACGCCACCGGGGTCGGCGACGAGGAGATGCTGGTCGGCGCGCTGGGCCGGCTCGACCCGGCGACCTCGGTCGTCAACCTGTCGCTCGGCTACTACACACAGGACGACCTCGCCCCGCTCCCGCTCGCCAACGCGCTCGCCGCGTTGCCGTCCCGTACCGCCGTCGTGGCGGCGGCCGGCAACGCCGGCACCGCCCGGCGGTCCTGGCCGGCGGCGTTCGACCGGGTGGTGGCCGTGAGCGCGGTCGACGTGACCGGGACCGGATACCTGCCCGCGCCGTACAGCGGCTTCGGTCCCTGGGTCGACGCGTGCGCGGTGGGCGAGCACACCAGCACGTACGTCGACGGCCGGCTGCAGATGCCGGGCCAGCCGACCCGCTGGTTCCACGGCTTCGCGGCCTGGGCCGGCACCTCCTTCGCCGCCGCCCACGTGTCCGGGCGACTCACCGCCCTGATGACCGCCACCGGACTGGACGCCGAAGCGGCCCGCGCGCTGCTGCTGTCCGGCCCGCGCTGGCACCCCGACTACGGCGTGCTGGTCGGATGAGCCGTTCCGCCACGCGTTGCGCGGTGTGCCGGTGACCGGCGGTGCGCCGTCCGGTCCGGAGACCGGCGGCGGACCGTGCCGCCAGCAGGGCGCACCGACCGGTCCGGCCCCCGACGCGGCGACCGCCCCGACGGGCTTCGCGGCGGCGGCCGACCACGGGGCGTCGGACGCGCCGGCCGGTCCGGCCGGGCTGATCGCGGCGGCGTCCACCGGCGACGAACTGGCCTGGGCCGAACTGGTCCGGCGCTACACCCCGCTGGTGCTTTCGGTGATCCGCTCCTACGGGCTGAACCGTACCGACGCGGCCGACGTGAACCAGACCGTGTGGCTTCGCCTGGTGGAGCAACTCGACCGGCTGCGGGAGCCGAGGGCCCTGGCCGCCTGGTTGGCGACGACCTGCCGGCGCGAGTGCTACCGGCTGGTCCGCATCGGCCGGCGCACCCAGCCCTTCGACCCGTACGACGACGCCGGGCACGCACCCGGTTCGCTGCTGGTCGACGCGGCGAGCCCGGACGAGGACCTGCTGCGCGCCGAACGGCACCAGGCGCTGCGGGAAGCGTTCGCTCAACTTCCGCCACGGTGCCAGAAACTGCTGTCGCTGCTCGCCGCCGACCCGCCGGCCAGCTACCGGCAGGTCGGCGAACGGCTCGGCATGCCGATCGGAAGCGTCGGCCCGACCCAGGGCCGATGCCTGCGCAAACTGCGGAGTTGCCCGGCCCTCGTGTCGTTCCTCGCGACGGGCCCCGACACCGAGCCGACCGGAGGTGAGCGCGATGCAGCCGTGGCTGCCGAATGCTGACGACAGCCTGCTCGCGGAGCTTGGTGCGGCACTGCGCGATCCCGGGCCGGTGCCCGAGGAGTTCCTGACCGCCGCCCTGGCGGCGTTCGCCTGGCGGACCGTCGACACCGACCTGGCGATCGCCGAACTCACCTTCGACTCGGCGTGCGATCCGGCGCCGGCCGGCCCGGTCCGGTCGGCGGGAACCGCCCGCTCCGCCCGTACCCTGGCCTTCCGCACCGGGCCGGTCAGCGTCGAACTCGAGGTCACCGGTGCCGGGATCGTCGGTCAGCTCACCCCGGCCAGCGGTGGCCTGATCACCGCTCGCACCCCGGACGGTCGCTACGACGAGAGCCCGATCGACCAGGTCGGCTTCTTCTCGCTGGGACCGCCGCCGGCCGGACCGGTCCAGCTCTGGGCGCGCACCGGCGGCCGTACGCTCGCGACCGCCTGGGTCAGCCTGCGCTGAGGCCGTGCCGGCCGGCGGGCGACCCGTCCGTGGTGGAGCAGGCCGTGGGTCCCGTCACGGCCTGCTCCGTACACCGGCCACCCGGCGCGTCTCCCCACCGATGTCGGCGGGTGGATATCAGTACGGAGGGCGATCGAGGCGGCGGGATACCTCGGCCGTGGCCGGGCATCGTCAGATGGCGAAAGCAGCGGCGAACGGGGCGTAGCCGCCGGGCAGGTGATTCCCCGCCCTCGCCGGCCGCGCCGGGCGTTCAGGTCAACGCGTGGCGGGCAGCCCAGCTGAATCCACTTTGGACGGCAGTGGGGCGGCCGGGACCACCGGGTGGTTGCTCGACCTCACGGCTCGGTGGGCGGGTGGGTGGCACCCTTTCTTCTTACGGCGAAGAAAAAGAGTCGTCAAGTAACGAGATGGTCTCGGTGTGTGGGGTCGTGTCGGCCGCGCTGGGCGGGTGCCGATGAGTTTGAATGTTCTCCCAGGTCATAGTGGTGTTGACGGTCCCATTGGACGGTCCACAGGGGGTGCGCGCGTTGCTACCGCGCCGCTCGCGTCCGGCTGGTAGGTCCTGCGGTCGGGGTACTTTGTTTCTTCGGGGAGGTAAGAAAGTCCCCGAGAACTATTGACGAGGAAGCGACAAGATCCTTAGCGTTACCGACCGAAGGCCTTCCGGTGGTAAGGAACCTTCCCTGCCACCGCTCCGTACCCGCTCGGTCATCCCCGCTGAGCGCGCGTCGTCGTGCCGTCGCCGCGGCGCGGCCGACCCGTAACCGTCAGTGAGACCGGATGTCGGTCTTCTGCCGGTTGCTAACCATCCAGCATGGCTGGGCGCGAAAGAAGCATCCGAGAGCCCCGGCCCGGACCCCCCGAACGTCCCCCCGGGACGCAGCACCCTGTTCCAGATAAGAGGTATGCCCATGAGGTGGCGCACCACCGCCGTGATCGCCATGTGCGGTCTGCTCACACTGAGCCTGGCCCAGCCGGTTCAGGCGAACCCAAGCAAGGATGCCGTCGACCTGGACGTCATGTTCATCGGCGCGCACCCCGACGACGAAGCCGGCCAGCTCGGCATGTTGGGGTACTGGAACGAATTCCACAACATGAAAGCCGGTGTCATCACCACGACCCGCGGCGAGGGCGGCGGCAACGCCACCGGCCTGGAGGAGGGGCCGGAACTCGGCATCCTGCGCGAGGCCGAGGAGCGTCGCGCGGTCGGCTGGGCCGGTATCGAACACATCTACAACCTGGACGCGCTCGACTTCTACTACACCGCGAGCGCACCGCTGACCGAGCAGGTCTGGAACTACGAGAGCAGCCTGTCCCGGATCGTGCGGGTGCTGCGCACCACCCGGCCCGAGGTCATCATCACGATGAACCCCTCGGCCACCCAGGGCAACCACGGCAACCACCAGGAAGCGGCGATGCTCGCCGTGGAGGCCTTCTACGCCGCGGCCAACCCGGCGGCCTTCCCGGAGCAGATCACCGAGGAGAAGCTCAAGCCGTGGCGGGTCTCCCGGATCTTCCAGTCCGGCGGTAGCGGGTCGAGCAGCACCGGCCCCGCCTGCGAGACGACCTTCACCCCGGCGCGGCCCGACAACGTCATCTTCGGCACCTGGCAGGGCTACGAGTCGGCGCGGCACGCCGGCACCCGGTGGAACCAGGTCACCGCCTGGGCCCGCCGCGAGTACGTCTCCCAGGGCTGGGGCGGCGGGGCCGACCCGACATCCAACCCCGCCAACATCAACTGCAACCGGCTGACCCTGATCGACAGCCGCACCCCGTACCCGGCCCCGAACGTCGGCGCCGGCACTGCGGCGCTGCAGGGTGCCACCCTCCGGGCCCCGGGCGGGCTGCCGCTCGGCACCGAGGTGCACGTCCAGCCCGAGCAGTGGGAGGTGCTCGCCGGCGTACCGTTCAAGGTGAAGACCGTGGTCCGCGCCGGGCAGGCGATCGCGGGCGGCAACGTCTCCGTCACCGCGCCGGAGGGCTGGACCGTCCGCGGCAGCGGCAGCCTCGGCTGGATCGGCCCGAACAAGGACATCGAGGCGACCTTCACCGTCACCCCGCCCCAGAACCTGACGGCGGGCACCAGGTTCCGGCTGGACGCCACGTTGACCAGCAAGAACGACGGCACCGGAACCAACAGTGCCCTCGTACAGGCGGCGGCACCGGTGCGGGGCACCCTCGAGCCCCTGCCCGAGGTCGGCAACTTCCGGGAGTGGACCCAGCGGCTCAAGGTGCAGACGCTCGACGCGCTCATCGAGTCGATCCTGAGTATCCCCAGCGGCGGCACCCGCGACGTCCGGGTCGACCTCACGAACCACAGCCACGAGGTCCAGGCGGGCACGGTCAAGCTGCAGGTACCGGCCGGATTCACGGTGGCCCAGCAGGACCTTCCCTACAGCGGTCTCCAGCCCGGCACCAAGGGCGCGGTGACGTTCACGGTGACGAACAGCGACGCGTCGCTGCCCACCGCCAACCGGGCGCCGAACAACGGCGCCTACCCGGTGCAGATCGTGACGAGTCACAACAGTGGCAGTGCCACCGAACCGGGGGTGTTCAACCTCGTGCCGGTCACCGCCATCCCGAAGGCGACCAGCGCCCCGGTGGTCGACGGCACGGCCGGCCCGGGTGAGTACACCGGCGAGGTCATCGACATCTCGACCCGCTGGGAGGGTACCGCCGCGCCGGCGGCGGACATCTCCGGCACCGCGCAGCTGACCTTCACCCACGACGCCCTGTACGCGCTGTTCTCCATCACCGATGACGTACTCGGCACCGTCCTGCCCGCCGAGGACTGCAAGCGTCCGCGGCGCAACGACAACATCGAGTTCGGTATCGACCCGCGCGGCGACTCGGCCAACACCTCCACGGTGTTCAACGTCGCGCTCTTCCCGATCACCAAGGACCCGGCCAACGGCAACCCGCCGTGCTTCGCCCGGGAACGGGACAACCACCAGGGCCCCGGCCCGGAGACGGCGCCCGGCATGCAGGTGGCGTCCGTTGTCACCACCGACCCGTACGTCGGATACCGGATCGAGGTCAAGATCCCGTTCAGCGTGCTGCCGGACACGATCGACCCGAGCCGGATGGGCATGAACATCCTGGTCAACGACTCCGACACGCAGGACCTGACCGCGCAGACCCGGGTGGGCTGGTCGACCTGGAGCGGGGTGCGTGCCGACCCGTACCGCTGGGGCGTGGCGACGCTGGACGGACTGGCGAACCAGCCGTCGGCGCCGAAGGCTCCGATCATGCCCGACACCGCCGCGATGAGCGTCAACTCGCCGCAGACCATCCTGCAGTCGAGCATGGACAAGGTCGCGCCGGGCGGCTGGCCGGCGCTTCCCAAGAACACGATCACGGTGCCGAAGCTGCTCACGTCGGACGAGGCGGTCACGCTGCGGCTGCGCGCCAAGGCTGCCGGTACCGCCAACGTGTACGTGTGGGACGGCAGCAAGGTTCTGGCCCAGAAGACGGTCGAGGTGACCGGCAACAACCTGGACCTGGTCCTGCCGCTGGCCGCGCCGTTGCCGGCCGGTTCGACCCTGCTCGTCTCCTACGAACGGGACGGCGCCACCACCGGTGTCGCCTACGTCCTGAGCTGACCGCGGAAACCTGATGGGCCGGACGATGTCCGGCCCATCAGGGCGTCCGGACCCGGTCCGCGACGACGGAACCGTGACCCGTCGGTGGTGGACTTCGGCCGGATCACCGGATGCGGGGTGGCACGATCCGGGGATCAAGGCCGAGGTGGCGAGCCGTAGCGTGTTCGGCAGACAAGCCATTGAGGCGTCACGGAGGGAACGACGATGAGCGACTACTCGACCAGCATCGATGTTGACGGCGACGGCACCTGGGACGAGCACACCGTCCACGAGCAGGCCGACGGCAGCGTGGAGCTGCACGCGGACATGAACGGTGACGGCCGGGTCGACTTCATCGGCCACGACTACGACGCCGACGGCCTGGTCGACGCCAGCGAGTACGACCGCAACCACGACGGCGTCTTCGAGACCCAGATGCGTGACACCGACGGTGACGGCTGGCAGGACGAGGAGATCGCCGACCGTAACGGCGACGGCGCCGTCGACCTCGCCGGCACCGACTACAACGAGGACGGGACGCTGGAGAACGTCGTCCTCGACAACGACTTCAACGGGCTGATCGACACCTTCGTCCAGGACACCGACCTCGACGGCCGCCAGGACACCATCGGCTTCGACTTCAACGAGGACGGCAACACCGACGCGGTGGTGCAGCACCCGAACGTGACCGAGTACGTCGACCCGGTCCAGTACCCGAACGTCAACCCGCTGCTGTCGAACTGACCCGGGGCGTACCGACGGTGGTTTGTCGATGACGGTGGGTCGGCCCGGTGCCGGCCCACCGTCGTACGTACCGAGGTTTTGCCAGCCAGACCCTGGCGTACGCCCGTCCCAGCGCTGACGATTGGGGCGGGAGGTGATCGCCTTGGTCGCCATCGCCACCGACCGGTTGACGAAGATCTTCGACGACGGCACCGTCGCCGTCGACGACGTGACCATCGACGTGCGGTCCGGGGAGTTCGTGGTCCTGCTCGGACCGACCGGGTGCGGCAAGTCGACGGTGCTCCGGCTGGTGGCCGGCCTGGAGCGGCCCACCTCGGGCGAGGTCCGGTTCGACGGCCGGGTGGTCGACGACATCGAGGCCGGCGACCGGGGCGTCGCCCTGGTACGTCAGGACCACGCCCTCTACCCGCACCTGACGGTGGCGCAGAACATCGGCTTCCCGCTGCGCTCGGGCAGCGACGCCGGTCCGGAGGTGACCGGCCGGATCGCCGAGCTGGCCGGGCAGTTGGGCATCACCGACGTGCTGCACCGGCTGCCCGGAAACCTGTCCGGCGGCCAGCGGCAGCGGGTCGCGATCGCCCGGGCGCTGGCCCGTCGCCCGGCGGCGTTCCTGCTCGACGAGCCGCTGTCCCACCTGGACGCCGGAATGCGCGCCGACCTGCGTGCCGACCTGACCGCGCTGGCCCGGCGCAACGGGACGACCACGATCTACGTGACCCACGACCAGGTCGAGGCGATGTCGATGGCGGACCGGGTCGCGGTGCTGCGCCGGGGGGTGCTGCAGCAGATCGGCCCGCCGTCGCAGGTGTACGGCGACCCGGCGACCGTCTTCGTCGCCGCCTTCCTCGGCAGCCCGCGCCCCAACCTCTTCCAGTGCGCCGTATACGCCGGCGACGGCCGGGTCGTCCTCGACCTGGGTACGCAGGTGATCGACTTTCCGGCCGACGATCCGCGCGGCGCGGTCCTCGCCGCCCGGCACACCGAGCGGGCGACGGTGGCCCTGCGGGCGGACGCCCTGCGCCCGGCCCCGGCCGACGCCGAAGGGCCGGTGCTGCACGGTGTCGTACGGGTGGTGGAGAACCTGGGGCACGAGGCGCTGGTGCACCTGGAGACCGGCGGCGTGCCGACCTCGGCGGCCGAGTCGAGGCTGGAACTGCCGGATTCCGTACGGCCGCTGTCCGGGCTGCTGGCCGAGCCGGAGCGGCCGGCGCGGGGCGGGCGGTGGTCGGGGCTGGGGCGCCTCATCCCGCGCCAGCGCGGCGGCGGGCGGCCGACGGCACGGACCCGCTACGGGTTCTATCCCGTCTACGACCCGGAGTTGCCCGACGACGAGTCGGCCGCCGGTGACCTGGTGGTCCGGGTGCCGGTGCCGGCGACGCCCCGGACGGGTGAGCGGATGACGGTGTCGGTCGACCTGGACCGGCTGCTGCTCTTCGACCGCGCCGGCGACCGTATCCGGCTCTGACCGCCGCTGGCCGGCACCGACCCGGGCGACGAGCGGACCGCCCTGCCGGTATGGCGCACTTCAGGCAAATTTCAGGGACGTCGTCGGGCTCCGCCCTGGACATTAACAGTTAACAGTCCTAATAATTGGCCAACTGTTCGACAGCGGCCGATGCCGCGCCGGGTTGGGAGGGACTGGTGATGAGACGCTCCAGGTCGTTGTTGCTCGCCGTGGTGTCGGCGTTGGCCGTGAGTGCGGGGGCGGTGTGGGTGGCGGGGCCGGCCCTCGCCGCCGGCCCGTCCGCGACGTTCGTCAAGACGTCGGACTGGGGTTCCGGCTGGGAGGGGAAGTACACGGTCACGAACGGCGGGGCGACCGCCCTGTCGTCGTGGGCGGTGGCCTTCACCCTGCCCTCGGGTTCCTCGGTCGGTTCGTTCTGGGACGCCGACATGACCCGGTCGGGTCAGCGGTTCACGTTCCGGAACCGCTCGTGGAACGGCAGCCTGGCGCCGGGGGCGTCGGTGTCGTTCGGGTTCATCGCCACCGGTTCGGGATCACCGGCGGACTGCACGCTGAACGGCGCGGCCTGCGGCGGCGGCACCCCGCCCACCACGCCGCCACCGACGACCCCGCCACCGACGACCCCGCCCCCGACCACGCCGCCGCCCACCACGCCACCCCCGACCACGCCACCGCCGACCACCCCGCCGCCGAACTCCGGGCTGCCGAAGCGGGCGCTCATCGGCTACCTGCACAGCAGCTTCGCCAACGGCTCCGGCTACGTGCGGATGGCCGACGTACCGGCCTCCTGGGACATCATCAACCTGGCGTTCGGCGAGCCGACCTCGGTCACCTCCGGTGACATCCGATTCCAGCTCTGCCCGGTCGCCGAGTGCCCGAACGTCGAGACCGAGGCGCAGTTCATCGCCGCGATCCGGGCCAAGCAGCAGCAGGGCAAGAAGGTGCTGATCTCGATCGGCGGCCAGAACGGGCAGGTGCAGCTCACCACCACCGCCGCCCGGGACCGGTTCGTCAGCTCGGTCGCCGCGATCATCGACCGGTACGGCCTCGACGGCCTCGACATCGACTTCGAGGGCCACTCGCTGTCGCTGAACACCGGCGACACCGACTTCAAGAACCCGACCACCCCGGTCATCGTCAACCTGATCTCCGCGGTCCGGTCGCTGAAGCAGCGGTACGGCAGCCGCTTCATCCTCACCATGGCGCCGGAGACGTTCTTCGTGCAGCTCGGTTACCAGTACTACGGATCGGGGCCGTGGGGCGGCCAGGACCCGCGGGCCGGTGCCTACCTGCCGGTGATCCACGCGCTGCGCAACGACATCACCGTCCTGCACGTGCAGGACTACAACTCCGGTCCGATCATGGGACTGGACAACCAGTACCACACGATGGGCGGCGCGCTCTTCCACATCGCCATGACCGACATGCTGCTCGCCGGGTTCCCGGTGGCCGGCAACACCAACAACGTCTTCCCGCCGCTGCGCGAGGACCAGGTGGCGTTCGGCACCCCGTCGTCGACCTCGGCCGGCAACGGCTACACCGCCCCGGCGGCCGTCCAGCAGGCCGTCACCTGCCTGGTACGGGGCACCAACTGCGCCGGCTACACGCCGCGCAGCGGCACCAACCCCAACTTCCGGGGCCTGATGACCTGGTCGATCAACTGGGACCGCTTCTACGGCTGGGAGTTCCAGAACTCGCACCGGCCATTCCTCAACGGGCTGTCGTAACACCCGTACGGGACGCAAGGGGGCGCGGATTCCGCGCCCCCTTCGCCGTCTGCCGGGTCAGACCGGCGGTGCCGATCCGGCGGTGGCGAGCCGGTCGAGCCCGGCGCGCAGCGCGCTGGCGTACTCGGGGGTGATCGCCCCCTCGTCGACCCGTAGCGCGATCTTGCTGCGCATGTGCTCGACCGGCCCGCCGACGTCGACCGGTCCCCGGGCCGCCGCGTTCCGCAGGTTGCGCAGCAGGTTCTGCAGGTCGAGCCCGGCGTCGTCGCGGATCGCGCCGGCCGCCAGCCCGGCGGTGACGATCTGGTCGAGATCGGCCACCGCCTCCGGCACGCTCGGGCCGGCGGTTCCGCCCGGCCCGGGCGTACCGGTCGGCGGAAGCCCGGTCGGCGGCCCTCCGGTCGGTGTCCCGCCGGGAGTGGGGCGGCCGGTCGGTCCTGGACCGGGCGACGGTCCACCGGTCGCCGGACCGTCGGGCGGCACGGCGTCCGGCGAGAACAGCGACGTCGGCCGGGCGGTGCCCGGTAGGCCGTCGGCCGACGGCGGCCGGTGGTCGTCCCGGGGCCAGGTGAACGCCAGTACGACCGCCGCGAGCGCCGCGACCGACGCGGCGGCCAGCACGGCGAGCCGCAGCGGCACGGCGCGCGCGGACGGCGCGGCCGGCTCCGCGACGGGGGGTTCGGGCGTGAGCTGCGCGCGCAGCACGAGCCCCACCTGGTGGGCGGTGGGCCGGTCGCGCGGGTCGCGGGCCAGGCAGTTCAGGCAGACGTCGGCCACCGCCGGAGGCAGTCCCTCCACACCGGACAGGGGCGGTGGTTCGGCGTCCGGCCTGCTGCGGGCCAGGTCCTCCCAGGTGTTGGCCGGGAACGGCACCCGGCCGGTCAGCGTCTCGTAGAGCAGGACCCCCAGCGAGTAGGTGTCGGTGGCCGGCTGGGCCGGGGTGCCGTCGAGCCGCTCCGGCGCGACGTACGCCGGCGTGCCGAACGTCTCGCCGTCGGCGTCCTCGTCGGGCGCGCCGACGTGCGTGGCGATGCCGAAGTCGAGCACCTTCGCACCGGTCGCGGTCATCATGATGTTGGCAGGGGTGACGTCGCGGTGGACGATGCCGAGCCGGTGCGCGGCGGCCAGCGCCTCGGCGACCTGGGCGCACACCTCGACCGCCTCGGGCCACGGCAGCGGGCCCTCGGTGAGCCGGGACTCCAGTTCCTCGCCGGAGAGCAGTTCCATCACGACGAAGGCGGTGACGGTGCCGTCGGGCGCGACCGTCTCGCCGTAGTCGTGGACCGACGTGACGTGGGGGTGTACGAGTTGCGCGGCGGCCCGGGCCTCCTCACGGACCATGCCGCGGAACCGGGCGTCGGCGGCCAGTTCCTCCGCGAGCACCTTGAGCGCGACGACCCGGTCGAGCAGTTCGTCGCGGGCGCGCCAGATGACGGACATCCCGCCCGCACCGATGCGGTCGATGAGGCGGTATCGGCGGGCGAGCAGACCGCCGGGGTGGAGCGAAGACATGTGGGCACCTGTCCGGGGTGGGGGGCGGTATCAGGCTGCGGGACGGAAAACACTCTGTCAACGGCTTGTAACGCATCGGTGCGAATCGTTTGAAACATGTCGCTCTCGGGCAACTCCGGGTAAGTGGCCGGCGGTGCGGGACGGACCCGAAGCCGGTCGTGCCAGGATGAGGCCATGGTCAACGGTCCGGTGGGGTTCGTGCTCGGTGGCGGCGGCGTGCTCGGCGCCGTCGAGGTGGGCATGCTGCGCGCCCTGTTCCGCGCCGGCTACCGCCCCGACATCGTCGTCGGCACCTCGATCGGCGCCGTCAACGGCGCCCTGGTCGCGGCCGACCCGACCGAGGCGGTCACCGAACGGCTCGTACGCCTGTGGGCCAGCCCCGAGGCGAGCGAGGTGTACGGCGACTCGGTAGCCCGGCAAGTGCGCCGGTTCGCCGCCCGTACCCACCTGCACTCGCCCCGGCCGCTGCGCAAGCTGCTGGAGAGCGCACTCGGCGCGGAAACCACGATCGAGGAGCTGAAGGTGCCGTTCCGGTGCTGCGCGGCGAGCATCGAACGCGCCGCCGAGCACTGGTTCGACCGTGGCCGGCTGGTCGACGCCGTACTGGCCTCGGCGAGCGTGCCGGGGCTGCTGCCGCCGGCCGAGATCGACGGCGAGCACTTCGTCGACGGCGGCATCGTCAACTCCATCCCGATCGGCGCGGCCGTCGACGCCGGCGCGAAACTGATCTTCGTACTCCAGGTCGGTCGGGTCGAGCGGCCACTGACCCCGCCGCGGCGGCCCTGGGAGGTGGCGCAGGTCGCCTTCGAGATCGCCCGGCGGCACCGCTTCGCCCGCGAGATGGCCGCCCTGCCCGACGGCGTCGAGGTGCACGTCCTGCCGACCGGCGGCGGGGAGTCCCGCGACGACACCCCCTGGGCCTACCGGGACATGGCCGCCGTCGGGCGGCGGATCAGCCGCGCCTACACCGCCTCCCGCCGCTACCTGTCGACCAACGTGGCGGACCGATGACCACGGCGACACGCACCGGGCGCCGCTGATGCGGATCCCGCCCCGCTGGCTGCGCCGGCTCCTGCTCGGCCCGGCCGTCGTCCTGCTCACCTTCCTGTTCGTGACCACCCTGCCGATCTGGCTGCTGGTCGCCGCGGCCGCCTCGCCGCTGGTCCCCGGCTACCTGCGGCCGCTGCGTGTGCTGTGGATGCTGACCTTCTACCTGGTCTGGGACGCCGCCGCGCTGATCGCCCTCTTCGTCCTGTGGCTCGCGTCCGGGTTCGGCTGGAAGAAACGGTCACCGGCGTTCCAGCGGGCCCACTACGTGCTCACCGGCTGGTTCCTCACCGCACTCTTCTGGCAGGTGAAGTGGACGCTGCGGCTGAGTATCGAGGTGGTCGGCACCGACCCGGACACCGCCCTGCCCGGCCGGCCGGAGATCGTCGTGAGCCGGCACGCCGGTCCCGGCGACTCGTTCATCCTCATCCACGCGCTGGTCAACTGGTACGCCCGCGAGCCGCGCATCGTCCTCAAGGACACCCTCCAGTGGGACCCGGCGATCGACGTCATGCTCAACCGGCTGCCCAACCGGTTCGTCGCACCCGGACACCAGCCCGGCGAGACGATCGAGCAACAGATCGCGCACCTGGCGACCGGGCTCGACGACAACGACGCCTTCGTGATCTTTCCGGAGGGCGGCAACTTCACCCCCCGCCGCCGGCTGCGCGCCATCGCCCGGCTGCGGGCGTTGGGCCTGGACCGGATGGCGAAGCGGGCCGAGGGGATGCGCAACGTGCTCGCCCCCAAACCCGGCGGGCTGATCGCGGCGCTGGACGCCGCACCCGACGCCGGCGTCATCTTCGTCGCGCACACCGGCCTCGACCGGATGCTCACCGTCGCCGACGTGTGGCGCGAACTGCCCATGGACAAACGCATCATCATGCGGTTCTGGTCGGTGCCACCCGAAGACGTACCGACCGGCGAGGCGGAACGGATCGAGTGGCTGTACGACTGGTGGAAGCGGATCGACGAATGGATCGACGAGCACCGTCCCGAGCCCGGTGGGGCGTAGGGTCGGCGGGTGGACCAGATTCACGTCGTGACGACCGTCGTCGACGCCCGCTCGGTGGCCGAGGTGCTCTCCGCCGCGGCCGTGGCCGGCCGGCTCGCCGCCTGCGCGCAGGTGAGCGGGCCACTCGACAGCACCTACTGGTGGGACGGCCGGATGGAGAGCACCCGGGAGTGGACGGTGCGGTTCAAGACCGCGCCCGACCGGGTCGACGCGCTGGTCGAGCACATCCGTGGCGCCCACCCGTACGACGTACCGGAGATCCTGGTGGCCGCGGTCGGCAGCGCCAACCCGGCCTACACGGCCTGGGTACACGAGCACACCCGACCGGCCTGAGTAGTCGGACCCCGGCTGAGTACGCACACTCTGTGACCACCCCGCCGGCGACGGAAATCATGCGACTGTGACCGAACCCGCGCCCGTCTACCCCTGCCCGGCCTGCGGCGGCACCGCCAACCTGGCGGTCGGCTGCCGCCGGTGCGGCCGGGCGCCCGATCCCGTCGCCGCCGAGGTGATCCGGCTCGACTACCAGATCCGCGTGCTCGCACCCCAGGTCGAACAGGCCCGCCAGCACCACCTGTCGCTGGCCGCCGCGCTGCGCGACGCCCAGCAGCGGCGCCAGGCCCTCGCGGTCCGGGTACGCGCCGCGACCCTCGCCGCCCGCCCGGCGACCCGGCCGGCACCCGTACCGCCGCCGGGCACCGTCGCGCCGCGTCCGGGGGCGCCGGTCCCGGCCGGGGTCGGCGCACCGGACGCCCCGACCGGGCCACCCGGCCCCGGGGCGGCTGGATGGCCGGCCGCCCCCGGGTACGGCGTGCCGGGCGGCCCGGCCGTGCCGGCCCGGCCGGAAGCCTCCACCCGGACGGTGCAGAACATCCTGTTCATCCTCGGCGGCCTGCTCTTCGGCACCGCCGCGATCGTCTTCACCTCCGTCGCCTGGGCCACCTACGGCGTCGTCGGCCGGGCCGCGATCCTGGCCGTCGTCACCGGGCTCGCGCTCGCCGTACCGCCGCTGGCCAGGTGGCGCGGGCTCACCGCCACCGCCGAGACGTTCGCCACCATCGGCCTGCTCCTGGTCCTGCTCGACGGGTACGCCGCCTGGTACGTCGACCTCTTCGGCCTCGCCGGATCGGCGGGTACCCGGTACGCCGGGCTGGTCTGCGCGGTCACCGCCCTGGTCGCCGCCGGGTACGCCGCGCTGACCCGGCTGTGGGCGCCACGCTACGTCGCACTGCTGGTCGCCCAGCCGGTCCTGCCGCTGCTGGCGTACGACCACCGGCCGGACCCGCTCGGGTGGGCACTGGTCTACGCGGCGGTCGCCGCCGGCAACCTGCTCGTCCTCCGGCTGGCCCGCCACGCCGTCGTACCCGTATCCGTCGTGCCCGGAGCTGTCACGCCCGGAGCCGTGACGCAGGGTGCCGTATTGCCGGGCGCACTCGCGCCCGGCGCCGGTCCGGTGCCGGCCGGTGCCGCGCCGGGCGGCGGCCGGCGGGTCGCGTTCCGGGTCGTCGGCTGGGTCGGGTACGCCGTCATGCTGGCCGTCGCGGCGATCAGCTCCCTGATCGCGCTGGTCGTCGCCGACGTGGCCGGACCGGTCGCCGTCGTCGGGCTGCCGCTCGTGGTCACGGCCCTGCTGCTGGTCGCCGCCGGTGCCGTGGCCGGCAGCGCGGTCCTTCGTGGACTGGCCGGCGCCGTCCTGGTGGTCGTGCTCGCGGTCGCGGCCCTGCGCCCGGTCGCCGAGGTACGCCCGTCGCTGCTGCTGGTGGCCGCCGCCGTGGTCGCGCTCGGGCTGGCCGTCGCCGTCACGGTGACCGCCCGGCCGCTGCCCGCCGCCGTGCGTACCGGCCACCGGATCGGCGCGCTGCTCGTCACCGGGGTCACCGCGCTGGTCACCGTGATCGCGACCGCTGTCGTCGCGGTGGCCACGATGGCCACCGCGCTGCCGGGCAACGACACCAGGGTCCCGTTCGACTGGCAGGTGCCGGTGGCGGTGCTGGTGGTCACCGGCGCACTCGTGGTGCTGCTGCCGCGGGCCGGCCGCGACGCCACCGCCGTCGTCGGCGCGGGCCTGGCGGTGCTCGCCCTGCCGGCCGCCGTGCCGATGGCCGGCTGGCCGGTCGCGGCGGTGGACCTCGCCGCGGTGGCGGCGCTGCTGTTCGCCGCGCTGTGGCACCGGGCCGTCGTCGGAGGCGTGCTCCGGGCCGGCACCGGCGCCGTCCTGACGCTCCACGCGGTCGGGGTCGGTCTCGCCCGGCCGTCCACGGCGACCGGCACGCTGGCCGTCGTACTGCTGCTCGGGCTCGCGGTGGCCGCCGTCGCCGATCGCCTGCCCGCCGGACCCGGCAACGGCCTACCCGCCGGACCCGGCGGCGGCCCGCCCGCCGGACCGGGCGACGCGGACGGTGCCGGCGCCGCCGGGCCGCTTCCCGGCGCCGTGGCCGGGCCGGCCGGCGGCGCGAACGTCACCGGCCCGGCCGGGCGCCCCGCCCACCGGCGGCCGATCGGCGGGCTCGCCTTCGCCGCCGCACTGGTCACCTGGCCGGCGCTGGTCGTCGCCGGGCTGGCCACCGCCACGATCGCGGGCTGGTGGCAGGCGAGGGCCGCGCTGCTCGCCGTCGCACTGCTGCTGCCGGTGCCGGTCCTGGTCCGGCGGCTGCGGCCGGCACTGCTGCCGTACGCCACCGCGGCGGTCGCGGTCGCCGTGGTCGCCACCGCCACGGCGGCCGGCGGCGGGCCGTACGACGAGCCACCGGCGGTGTACGCCGCCGTCGGCATCCTGCTGCTCGTCACCACCGCGCTGCTGGTCGCCTGGACACCGGGGCGGATCCTCGCCGCCGCGGCGACCCTGCCACTGCTGGCGATCGCCGTGGTCACCGTCGTGCCGGCGGTCGTCGGGGTGCTGCTTGCGCCGTACGCGTGGCTCGGGGAGATCTGGTCGGGTCGGCCGGCCGGCGGAGTGCCGACCCCGTCGCGGCGGTGGTTGGTCGAGTCCGGGCTCGACTCCGCCGCGCCCGCCCTGGCGCTCGGCGTGCTCACGGTCGCGATCTGGCTCGCCGCCCATCTGCTCCGCCCGGCCGCCGCTGGATCGGCCACCGCCGGGCCGGCCGCCGCCGGGCCGGCCATGGGTGGACCGGCCGCGGGTGGACCGGCCACCGCCGGGCCGGGCATCGGCAAGCCGGCCATCGCCGGGCCGGGCGCTGTCGAGCCGGCCACCGCCGGCCGGGGGATCGGGTGGTGGCAGGTGCGGGCCCGGCTCGCCACCACCGCGGCGCTACCGGTCGGCGTGGCCGCCGTCCTGGTCGCGCTGACCGTCGCCGGCACACCGTGGCCGGTCGTACCGGCGGTGTCGCTCGCCGCCGGGCTGGCGTACCTGCTCACCGCCGCCCTCGTGCCGGTGCGGACCGGGGCGGTCCTGGTCGCCGTACCGGTGGGGGTCGCCCTGACCGGGGCCGGCCTGGCCGGTGCGTTGCCGACCGAGGGCTCGACGATCGCCGCCCTCGGCCTGGTCGTCGCCGGCGCCGCCACGGTCGGCGTCGCCGGCCGGGGCCGGGGCGGCCGGATCGCCGGCTGGCTGGTGGCGGTCGTGGCCGGGTTGACCCTGGCGGCGACCGTGGCGCTCGCGGCCGACCTGCCACTGCGGCTGGTCGCGCTGGCGGTCCTCGGCGGCGCGGCGGTGGCGCTGGCCACCGGCACCGTGCTGCGGTTCCGGCGGCCCGCCGAGTCGGTGGCCGTCGAGGCGCTCGCCCACGCCGGGGCCCTGGTCGCGCTGCTGCTCAGTCTCGGCGGGATCCGGTACGTCGCCGCGGTGTTCACGCTGTGGGGCGTCGCCGTCGGGGTCCGGGCGCTGTGGGCCGGACCGGTGCCGGGCGCGGCGTTCCTGCACCGCCGCCGGGTGCTGGTCTGGGCGGCTCTCGGCAGTGAGCTGGTCGCCTGGTGGCTGCTGCTGGTCGCCGACCGGGTGGCGGTCCTGGAGGCGTACAGTCTGCCGGCAGCGGCCCTCGCCCTCGTCGCCGGCTGGCTGGCCGCCCGGTCCGGGCTGGGGAGCTGGTCCGCGTACGGTCCGGGGCTGGCCGCCGGCCTGCTGCCGAGCCTGGCCTCGGTGCTGGTCGGTGACGACCAGCCGATGCGCCGGCTGCTGCTGGGCACCGGCGCGGTGCTGGTCGTCCTCGCCGGTGGTGCGGCCCGCCGGCAGGCGCCGGTGGTGCTCGGCGGGGCCACCGTCGTCCTGCTGGCCCTGCACGAGTTGGTCGCAGTCTGGGACCTGCTGCCCCGGTGGATCTTCCTCGCGATCGGCGGTCTCGCGTTGATCGCCCTGGCCGTGACGTACGAGCGCCGTCGGCGTGACCTGGCCCGGCTGCGCGCCGCCGTCGGCCGGATGACCTGACCCGGTAGGAGGGGACGTATGGGGGGTGGGGTTAGCCCTACCCCCCATACGGGGGTGGCCAGGATTACCGAAAAGCCGGACTAAAAGGATGCTGGACGGCAGCGCGCGGCTCGACGACGGAGCGGCGACTGAGCGAACAGGGAGATCCATGACTGTCGGCGCGGTGGCGGAACGCACGCTGCAACGGGGAAGTGACTTCGCGCGGCTTTCCCGCCGGATCAACGAGGCCGGGCTGATGCGTCGCCGGCCGGGCTGGTACGCGGCGAAGATCGCGCTGACCGTGGGGCTCTTCCTGGGCGGCTGGGCCGCCTTCTTCCTCGTCGGTGACAGCTGGCTGCAACTGCTCGTCGCGGTGTTCCTCGCCTTCGCCACCACGCAGGTCGCCTTCCTCGGCCACGACGCCGGGCACCGGCAGATGTTCCGCAAGCGCCGGATCAGCGAGATCTCCGGTCTGATCGCCGGCAACCTCGCGGTCGGGCTCAGCTACGGCTGGTGGATCGACAAGCACAACCGGCACCACGCCAACCCCAACCACGAGGAGCACGACCCGGACGTCGAGGCCGGCGTGCTGGTGTGGACCCAGGAGCAGGCGGCGCAGACCAGCGGGTTCGGCCGGTGGATCGTCGAGCGACAGGCGTTCCTCTTCTTCCCGCTGCTCACCCTCGAAGGCCTGGCCCTGCACGTGGCGAGCGTGAAGGCGCTGCTGGGCAGCACCCCGATCCGGCACCGGCGCACCGAGCTGCTGCTGCTGGCCGTGCACACCGTCGGCTACTTCGCCGCGGTCTTCGCCGTGCTGTCGCCGCTCAAGGCGATCGCGTTCATCGTCATCCACCAGGGCCTCTTCGGGGTCTACATGGGCTGCTCGTTCGCCCCGAACCACAAGGGCATGCTGATGCCGACCGACGAGGACGACCTCGACTTCCTGCGCAAGCAGGTGCTCACCTCCCGCAACGTACGCGGCGGCGTCTTCGTCGACTTCGCGCTCGGCGGCCTGAACTACCAGATCGAGCACCACCTCTTCCCGAGCATGCCGAGGTCGAACCTGCGCCGGGCGCAGCCGATCGTCGCCGCCTACTGCGCCGAGAACGGCATCCCGTACGAGGAGACCAGCCTGGTCGACTCCTACCGGCAGGGGCTGGCGCACCTGCACGAGGCCGGCGCGCTCCTGCGGGCCGAGCGCCGCTGACGCCGTACGCGAAAATGGGCGACGCCGACCGGCGTCGCCCATTCTTTGCCTTCGCTCAGCGGCCGAGGAACTGCATCAGCGAGTCGGGTGCCTCGACGGTCTGGCCCGCCGGCGGTGCGGTGACGTTGACCGGGGAACCGAAGTCGGAGTACGTCATCTTGAGCGTGCCGAGCGTCGGCTCGACCGACGTGAGGTCGATGTCGAGCCCGGTGAGCCGGCCCTGCGCGTCGGTCGTCGCGGTGAACGGCAGCGCCTTCGCGTTGTCGCCCAGCGCCTGCTGGATCCCGAAGCTGCCGGCCGGCGTCTGGCTCAGGTCGAGGGTGCCGGAGAAGTTGGTCGGGCCGTCGCGCCGCGCCTCGACGACCGACTTGATCATCCGGTCGGCGCCGGCCGGGTCGCCCTCGGGCAGGATGTCGAAGTCGGTGCCGGCGAGCCGGGCGACGTCGACGCGTACCCATTTGTCGCCGACGTCGGGCAGCCCGGGGACCTTGAGGTAGACGGTCTTGTCGACCGCCACGACCTCGATCTGCACCGCCTGGCCCTGGCCGGTGTCCAGCGCCATGGTCATCGTGCCCCGGTCACCCTGCGGGTCGAGTTGGCCCCGGCTGCTCAGGCCGGTCGCCTCCATGGTGACCCGCAGGCTGTCGTCGTTGAGCCGCTTCGCCGCGGTGCTCAGCGCCTCGACCGCGGCCGGGTCGGCCGAGGGGGCGGAGGTCGCGGATCCGGTCGGTGCCGGGGACGCCCCGGTGCCGTTCTGGTCGGCGGGCGCGGCGCAGCCGGCCACGCCGAGCGTGAGTACGGTGACGAGGCCGAGCCCCGTGGTCGCCATGCGTGGAATCTGCCTCATTGGCACAGGGGTAACCGTTCGCGCGGAACGGTAAACATCGATCACGGGATGCCGGTGGGGTGCGCGGCGCCGGGATCGCGGACAGCCAGCGGTGGCGGGCGCGCGGCGGGCGGACGAGACCGCCGGCGGTACAGTCTGCGCATGGCAAAGGTGCTGGACACGGACGCGTTGCGTGGCGAGCTGGCGGGGCTCGAAGGCGACTGGGCCGGCGACTCCACGGCGATCACCCGCACGGCGGAGCTGCCCGGTTTCGTCGAGGCGATCGCGGTGGTCGACCGGGTCGCCGTGGTCGCCGAGGAACTCGACCACCATCCCGACATCGACATCCGGTGGCGCACGCTGACCTTCCGGTGCGCCACCCACTCCGAGGGCGGCGTCACGGAGCGTGACATCGAGCTGGCCCGGCGAATCGACGAGATCATCGGAGCGGCGACATGAGGTTCGAGATCAGCAAGGTCCTCGACGCGATCGAGGGCCGCCTGACCACCGACCCTAAGCTGGCCCGGGCCGTGCTCGACCTGGCCGAGGTGGTGCGCTACGTCGACTTCGACGGCGGCCGGCCGGCCACCCTGCTGCGGCTCGGCATGGTGGTCGACGCACTCGGCCGGCAGCTCGCCGAGGAGAACGTCCCGGTCTACGTCGTGGTGCACCGGGCGCTGCTGTCGGACGCCGACCTGACCTCCAACGAGCGGATGGTGGTCCGCCGCTGGGCCGACGACGGCGTCGTCGAGGTCCTGCCCAATCCCGGTGAGCGGGTGCTGGAGGTCGCCGACCTGCTCGGGCTGCCGGTGCTGAGCCGGTCCCGCTTCGACAACGCCGTCGGCCGCTACCCGTGGCTGGCCGACCAGCCGGGCCGGCTGCTCGCGCCGGTCCCCGCGGCCGGCGGCCCGGCGCTGGTCGCCCAGGTCGGCGGCGGGCACGAACCGACCTCGGCGGCACCGTCGCCGGTCGGCGTGCAGTTGCTCGGCCGGATGTGGCGCTGCCCCGACCCGGAGTGCTCCAGCTTCGGCTCGATGCGGGTCGGCCGGTCCGGCGGGCAGCCGCCGCCGACGTTGCGGACCGGCATGCCGACCTGTCCCCGGCACGACGAACGGCTCACCGACGCGGGGCACCGGCCCCGGGCGGAGCTGTTGTCGGTACGTATCGACGGGATGGTCCGGCGGCGGTTCGTGGTCGCCGCCGACGAGCCGGTCGTGGTCGGCCGGGCTCCGGAGGGTGGCGGGATCATCCTCGGCCAGTGGCTGACCGACGAGGCCCGGCGCTGGATCAGCCGCAGCCACGTCCGCTTCGAGTTGCAGGGCAGCGAGCTGGTCGCGCACGACGTCAGCACCAACGGGACCGGGGTGCGCCCGGGCGGCTCGACCGACGACGACCAGCGGGAGACGCTCAAGCGGCAGGCCCGCCCGCTCGGCCCGACGGACGTGGTCGAACTCTACGCGGGGGTGCAGATCGGCCGGTCCCGGCTGTGGCAGACCGGCGGGGTGGCCAACCCGACGTCGGTGATGGCCGAGGCACCGACGATGGCGATCCGGATCGCCGACCGCTGAGCCACCGGCCGTCCGGCCCGGCGGTCGACCGGGTCGCGGGGCGGTCGGTTGAGGAGAGCGGACCGCCCGGCCCGCGAACCGCGGGCCGGGCGGTCCCGGATCAGTGCAGTACGGCGGCGAGCTGGGCGATCGCGTGGTCGATCTCGGCCGCCTCGATGACCAGCGGCGGAGCGAGCCGGATCGTCGAGCCGTGGGTGTCCTTGGCGAGCACGCCCCGCTCGGCGAGCCGTTCGCACGCCTGCCGGCCGGTCATCAGCGCCG
Source organism: Polymorphospora sp. NPDC050346 (assembly GCF_040655695.1). NCBI lineage: Bacteria > Bacillati > Actinomycetota > Actinomycetes > Micromonosporales > Micromonosporaceae > Polymorphospora > Polymorphospora sp. NPDC050346. The sequence continues at coordinate 398,774 of NZ_JBFAKM010000001.1, read as the reverse complement.
GGTCGATGTCGACGCCGGCCCACAGCCCCCGGCCGCGTACGGCGACCAGGCCCTCGCCGACCAGCGAGCGCAGGCCGGCGTGCAGCCGTACGCCGAGTTCGGTCGAGCGGCGCTGGAACTCGCCGGTGCGCAGCAGCCGTACGACCTCGGTGGCGACCGCGCAGGCGAGCGGGTTGCCGCCGAACGTCGAGCCGTGCTGGCCGGGGCGCAGCACGCCGAGCACGTTCCGGTCGGCGGCGACCGCGGAGACGGGCACGATGCCGCCGCCGAGCGCCTTGCCGAGCACGTACATGTCCGGCCGGACCCCTTCGTGGTCGCAGGCGAACGTCTCACCGGTCCGGCCCAGACCGGACTGGATCTCGTCGGCGATGAAGAGCACGTCGCGTTGCGTGCACAGGTCGCGTACGCCGGGCAGGTAGCCCGCCGGCGGGACGACCACGCCCTGCTCGCCCTGGATCGGCTCGATCAGTACGGCGACCGTGGTGTCGTCGATCGCGTCGGCGAGCGCGGCGAGGTCGCCGTACGGGACGATCTTGAACCCGGGGGTGTACGGCCCGAAGTCGTCGCGGGCGTCCGGGTCGGTGGAGAAGCTGACGATCGTGGTGGTGCGGCCGTGGAAGTTGCCGTCGGCCACGATGATCGTCGCCTGCCCGTCGGGCACGCCCTTGACCTGGTAGCCCCACTTGCGGGCCACCTTGATCGCGGTCTCGACCGCCTCGGCGCCGGTGTTCATCGGCAGCACCAGGTCCTTGCCGCACAGTTCGGCCAGTTCCCGGCAGAAGGTGGCGAACTGGTCGTGGACGAACGCCCGGCTGGTCAGCGTGAGCCGGTCGAGCTGGGCGTGGGCGGCGGCGATCAGGATCGGGTGCCGGTGGCCGAAGTTGAGCGCCGAGTAGCCGGCCAGGCAGTCCAGGTAACGCCGGCCGTCGACGTCGGTCACCCAGGCGCCCTCGGCCTGCGCGATGACGACCGGCAGCGGGTGGTAGTTGTGCGCGGTCCAGCGCTCGGCGTCGCCGATCGCCGCCGGGGTACGCATCCGTTCGACGATCACCGGTTCGCCTCCCGCAGTTCGAGGGTGCAGCACTTCGGGCCGCCGCCGGCCTTGCGCAGTTCGGACATGTCGACGCCGATGGTGTGGTAACCCCGCTCACGCAGCGCGGCGGCCAGTCCGGTCGCCTGCACCGGCAGGACCACGTTGCGGCCGTCGCTGACCGAGTTCAGCCCGAACACCGCGGCGTCCTCGGGCGTGGCGATCACCGCTTCCGGGAAGAGCCGGCGCAGCACCGCCCGGCTGCCCGGCGAGAACGCCTCGGGCAGGTAGGCCACGTTGTGCTCGTCGAGCACGAAGAGCGCGGTGTCGAGGTGGTAGTAGCGCGGGTCGACCAGTTGCAGGGTCACCGTCGGTCGCCCGAAGAGTTCCTGCGCCCGGGCGTGCGCGGCGTGCGTGGTGCGGAAGCCGGTGCCGGCGAGCAGCAGGTCACCGACGAGCAGCAGGTCGCCCTCGCCCTCGTTGACGTGCTTGGCCTCGTGCACCTCGAACCCGGCCCGCGACAGCCAGGAGGCGTACGCGGGTGCCTCGTCGGCGCGCTGCGGGTCGCGGAACTGCACGGCGAGGGCCTGCCCGTCGACGACGGTGGCACCGTTGGCCGCGAAGACCATGTCGGGCAGGCCCGGCACGGCCGGGATCTCCTCGACGGTGTGGCCGAGGTCCAGGTAGACCTGCCGCAGCGTGGTCCACTGCGCGATCGCCAGGTCGGCGTCGGTCGGCGCGGTGGGGTCCATCCACGGATTGATCTTGTATTCCACGGCGAAGTACGTCGGCCGGCACATCAGGTAGCGCCGGCTGGTGGCGTCCAACGACATCTGTCCTGCTCCCGTGATCGGCGCGCCCGGCCGGGTTCGGCCACTGGGCTGGCGCTTGTCGCCAACGCTATGCGGCCGGCTTCGGCGGCATCTACCGTTCAGGGTTGCGTTCTGTCGCGGATCGTTGCGTGGATCGGGGCAGCGACCATCGAATCGTTGCGTCGCCCCGCGAGTGACCCCGGACAGCGTTGAGGGGCGGCGAACCGCCGCCCCTCAATATGTGCTCTGCCAGAGGTGAACCACTTCGGGCGAGACTGCGGAACCGGTGAACCACCGCTTCCGTGCCAGCTCAGGTACCCGTCAGAAGCGCTCGATAAACTGTGTGTCAAGCCACTCTCGGAACCGCAGGACGGTGTCACCGTCCGTGGTCGGCCAGGCGAACTGGCCGGTCATCGCCAGGATGCCGATGACGACCGCCGCGAGCCCCAGCACCAGGCCCAGCAGGGCCTCCGTCTTGCCCGAGATGTGGCGCCGGGCGGTGGCCGAGATGCCCGCCACCCCGAGCAGGGCGCCGACCGCGCCGATCCCGATGCCGTAGCCGGCCAGCGCGCCGGTGAGCACGAAGAGGATGCCGGCGACACCGAGGATCAGGCTGATCGTGGCCAGCAGGCTGGTCCGGGGACGCGGGCCGGTCGGCGCGACCGGCCGCCCCTCCTCGGTTTCCGGCGTACGGTCGACGACCGCCGTATCGGCACCGCCCATGTCCCGGCGGTCGGCGCTCAGGTCCTCGGTGACGATCCGGCCGGTACGTGCCATTTCATCCCGGTCTGACCTGCGGTCAGGTGCCGGCGGCAGCACCGGCTCCGGCTTGCGGGTCTCGGTCCGCGTCCTCGTCGGGGCGGCCCCGGTCGCCGACCGGCTGCGGTAGGTCGTCGCCTCGTCACCCGGGCGGCCGGCGGTCGGGGCGGCATCGGCGGGAGCGGGCCGGGGCATGGTGGCGGTCGGGGTCGGCGCTTCCGAGCCGGCGGGACGCTCGTCGTCCCGCGTCGGCGCCGTCTCCTCCCGGCGCGCGAACGAAGGAATCCTTACCACAGCACACCTCCTGGTCAGTGCGTGGTGCCTCGGTGATGGCGCCTACGCGGGGAACACCATCGGAGTACCCCGATGGCCGACGAACCATGCCCGGGCCGCGGGGATAGGGTTTCGCTGTGCCTGAAGGTCACACCATCCACCGCCTCGCCCGCCGCCACCGCGAGCTCTTCGCCGGTGACAAGGTCACCGTCGCCAGTCCGCAGGGCCGGTTCGAGACCGGCGCCGCGCTGCTGTCCGGCACGGTCCTGCGCGACACCGAGGCGTACGGCAAGCACCTGCTGCACCACTACGAGAACGACCTCGTCCTGCACGTGCACCTCGGGCTGTACGGCAAGTTCACCGACGGCGCGGGGGAGCCGCCACCGCCGGTCGGCGAGGTACGGATGCGGGTCGCCTCCGACGCGTACTGGCTCGACCTGCGCGGACCGACCGCCTGCGAGGTGCTCGGCCCGCCCGAGACCCAGACGTTGCGGGACCGCCTCGGCGCCGACCCGCTGCGTGACGACGCCGACCCGGGCGCCGCGTACGCGCGCATCCGGCGCGGCTCGACCGCGCTGGCCGCTCTCCTGCTGGACCAGTCGGTGGTGGCCGGCACCGGTCTGATCTTCGTGACCGAGGTGCTCTTCCGGGCCGGGATCGCACCGACCACCCCCGGCCACCGGCTGACCCCGGCCGCCTGGGAGCAGATCTGGACCGACCTGCGCGAGCTGATGGCCACGGCGGCCGGGACGGGCGTCATCGACACCGTCCGGCCCGAGCACCTGCCGGAGGCGATGGGGCGGGCGCCCCGGGTCGACCGGCACGGCGGCGAGGTCTACGTCTACCGCCGGGCCGACCTGGCCTGTCACGTCTGCGGGACCGAGGTCCGGCGCGGCACGCTGGGCGGCCGCAACTCCTACTGGTGCCCGACCTGCCAGCCGGCCGGCTGACGCTCAGCCCCCGGCCAGCGCCTCGACCGCCCGCCGGGCGGCGATCAGCACCGGATCCCAGACCGGGGCGTACGGCGGGGCGTACCCCAGGTCGAGGCCGGTCATCTCCTCCACCGTCATCTGGTTCCACAGGGCGACGGCCAGCGGGTCGATCCGCTTCGCCGCCTCGGACCGGCCGACGATCTGGGCACCGAGCAGCAGCCCGCTGCGCCGCTCGGCGAGCAGCTTGACCGTCATCGGGTCGGCGCCGGGGAAGTATCCGGCCCGGTTCGTCGACTCGACCTTCACGGTGACGAACTCGTAGCCGGCCGAAGAGGCGTCCTGTTCCCGCAGCCCGGTACGCGCCACCTCCAGTTCGCACACCTTGGTGACCGACGTACCGATGACGCCGGGGAACGTCGCGTAGCCGCCGCCGATGTTGATGCCGGCCACCCGGCCCTGCTTGTTCGCGTGGGTGCCGAGCGGCAGGTGCACCGCCTGCCCGGTGAGCCGGTGCACGGTCTGCACGCAGTCGCCGGCCGCCCACACCCCGTCCACCCCCATCACCCGCATCCGCAGGTCGACCTGGATTCCGCCGGTCGTCCCGACCGGCAGGCCGGCCCGCCGCGCGAGCGCGGTGTTGGGGCGTACGCCCAGGCCGAGCACGACCACGTCGGCCGGCAACTCGCCGGCGTCGGTGACCACCGCCGCCACCCGGCCGGCGCGCTCGGTGAGCCCGGTGACGGTGACCCCGCTGCGTACGTCGATCCCGAGCCCGACCAGCGCGTCGCGGACCAGGACCGCCATGTCGGGGTCGACGGTCGACATCGGCTGGGGACCCCGCTCGACCAGCGTCACCGACAGCCCGCGCCGGATCAGCGCCTCGGCCATCTCCACGCCGATGTAGCCGCCGCCGACCACGACCGCCGTACGCGGCCTCGGGTCGCCGTCGAGCCAGGCCCGCAGCGCCGAGCCGTCGTCGAGGGTCTGCACCCCGAACACCCCGGCCGCCGCCGTCCGCGCCCACGGCGGGTCGACCGGCACCGCACCGGCGGCGTACACCAGCTGGTCGAAGTGCTCGCGGACCTCGCCCCCGCCGTCGAGGTCGCGGGCCACCACCACCCGGCGGTCCAGGTCGATGGCGGTGACCTCGTGCCGGAGCCGTACGTCGATCCGGTACTTGTCGCGGAACACCTCCGGCGATCGCGCGACCAGGTCGTCGCGGCTGTCGACCAGACCCCCGATCCAGTACGGGATCCCGCACGCCGAGTACGACGTGAAGTGGCCCCGTTCGAAGGCCACGATCTCCAGCTCGTCCGGACCCAGCCCGCGGCGGGCCTGGGACGCCGCCGACATGCCCGCCGCGTCGGCGCCGACGACAACCAACCGGGTCAACTCAGCTCCTCGTCGCCGCGGCCAGGTGGTCGACCACGCTGCCCAGATCACCCGTACGGTCGTGCACGGCGCGCTGGCGGGCCGCCCCGGAGCCCTGACTGCGCAGCTTCTCCAGCAGCGGGGTGACGTTGTCGAGGTCGCCGTGCCGGGCCAGTTGCGGGCCGACCCGGTCGACGAGCCGGAGCAGCAGTTCCCAGGCCGGCCGCAGGCCGCCGCCGAGCAGGTCGACGGCCAGCCCCTCCAGCCCGTCGTGTGCCGCCCGCCAGTGCGCCGACACCAGCAGGTGGTGGTCGATCCGGGGCGCCGGCCGGCCGGCGGCGATGTCGTCGAGGGCGGCGCCGACCAGACCGCGTACGAGGGCGGCGACCAGGATCGTGTCGTCGAGGCTGGCGCAGACGTCGCCGATGCGGATCTCGACGGTCGGATAGCGGGCGGACAGCCGCGAATACCAGTAGAGCATCCCCTCGTCGAGGATCACCCCGGACTCGATCAGCTCCCGCAGCAGCCGCTCGTAGTGTTCGTGCGAGTCGAGCCAGGGCATCGGGCCGACCGACGGCCACCGGTTCCACAGCATCGAGCGCCAGCTCGCGTAGCCGGTGTCGCGGCCGGCGTAGAACGGCGAGTTGGCGGTCGCGGCGTGCAGCACCGGCAGCCACGGGCGCAGGTGGTCGAGCACCCGGACACCGGTTTCCGGGTCGGGTACGCCGACGTGGACGTGCATCCCGTTGAGGCCCGGCCCGGGCACCAGCATCCCGTACCGCTCGATCATCCGGTGGAACCGCGGATTGTCGACCAGCGGCGGCACCGGGCCGTCGACCGGGCCGGTGCCGACCGCGAGCAGTCGTACGCCGGCCTGTTCGGCGGCGTCGGAGACGCCGGTACGCAGCAGCCCGAGCGAGTGCCGCAGCGCGTCGAGGCAGAGCCCCGGCGGGCTGCCGATCTCGATCTGGCTGGTCTGGAACTCGAGCTGCACCTGACCGCGCAGCTCGGGCGGTACGTTCGCCAGGACCGCGTCGACCGCCGGCGCGGCGATCCCGGTCGCGGCGTCGACGAGAAGGAATTCCTCCTCGACCCCCACGGTCAGTAACTCCGACGTGCCCGCCGTCGCGGGTCTCACCTGCTCGGCCACCCCACCGGCCATCGCCGCCACCGCCGTTCTTCACCCCGTTGCCCGGGCGGATGCCCGCGCCTGCCGTCCTGACTACCCACCGTCGCCGGCCGGGAAAACGCATCCCTTCTCATCCGGCCGCGCGTCGGCCTGGTCCGGCCGGGTCCGTTCGGCCGCGCGTCGGTCTGGTCCGGCCGCGTCCGTTCGACGCGGGGCGGTGTCGGAACTGGCGGCGGAGCCGTAAGCTGGGCTGCGTGCCGGGGATGCTGATGAGCCTGATGGGCCTGTGGGCCTTCGCCCTGGCCCAGTTCGCCGCGCACTCCGCACACCCCGCCGAGTTGCTGGCCGGGGCGACCGTCGCCGTCGCGGCGCTGCTCGCGGTCGCGGTCGCGGTCCACCTGGTGGTCGCCGGCCCGCGGGGCGCGGATGAGAGCACCCGCGCCGGCGCGACGCTGCGTGAGCGGGCCCGTCGTAGATCTCTGCCCCGCCTGCTCGATCCCGACGCCGCCGGCCGGCCACGGCCGCGAGCACCCGCACCGGGCCGGGTCCATCCCGTCCCGGCCGTGTAGCACCACTTTTCCTCCGCCGCTGCGCGGTCGATTCCACCGCACCTAAACCGTCCACATCGGACTGTCAAGCCGGGCCGCCGCGTGCCGCCCGGACACGGAATCGAACCCAGAGGGATCACCCATGCTCGCCTTCGCGCCCCTCGACGCCGCGGTCACCGCCGCGTCGACCGCCGTCACCGCCCTGGCCGACCTCGTCGCCCCGCTCGCCGGCGGCGCCGCGACCGCCGCCGCCATCGTCCTGTTCACCTTCGCCGTACGACTGCTGATCTCGCCGCTGAGCTGGGCGCAGGTACGCGGCGAGCGGAGCCGTACCGCGCTCGCCCCGCGACTGCGGGAGATCCAGCGCAAGTACGCCGACGACCCGGCCAGGATGCAGGCCGAAGTCGTCGGCCTCTACCGGTCGGCGGGTGCCTCGCCGCTCGCCGGCTGCCTGCCGGCCCTGCTCCAGGCACCGTTCTTCCTCGTCATGTACCGCCTCTTCACCACCGCGGACCCGGATTCCGGGCTGCTCGCCGAGCGGCTTGCCGGGGTGTCGCTCGGGCACCACGTCGCCGACGGGCTCGGCGGGGCGGCGGGACCGCTGTTCGCCGTACTCTTCGCGGCCCTGCTGGTGCTGGCCTGGTGGTCGTCGCGGCGGATGCGCCGTACGGCCGCCCTGGCCGCGGCGGCCGGCGCCGGGACCGCCACGCCCGCGAAGGCGGCGGGCCGGGCGGGGGAGTCGCAGCCCGACGTGGCGGCGCTGCTCGGCCGGATCATGCCGCTGCTGCCGTACGGGACCCTGATCGTCGCGGCGGTCGTCCCGCTGGCGGCCGTGCTCTACCTGGTGGCGACGACGGCGTGGACGGCGCTGGAGCACGCGGTGCTGCGCCGGCCGCAACCGGCTCCGCTGGCCGTTCCGGTGCCCGGCCGGTGAGTCGCCGGCCCGGCCCGTAAAGATCCGCGTGATCAGGGGCGGTGGCCGGCGACGCGCCGGCGACCCGCGCGATTTGGTCCCTGATCACGGGGATCTTGGGGTGGGACTTCAGGCAAATTTCAGGGACCGGGTCGGGGAGCGCTCTGGACATTAACAGTTAACAGTCCTAATAATTGGCCAACTGTTCGACGGCGGCCGATGCCGTGCCGGGTTGGGAGGACTGGTGATGAGACGCTCGAGATCCTTGTTGCTCGCGGTGGTGTCCGCACTCGCCGCAGGTGTGGGTGCGGTCTGGGTCGCCGGCCCGGCGCTGGCGGCGGGACCCACCGCGACGTTCGTCAAGACGTCGGACTGGGGCTCCGGCTGGGAGGGGAAGTACACGGTCACCAACGGTGGCGCGACCGCGCTGTCGTCGTGGGCGGTGGCGTTCAGCCTGCCGTCCGGTTCGTCGGTCAGTTCGTTCTGGGACGCGGACATGACCCGGTCGGGCCAGCGGTTCACGTTCCGCAACAAATCCTGGAACGGCAGCCTCGCGCCGGGCGCGTCGGTGTCGTTCGGCTTCATCGGCACCGGCTCCGGTTCGCCGACGGACTGCACGCTGAACGGCGCGGCCTGCGGCGGCGGCACCCCGCCCACCACGCCGCCACCCACCACCCCGCCGCCGACCACGCCACCACCCACCACCCCGCCGCCGACGACGCCGCCACCGACCACCCCGCCGCCGAACCCCAACGACGGCCTGCCCAAGCACTTCCTCACCGGCTACTGGCACAACTTCGACAACCCCGCCGTCGAGCTGCGGCTGCGTGACGTACCGAACGAGTACGACCTGATCGCCGTCGCGTTCGCCGAGGCGACCAGCACCCCCGGCCAGGTCACCTTCGGCATCGACCCCGGCCTGTCGGCGTCGCTCGGCGGATACACCAACGCCCAGTTCAAGGCCGACGTCGCGACCCTGCACCAGCGCGGCAAGAAGGTCATCATCTCGATCGGCGGCGAGACCGGCCGGGTCCAGGTCAACGACTCCGCCTCGGCGACCGCGCTGGCCAACAGCCTCTACTCGATCATCCAGGAGTACGGCTTCGACGGCGTCGACATCGACCTGGAGAACGGCCTCAACCCGACCTACATGGCGCAGGCGATGCGTGCGCTGCGCAGCCGGATCGGCGCCAGCCTGATCATCACGATGGCGCCGCAGACCATCGACATGCAGAACCCGACGGTGTCGTACTTCAAGCTCGCGCTCGACATCAAGGACATCCTGACCGTCGTGCACACGCAGTTCTACAACTCGGGCTCGATGCTCGGCTGCGACCAGATGCAGGCGTACTCGCAGGGGTCGGTGAACTTCATGACCGCGCTGGCCTGCATCCAGCTGGAGGCCGGTCTGCGGCCCGACCAGGTGGCCCTCGGCCTGCCGGCCGGACCGGGCGCGGCCGGCGGCGGGATCGTCGCCCCCGCGATGGTCAACCAGGCGCTCAGCTGCCTGGCCCGGGCGACCAACTGCGGCAGCTTCCGCCCGCCGCGCACCTACCCCGGCATCCGGGGCGCGATGACCTGGTCGATCAACTGGGACGTCTCCAACGGCAACAACTTCGCCCGCACCGTCAAGCCGCACCTGGCGACGCTGCCATGACGGGAGTACGCATGAAGATCAGACCGCTCCGCACGGCGGCGATCGCCGCCGGCCTGGCCGCCGCCGTCGCGGCGACCACCCTGGTCCTGGCCCCCTCGGCCGCCGCGGCCACCGCCACCTACGTCCGCACCTCGAGCTGGGGCAGCGGGTACGAGGCCAAGTTCACCGTCACCAACAACACGTCCTCGGCGATCAGCTCCTGGACGGTCGCGTTCGACCTGCCGACCGGCTCGCGGGTCAGTTCCTTCTGGGACGCCGACCTCACCACCGCAGGTCAGCGGGTGACCGCCCGGAACAAATCGTGGAACGGCGCCCTCGGGGCGGGGGCGACCGCCTCGTTCGGGTTCATCGTCGCCGGCTCCGGCGACCCGACCAACTGCACCGTCAACGGCACCTCGTGCGGTGGCGGGCCGGTCCCGACCACGCCCCCGGTCACCACGCCGCCGCCGACCACGCCCCCGCCGACCAACCCGCCCCCGTCCGGGGCGATGCGGGCGGCGCCCTACATCTACTCGTGGGGCAGCGTCCCACCGATCAACACGATCATGCAGACGACCGGCATCCGCTGGTTCACCAAGGCGTTCATCCTGTCCGGTGGTGGCTGCACCCCGGCCTGGGACGGCAGCCGGCCGCTGCTCGGCGGCACCGACGCCGCGCAGATCGCCCAGATCCGGGCGGCCGGCGGCGACGTGATCCCGTCGGTCGGTGGCTGGAGCGGCAACAAGCTCGGCCCGAACTGCTCGACCCCGCAGGCCCTGGCCGGCGCGTTGCAGCAGGTGGTGACCGCGCACAACCTCAAGGCGATCGACCTCGACGTGGAGAACACCGACGAGTTCGAGAGCGAGGTCGTGCAGGACCGGATCCTGAACGCGCTGAAGATCCTCAAGCAGAACAACCCGAACCTGAAGACGATCGTGACCATCGGTACGGCGACCACCGGCCCGACGTACTGGGGCACCCGGATGATCAACCGGGCGGCGGAGTTGCAGGCCAACGTCGACGTCTGGACGATCATGCCGTTCAACTTCGGCGGCGGGGCGAACATGTACACCTCGACGGTCAGCGCCGCCGAGGGGCTGAAGAACACGCTGAAGACCGCGTTCGGCTGGTCCGACGCGACGGCGTACGGCCGGATGGGCATCTCCGGGATGAACGGCCGGTCCGACCAGAACGAGATCACCACGCCGCAGCAGTGGACGCAGATCCGCGACTGGGCGAAGTCGAAGAACCTGGCCCGGCTGGCGTTCTGGTCGGTCAACCGGGACCGGCCGTGCCCGGGCGGCGGCCTGAGTTCGGAGTGCAGCAGCATCGCGCAGCAGAACTGGGAGTTCACCGCGATCACCGCGGGATTCTGACCGGACGGTAGGAGGCTGACCGCGGCGGGCGGAAACCCGCAGCGGTCAGCCTCTCCGGCGTGAACCGTCACGCGGTCAGCCCTTCCCGGCGGTCAGCCTTCCGGGCGGCCGGCCGAGGCGGCCTTCGCCCGTCGCTTGCGCACCTTCTTCACCACCCACCAGGCGATCAGCACCACGAAGAGTCCGATGATCCCGTAGTCGAAGTAGTTGTAGTACCGGTCGACCTCGTGCCAGCGCGAGCCCAGCGCGAAGCCCAGACCGATGAAGATCGAGTTCCAGATCCCGCTGCCCAGCGTGGTCAACGCGGTGAACTGCACCAGCGGCATCCGGTCGGCGCCGGCCGGGATCGAGACCAGGCTGCGTACGACCGGCACCATCCGGCCGAACAACACCGCCCACCGGCCGTGCCGCTCGAACCAGCGGTCGGCCTTCTCCAGGTCTTCGAGATCCACCAGCGGCACCCGGTCCAGCCAGCGTTTCAGCCGGTCCTCGCCGACCGCCGCGCCGAGCCAGTAGAGCAGCAGCGCGCCGAGCACCGAGCCGGCGGTCGCCGCGATGGTCACCAGGACGACGTCGACCCGGCCCTCGCCGGCCAGGTAACCGGCCATCGCCAGCACGATCTCGCTCGGGATCGGCGGGATGAGGTTCTCCAGCGCGACCAGGAGGCCGACGCCCACCTCGCCCATCGACTCGATGACACCGGCGACCCAGCCGGTCAACCCGCCGATCTCGGTCGGCTCGGCGGCAACGGCCATGGGGCATGCTCCCTCACCTGGAATCCTGCCTGATCCCGTTCTCTACCCCGGTGATCACGGAATCACACCCGGCGGGGCGCGGGCATACCTCGCGGTCACCGGGCGGGCAGAATGGGGTGACGGACACGGAGGTGGTCGGAATGTCGCTGTTGCGGTGGGCGATCGGTACGGTGCTGCGGCGTACCCGGCACGCGCAGGGGCGGATCCTGCGCGAGGTCGCGGCGGCGGCCGGTGTCTCCGTGCAGTACCTCTCCGAGATCGAACGCGGCCGTAAGGAGGCCTCGTCCGAGATCCTCGCCGGCATCTGCCAGGCCCTGGACCTGCCGCTGGTCGACCTGCTCGAGGAGGTCCGCGCCGAGTTGCTGCGGGGCGGCCGGGGGGCGGGCGGGCCGCGGGTCCGGCTCCGGGCCGCCGGTCAGCTCTTGGCCGCCGGCCATGGATCTGCCGTGGGCAGATCCGCCTCGGGCAGAACCACGGGCGTCCGGGACCGCCGGTCCCGCACGCTGGTCACATGCAGCAGCCCCCGACGTCGTACGACGCCCAGCTTTTCGACCAGCTCCTGAAGGAACGCATCGTCCTGCTCGGCAGCGAGGTGACCGACCAGACGGCCAACGCGGTCTGCGCCCAGTTGCTCCTGCTGGCCGCGGCCGACCCGAAGCGCGACATCCACCTCTACATCAACTCTCCCGGCGGCTCGGTGAGCGCCGGGCTCGCGATCTACGACACGATGCGGTTCATCGGCAACGACGTGGCCACGATCGCGATGGGCCTGGCCGGCTCGATGGGGCAGTTCCTGCTCTGTGCCGGCACCGCCGGCAAGCGGTTCGCCCTGCCGCACACGCGGATCATGATGCACCAGCCGTCGGGCGGCTTCGGCGGCACGGTCGCCGACATCAGGATCCAGGCGGAGAACATGCTCTTCGTCAAACGGACCGTCCAGGAGCGGATCGCGTTCCACACCGGACAGCCGGTCGAGCAGATCGAACGCGACGCCGACCGGGACCGGTGGTTCACCGCCGAGCAGGCCCGCGAGTACGGCCTCATCGACGCCGTCATCAGCGCGACCACCGAGGTGCCCGGGTAGCCGACCGGCGGCCGGCGGTCCGGTGCGCGGGCGCCCGGGCGGTCACCGGGTTAGGCTGCGGCCCCAGGTTCGTCACCGGCGAAAGGTCGCAGCATGTTCGAGGAGTCCCGCGTCGCCCTCGTCACCGGTGCCGCTCGCGGCATCGGGGCCGCCACCGCCCGCCGGCTGGCGGTCGACGGGTTCACGGTGGCCGTGCTCGACCTCGACGAGGCGGCCTGCGCCGACACGGTCGCGCAGATCACGCGGGACGGCGGCCGGGCCCTGGCCGTCGGCGCGGACGTGGCCGACGAGACCGGGGTGCGGGCGGCCGTCGACCGGGTCGCGGCCGAACTGGGCCCGCCCGCCGTCCTGGTCAACAACGCCGGCGTGCTGCGCGACAACCTGCTCTTCAAGATGACCGAGGCCGACTGGGACACGGTGCTCGGCGTACACCTCAAGGGGGCCTTCCTGGTCACCCGGGCGGTGCAGAAGCACATGGTCGACCAGCGGTACGGCCGGATCGTCAACCTGTCCAGCACCTCGGCGCTGGGCAACCGGGGGCAGGCGAACTACGCCGCGGCCAAGGCGGGCATGCAGGGCCTCACCAAGACGCTGGCGATCGAACTGGGCCCGTTCGGGATCACCGCCAACGCGGTGGCACCCGGCTTCATCGTCACCGAGATGACCGCCGCCACCGCGGCCCGGCTCGGCGTCGACTTCGCGCAGTTGCAGGAGCGGGCCGCGGCCGAGACCCCGGTACGCCGGGTCGGCCGGCCCGAGGACGTCGCGTACACCATCGCCTTCCTGGCCAGCGAGGGTGCGTCGTTCGTGTCCGGGCAGGTGATCTACGTCGCGGGCGGCCCGCGCGACTGATCCGGCTCAGGCCCGGGTGGACCGGGTCCGCCAGAGCCAGAGCAGGCCGAGCGCGGGCAGCAGGAGCGGGATGTAGCCGTACCCCTCGCCGAAGCCCGACCACACCGTGTCGTCGGGGAACGCGGACGGGACGAGCAGGCTCGCGGTGCCGACGACGAGCACCCCGACGAGTTCGATCGTGCAGCACACCAGCGCGATCCGCCGGCCGAGTTCGCCGGCCCGGGCCAGGCCGTAGGTGGCGATGATGTAGACCACCGCGGCGAACGCCGACAGCAGGTAGGCCAGCGGCGCCTCGCCGAAGCGGGTCGCGATCTGCAGGCCGGCGCGGGCGGTCGCCGCGATCGCGAAGAGCAGGTAGACGGCGATCAGCACCCGGCCGGGGCCGCCGTTGAGCATCCGCGACACCCGGGTGTCCGTACGCGGTTCAGACACCGGCCACCTCCCAGGTCTGCTGCAGCCGTACGACCAGCACCGGGATGACCAGGCAGACGACGGTGACGATGATGGAGCCCCACCGGGTCGGTTCCATCCGGGCGAGCACGGCGGCGATCGGTGGCAGGCAGACGATCGTGGCGAGGTAGCCCCAGAAGGTGCCGGGCTCGGCGGGACTTTCCCCACCGGCGATCGCCACCAGGGCCGCGACGCCGAGGGCGAGGATCGCGACCTCGACCACGGCGAGGCCGATCAGGTGGGACCGGTCGGGGGCCCGGTCGCGCACGGTCGCGACCAGCCCCCACGCCGCCAGCGCGAGGGCGAGCACGATCGTCAGGGTTTCGAGAGCGCCGTTCACGGCCACACTCTACTAACGCCTGTAGTAAGGCGATCCGCGGATGGCGCTTCTGGAATCGATCATGTGAAACAGATCAATATGCGGCTATAGTTCTCGGGCATGGGCGGGACGGGCATGTGGGCTTTGCCGGTCGTAGGCGGATGTGTCCTGTTGGCCATGGTTGTCCTCGCGTTGATCCTCGACCGTCCGCGTGGGCCCCGCCCCGACCTCGGGCAGCTTCGGGCCGAGGCCACCGAGCTGGCCGCGCACGCGGTCGCCGCCCAGGAGCGGGCCGGCCGGGCCGGTGCGGCCGCGGTCGAGGTCCGCTCGGCGGCGCTGGCCGCGCGGCGGGCCCGCGACGAGGCGTGGACCGCCCAGGAGCGGGCCGCGAAGGGATACCACCTGGCCTGGCAGGAGGTGCTGGCGGCGCGGGAGACGGCGGGGGCGGTCGACGGCGCCGGCGGCCGGGACCGGACGGTGACCCGGGCGGCGCTGTCGGCGTACCGGCGGGGCGACATCTCGATCGACGAGCTGCGCCGGGTGTGGTCCGGCGCGGACGGGGCCGACCCGGTGCTGGCCGAGCGCGAGCGGGCCGCCGAACGGTGGCGGATGCGGGAGCTGGGGGCGCGGCGGGTCCACGACCGGGCCAACCTGGCGCTGCGCCGGGCCGACGAGGCGGCCGGGATCGCCGAGTGTGCGGCGCGGGCGCTGCTCGACGAGGCCGTGGTGGCGGCGACCGAGGCGCACGAGGCGATGCTCGCGGTCGAGTGGCGGGCGAGCCGGTCCCGGTTGCGCTGACGTCGCGTACGGGCGGGAGAATTCCGACAAAAGTGGCAAGTGTCGTCCGGGGTGGCGGCGGTCGGGACTGATAGCTTCCGCTCATGATCGATGGTGGTCGCCGGGTGGCCGTCGCCCTGCGGATCGTGACCGTGCTGGCGGTGCTGGTCGGGGTCGGGGTGACCGCGGTCGGCGCCGACACCCTGCCCGGACTGCTGCCCTACTTCACCATCCAGAGCAACCTGCTGCTCGGCTGCTTCGCCGCGTACGCCGCCCTGCTCGCCCGGCGCGGCGGGCAGCCGCCGGCGGTGGTCAAGGGCGCGGTCACCACCTACATGGTCATCACCGGGCTGGTCTACCACCTCGTGCTGATGAACGGCGCCGGTGAGTTCTCCATGGCCGACGAGGCCGCCGCCGCGTCGGCGCTGCTCCAGCTCGGTAACCAGCTCACCCACACCCTGACCCCGATCCTCGCGGTCCTCGACTGGCTGCTGCTCGACCGGTCCCGGGCCCGCTTCCGGTACGCGCTGCTCTGGCTGGCGTACCCGCTGGCCTACCTGGCCTTCGCGCTGGTCCGCGGCCTGGTCACCGGGACCTACCCGTACCCGTTCGTCGACGTGACCGAGCTGGGCTACGGCGGGATCGCCGTCAACACCCTGGTGTTCGGCGGCGCCTTCTACCTCATCGGGCTGGCCGTCGTGGCCGCCAACCGGGCGGTGACGAGACCGCGCCGGGGGCGCGGAACGGCCCCGGCCGCCGGTCGGGCAGACTGACCGGCGACGAGGCGACCGGAGGGGGCGGGATGGGACTGCGGTTCGGGCTGTTCGGCACCGGCAACTGGGCGGCGAATGCGCACGCCCCCGCGATCGTCGGGCATCCGGGGGCCGAACTCGTCGGCGTCTTCGGCCGCGACCCGGCCAAGGCCGCCGACCTCGCCGACCGCTACGGCGCCCGCCCCTACCACGACGTCGACGAACTCATCGCCGACGTCGACGCGGTCGCCGTCGCACTGCCGCCCGACGTGCAGGCCCAAATCGCCGTACGGGCCGCGCAGGCCGGCAGGCACCTGCTCCTCGACAAGCCGCTCGCGCTCGACCTCGCCGAGGCCGACCGGGTGGTCGACGCCGTACGGCGCAGCGGGGTCGCCTCGGCCGTCTTCTTCACCAACCGGTTCCGCGGTACCGTCGTCGACTTCCTCGACCGGGCGGTGACCACCGGCGGCTGGACCGGCGCCCGGGCGATCCTCTTCGCGTCGATCTTCGAGCCGGGCAGTCCACACCTCGGCTCGACCTGGCGGCGCCGGCACGGCGGGCTGTGGGACGTCGGGCCGCACATGCTCTCGGTGGTCGTACCGGTGCTCGGGCCGGTCACCCACGTCGCCGCGATGGACGCCCCGGACCACACCGTGCACCTGCTCCTGCGGCACGCCGGGGGCGCGGCCAGCACCATGTCGCTGACCGTCGACGCCCCACCCGCCGCCCGGACGAACGAGGTCACGTTCTACGGGACGGCGGGGCTGGCGACCGTGCCGCCCGGCGAGACCACCGCGGTCGAGGCGCTCACCACCGCCGTCGACCTGCTGCTCGACGAGATCGCCACCGGGGCCCGGGGCGGGCTGCTCGACGTCCGGTTCGGCCGCGACGTGGTGGCCGTACTCGCCGCCGCCGAACTGGCCCGGTCCGGCGCCGGCACGGTGGCGGTCGCCCCGGCCCGCTGACCGGCGGCTGGGGGACATCCCCCGTACGCCACTCAGGGTCGGCCTCCTACCCGGGGCCTACTCCGTACGGCCCGGTCTGCGCCGAAGGGGCAGGCCCGACTCCGCTGTCAGCAGGTCGCGGATGTCAGAGGGGGTGCCTAGGCTCGGTATGTGGAGCTGATCAGGGTGCAGGCACTGTCGACGACCCGTCTGGACGTGACCGTGGACGCCGCCGGTGACACGCTGGAGGTGCGGGTCGTCGGGGAGATCGACATCGCCAATGTCGACGAGTTCCGGGTGCTGCTGTGGTCGCTACCGGCCGGCGCGACGACCGCCCGGGTGGATCTGTCCGGCCTCGAGTTCCTCACCGCGGCGGGGGTCCGTGCGCTGATCGCCGCGCACCTGCGGCTGCGCGCCCGGGGCACCCAGCTCGTGCTGTGCCGGCCGACCCCGCTGGTTCGGCGCGTACTGCGGATCAGCCGGGTGAACCGGGTCATCCCGGTCGTCGGCTCGGCCCGACCGGCCGCGGACCAGCCGTCCGCCGGACAGTGGGGCGGCGAATCGCGAGGAGCCGAGCGGCCCGCCAGCCGACCCGGCGTCGAGCGGCCGGGACCGGAGAAGGTGACGTCGGACAAGGCCGGCCAGCGGGTCTGGCAGCCCGGCCCGCTCCGCGACGCCCACCACCCGGTCCGCTGCGGCCGGGCCGCCTGACCAGGGTTCCGATCGGTCGGCCGAGCACTGGCCGGGCGAGCACCGGCCGGGGCCGCCCCGCCGGTGCTCGGGCCGCGCCGGCCAGGGGCTCAGTGCCGGGCCAGCGCCAGCCAGTCCTGGCTGGTCACGTCGGTCCCCGGCTGGACGAGCAGGCGTTCGAGGGTGCCGGGGTTGGCGGCGGTCAGATCCCAGATGGCACCGCTCGGCAGCCGGGTACGGGCCAGCCGGGTGCCGGCCGAATAGACCTCGCCGGGCCGGACCAGCCAGCGCAGCAGCCGGGTCGAGCCGCCGGGGATGCCGAACGACAGCGGTGCGATCCGTTCCGGTGACGACCACGCCGGCAGCGTCCGCGGCCCGCTGCGGGCCAGCCAGCGGGCGGCACCGAGCACGGTCGCCAGTTCGGGGTCGTCGGCGGTACGGATCGGGCGGCCGAAGGCACGCCGTACCGTCTCGGTGACCGCCGGCATCCGCGACCCGCCACCGACCAGCAACACCGCGTCGACCTGGTGGGCCGCGACGTTCAGGCGGTCGAGCATGGCCGCGCAGCACTGCGCCGTACGGCTCAGCAGCGGCGCCGCCAGGGTGGCCAGCTCGGTGCGCGACAGCCGGTAGGCGGGCACGTCCGGCAGCAGGTAGTCCTCGACCGTGGCGGTGTCGCTGAGCCGGTGCTTGATCCGCTGCGCGAAGTCGGTCACCGCCATGCCCAGCCGCAGCGTCGCGGGCGCCGACGGGCTGGCCGCCGCGGTCCGCAACAGTGGAGCGAGCCACTGCTGCCCGTCGCTGTGGATCTGGGCGGCCAGCAGGGCGTCGATGTCGCGGCCCCCGTCGTCGATGGCCGCGTGCCCGAGCACCTCGTGCCGGCGTTCGTCGATCCGCACCAGCGCGGTGTCGAAGGTGCCGCCGCCGAGGTCGTAGACGAGTACCAGGTCGCCGTTGCCCAGCGGTGGCCCGGCGACCGGGGCGAAGGCGGCCGCGACCGGCTCGGGCAGCAGTTCGACGGTTTCGAAGCCGGCCGCCTCACCGGCGGCGACCATCTGCGCCCGGCGGGTGTCGGCCGGGGCGGTGGCCGTGGGATCGAGCGGGGTCGGCGCATAGGTGGCCGGTACGGTGATCACCGCCCGCTCGATCCGCCCGCCGTGCAGCCGTTCGGCCTCCGTACGCAGGGCCACGAGCACGGCCGCCACCTGCTCGATCGGCCGGAACCGCCGGTGCCCGAGCACGGTGGGGGTGTCGGCCGCCAGGCCGCGCTTGAACTCCGTGGCGTAGGCCGTCGGATCGGACCGTTTGCGCTGCTCGGCGGGGCTGCCGACGAGCATCTGCGCGCCGTCCCAGTAGACGGCCGAGGGCCAGCTGCGCAGGCCGGTCGCCGGCTCGGGCACCAGGGACACCGAGTCGCCGCGGACCACCACGGCCGACGACGAGGTGGTGCCGATGTCGATGATCAGCACCGGCTTGTCAGACGTCGTAGACATCGACCAGGCTCCGTTCCTCGGACTCCCAGTTGACCAGTAGATAGCGGCTGTCGGCGCTGAACCCGACCCGGCCCTGGTGGCCGGCGCTGCCGCGTAGGCGGAACAGTTCGTGGTCGGTGGTCGCGTCGTGTACGGCGACGACCGGATCGCCGTTCGGCGCGGGGCTGGCGTCGGCCCTCAGCTGACCGTCGGGGCTGGTGGTCGTCGTGCCGAAACCGTCCCGGCCGCTCAGCTCGGCGAAGCCCGGATGCTGCCGGCGCCAGTGCTCGTCGCTCAGCCGTTCGAGCCGGCTGCCGGTGCGCAGGTCCCACAGCGTCGTCGCGGCGCGGCGGCGTAGTCCGACCCCACGGCTGCCGCCCTCGGTGGCCAGCCGCCACGCGGTCTCGTCGACCAGGACCTTGAACGGCCCGCCGGGATCGCGGAACCGGGTGTTGAGCTTGCCGGTCTCCACCTCCCACACCGAGAACCACCCGTCGGCGTCCCAGCCCACGAGGCAGAACCGCCCGTCCGGGTCGACGAACACCCGGCCCCTGGTGGTCGCGTCCACGCCGGCCTCGGGGCGGAAGTCGCCGAGCACCGCCCCGTCGAGCAGCGAACGTAGCCGTACCGACGGGGCCCGGGTGCACTCCACCAGCAACTGCCGGTCGGCGTGCAGTTGCCAGACACCTCGCGACTCCAGGTGCAGGCGGCGGTTGGGCGCGTCGAGCGGCATGCCCCCGCGGTCGCGGGCGGCACCGGCGACCATGACCGGGCCGACGGGTCCGCCCGCGGCGGACCGGTGCGAGACCAGGGTGCCGGACCGGGCCACGGTGAGGTCGAAGACCCGCTCGTCGGCGGTGCGGACCCGGGCGACCGGCTCGCCGGCCGCGAACGGCGCGCCCTCGGGGACCAGCCAGCGCTGCAGCCGTCCCACGCCGCCGGGGATGTCCCAGGTGAGTGGTTCGACCTGCCAGCGGGGTCGCTCGGCGGGAACGACCCGGGCGGCCGCGCCGGCCGCGTAGCGGGCCGCGCCGCGCAGCACCGCCAGTTCGGGCTCGCCGGAGCGGCGTAACGGGTGGGCGGTGGCGCCGTCGCGGAACCCCAGCCCGTCGAGCATCCCGGGTACGACCATCTGCAGCCGGGCGCCGCCACCGGCGAGTACGACGGCGGCGACGTCGGCCAGGGTGAGCCCGTGCTCGCTGACGAGCGCGTGGCAGCTCTCCACCAGCCAGTGCAGCGCCGGGGTGGCGATCGCGGTGAGCCGGTCGCGGGTGAGCCGGTGCGGCGGGCTGAGCGCGGTCAGGTGGTCGACGACTTCCTCGCCGCCGCCGCTGAGCTGGTGCTTGAGCTGCCGGATGAAATCGATCATCTCGTAGTAGGCCCGCAGGCCGGGATCGCCGGGCGCGGCGAGCAGCGGTTCGAGCCAGTCCCGGGCCCGCTCCCGCAGATCGTTGATCAGTTGGGCGTCGATGTGGTGGCCGGCGGCGCTGCCGCGCTGCGACAGCAGGGTGGTGTGGCTCCCGTAGACCTGGACCAGACCGACCGTCCAGTTCGTACCGAGATCGCAGACCAGCACCAGCGCGCCGGCCGGAAGGTTGTCGCTGACGTCGGGGTCGAGTGCGGCGGCGACCGCGTCGGGCAGCAGTTCGACGTCGGTGAAACCGGCCGCCTCGCCGATCCCGATCATCAGGTCGCGGCGGGGGTCGCCCGGCTCGTAGTCGGCCGGCACGGCGAGCGAGAGGCGGGACGGCGGGCTACCCAGCAGCCGTGCCGCCTCGGCGCGCAGGACACTCACGAACAGGGTCAGCGCGTCGACCCCGCTGATCTCCCGGTCCTCCAACCGCATCGAGGCATGGGCGTCGAGGGCCCGGCGCGGCCCCTCGATGTAGCGGCGGGGCAGGGTGCGCTTGCACAACTCGGCGGCGGTGCCGACGACCGGTCCGGCGTCGTCGAGGCAGATGGCGGACGGCCAGCTCGACCCGCCCCCGGGTTCCTTGACAAGGGTGACCTGATTGCCGTCGACGAGCGCGGCCCGGGTGCCTGACGTGCCGAGGTCGACCACCAGGATCGGTTCGCTCACCGTAATCCCCCACACGTCGTCGGTCATCACTATCCGAAGTAGTGCGGGCATAGTGTCCGCGAGGGGTACACGTTCCGTCCAGCCTTGATACGGCACTGTGTCCGCACCCCGGACGGAGTGCGGTTACGTGAAATGAGGCCGTAACCGAGCAGAACCGGCCATCCGGTCGAGGTGCTGCGCCGAACGCCGTACGTGCGGTCGAACGCGAGTGACCGAAGGCTGCCAGGCATGACGCTCCGTGACGGTTCAGCATCGCGTCGGGCCGGGCGCCTGTCGGCCGTACCCGACGGTCCGGGGACCGGGACGGGCGACGGAGGTCAGCCGGCCGGGATCGCCCTGACCTGACCGGAACCGCAGGGAGGGCGGAAAGACTCTTACCTACCCAATCGGGCGTATATCACGGCTTGTCGATGTATGGGGGTCGCAAAGCTCGCCGTGACCGTCACCGGGGTGGGGTTAGCCACACCCCGGGGTGGCGCGCAGGGTCAATGCCGGCACGAACACCGGTCGGCCAGACTGGTCGACATGACAGGCGAGCTGGTCCGGCGGCACACGGGGGCCGTCGTACGCGGGTTCGCCCTCGGCGGGCTCGCCGTCGCCGCGGCCGTCTCGTTCACGCTGCAGATGGCGCTCTTCGTGCCGGGGTTCATCCTCGGCATGGTCTTCCTGCTGCCCCGGCCGCTGGTCGTCGCCAGGTGGCTGCCCGACCTGGCCCGCCGGCTCGCCGGGCGCTGGTCCGGCGTCGAGATCTCCTCGCCGTACCGGCCGCGTCCGCAGCCGCCGCAGCCCGGCCCCGACGGGCTGTACGAGCGGGACCGGCAGCTCTACCGCAGGCCGTGGTTCCCGGCGTGGATGGACCGGATCGACTGGGTGCTCGGCGACACCGCCACCTGGCGCGACCTGCGCTGGGCGTTCCTCGAACCGGTCGTCGGCGGGCCGCTCGCCGTGCTGCCCGCCGCACTGGTCGCGGGCGGCGGGTGGCTCGGGTACGTCGGTGTCACCGATCCGACCGGGGCCGGCTGGTGGGCCGTCCCGCTCGGCCTGCTCGCCGCCACGGCCGGCGTCACCGTCGCACCGGCGCTGCTGTCGGCGCACGCCCGCTGGACCCGGCTGCTGCTGCGCCCGGTGAAGCCGGTCCTCACCCCCGTCAAGCGGTGGATCCTGCTGCGGCTGCTGGTGCTGGTCCGGATGCTCGCCCTGCTCGGCCTGACCCTGCTCGTCGTACCGGTCGGGGTGCTGAGCGCGCTCGCCGTCATCCTCTCCTACGGGGTCGGCCTCATCGTCGTCCTCCCGCCCGTCGTCGAGCACTCCCGCCCGCTGGCCAACCTCCGCCGCCGGCTGGCCCGCTGGTCCGGGGTGGACATCCCCGAGCCGTACCGGCCCAGGCCGTCCCTGCAGCGTCGCCCCGACGGGCTCTACCAGGTCGACAAGGCCCTGTACAAGACGACCCGGATGGCCGCCTACGCCCAGCGGGTGACCTGGCTGAACCGCGACCCGGCGAGCTGGCGGGACATCATCTGGCAACTGCTGGACCCGCTGGTCGGGGGAGCGCTGCTGACGGTGCCGCTCGGCGCGATCGGCTACGGCATCTGGGGACTGGCGCTGCCCCGGTTCACGGTTCTCATCGGCCTGCGGGGCGACGACCTCGGACCCTGGCACGGCAACGTCGCCGGGAACGGCGCGGCCGCCGTACCGGTCGGGTTGGCGCTGGCCGCCGCCGGCCTGGTCGTCGCACCACGGCTGCTGCGCCTGCACGGCCGCTGGACGGCGCTGCTGCTCGGCCCGACACTGCGGGCCCGGCTCGCGCTGCGGGTGCGGCGGCTGACCGAGACCCGCGCCGACGCCACCGAGGTGCAGGCCGCCGAACTGCGCCGCATCGAGCGCGACCTGCACGACGGCGCGCAGGCCCGGCTCGTCGCCCTCGGCCTCACCCTCGGCGCCGCCGAACAACTCGTCGAACGCGACCCGGCCGTCGCCCGCGAACTGATCGCCGAAGCCCGCGACAACGCCGCCCGGGCCCTGACCGAACTGCGCGACCTCGTACGCGGCATCCACCCGCCGGTGCTCGCCGAACGTGGCCTCGGCGACGCCGTACGGGCGCTGGCCCTGGACTGTCCGCTGCCCGTCGAGGTGACCGTGGACCTGCCGGGCCGGGCGGAGGCCCCGGTGGAGTCGGCGGCCTACTTCGCGGTCAGCGAGCTGATCACCAACGCGGTGCGGCACGCCGGGGCGGGCCGGATCGCCGTCGACATCGGCCACCGCGACGACACCCTGCGGATCGTCGTCACCGACGACGGCCACGGCGGCGCCGACCCGACCCGCGGCACCGGGCTACGCGGCATCGAACGGCGGCTCGGTACATTCGACGGCGTCGTGACCGTCGACAGCCCGCCGGGCGGTCCGACGACCGTCGTATTGGAGCTGCCGTGCGTGTTGTCCTCGCCGAGGACCTCTACCTGCTGAGGGAGGGGTTGTCGCGGCTGCTCACCGCGCACGGGTTCGAGATCGTCGCGGCCGTCGAGACCGGCCCGGAACTGCACGAGGCGCTGATCGGGCTGCGACCCGACGTCGCGGTCGTCGACGTACGGCTGCCGCCGACCCAGACCGACGAGGGGCTACAGGCCGCGCTGGCCGCCCGCCGGGAGATCCCGGGCCTGCCGGTGCTGGTGCTGTCGCAGCACGTCGAGCAGTTGTACGCCCGCGAGCTGCTCGCCGACGGGTCGGGCGGCGTCGGCTACCTGCTCAAGGACCGGGTCTTCAACGCCGACCAGTTCGTCGACGCCGTACGGCGGGTCGCGGCCGGCGGCACCGCGATGGATCCCGACGTCATCGCCCGGCTGCTCACCGGCACCGGCCGGGCCGGACCGCTCGCCCGGCTGACCCCACGTGAGCGCGAGGTGCTGGAGCTGATGGCGGAGGGGCGCTCGAACAGCGCCATCGCCCAGCGGCTGTTCCTGAGCGAGAGCGCGGTCGGCAAACACACCGCGAGCATCTTCGGCAAACTCGACCTGACGCAGTCGGACGACGACAACCGGCGGGTGCTGGCCGTGCTGGCGTACCTCAACGGCTGACGGCCTGCTCCCGGCCGTGGGCGGCGCGCTTCGGCCGCCGGCCGGTGCGGTGCGGCCGCGTGCCGGTGCGGGCTGGACGGCCGGCGGCCGTGCTGGTTCGGTGGCCCGGCCGGGTGGCGCGGGGTGGACGGCCGGTGTCGGTCGGTCTGGTTCGGTGGCCCCGGCCGGGTGACGCGGGATGGGCGGCCAGGGTCAGCGGAGCGGGCCGAGCGCGCCGGTGACCTCGGCGGCGGAGCCGAACCGGTCGACCGACAGCGAGCGCAGTGCCTGCATCGTCTTGGTGTCCGCGCCGCTCTCCTGCGCCCGCCTGATCAGATCCTCCTTCGACACCGGATAGTCCAGGCCGCTGAGCTGTTCCTCCCACGGAAGCTGCTGACTGGTCATGACCACCCCCGTACCCGCAAACCCCCGTCCACACTCCCGCCCCGCCCCTTTCGCGTTGATCAAGGAGAAAGCGTGCCCGTCTTATGGCGGATTGCCGCTTAACTTCTCCTTGATCAACGCGGCGGGTGGGGGGCGGGGCGGCGCGGGGTGGGGGTGGGGGTTTGGTGGTGGTAGGGGTGGGTAGGAGTTGGTATGTCCTTGTATGACGCTAACCTCGGCGAGAACGACGCCGGCTGGGGTGGGACGTTGGGGCGGATCGCCCACCGGCTGGCCGGCCCGGACGACTTCGACCCCCTCCTCGCCCGGATCGGCGACGCCCGGATCGTGCAACTCGGCGAGGCGAGCCACGGCACGTACGACTACTACCGGCTGCGCGAGCAGCTCACCCGTCGGCTCGTCACCGAGTACGGGTTCTCGTTCGTCGCCGTCGAGGGAGACTGGCCGGACTGCGACCGGGTGCACCGCTCGGTCACCGGCGTACCCGGCGCCGATCCCGACCCGCAGGTCGCGTTGCAGCGGTTCGAGCGGTGGCCGACCTGGATGTGGGCCAACGCGGAGGTGGCCCGCTTCTGCCGGTGGCTGCGGGCGTGGAACCTCGACCGGTCGCCGGAGCAGCGGGTCGGCTTCCACGGGCTCGACGTCTACAGCCTCTGGGAGTCGATCCACGCGATCCTCGACCATCTGGGGGAGGACGACCCGCCGGCCCGTCGCGCGGCGGAGGAGGCGTACCGCTGCTTCGAGCCGTTCGGTGGCGACCCGCAGGTCTACGCGATGGTCGACGACGAGTGTCAGGGCGAGGTCGTCCGGATGCTCACGCAGCTGCGGACGCGCGCCGCCCGGGACGGCGCCGACCGCTTCTCGGCCTGGCAGAACGGCGAGGTGGTCGCCGGGGCCGAGCGCTACTACCGGGCGATGGTCCGGGGCGGCCCGGATTCGTGGAACGTCCGCGACACCCACATGGCCGACACCCTCGACCGGCTGCTGACCTTCTACGGCACCGGTGCGAAGGCCGTGGTGTGGGCGCACAACACCCATGTCGGGGACGCCCGGGCGACCAGCATGACCCGGTCCGGGCTGGTCAACATCGGCGAGCTGGCCCGGGAGCGGTACGGCCCCGACGACGTGGTCCTGGTCGGCTTCGGAAGCTATCGGGGCGAGGTGGTCGCCGGCAGCGAGTGGGGTGCGCCGGCGCAGGTGATGGAGTTGCCGCCGGCCCGCCCGGGGTCGCTGGAGGACCGGCTGCACACGGTGCTTCCGGAACGCGCCCTGCTGGTCTTCCCGCGCGAGGATCGGCCGGCCTGGCTTGCCGCGGAGTTCGAGCACCGGGCGGTCGGCGTCGTCTACGACCCGGAGGTCGAACGCTGGGGCAACTACGTGCCGACCCGGCTCGGCGACCGCTACGACGCCTTCGTCTGGTGCGACCAGAGCACGCCGTTGCACCCGCTGTCGGCCCGGATGGTGCCCGGCGAACTGGAGACCTATCCGGCCGGCGTCTGACCGGGGCCGGGCGGGTTCCAGGTGAACCTCGGTGCGCGGCGCTCGTGGAACGCCGCGACCCCCTCGGCCAGGTCACCGGCGGTCCGCATCTCCCGCTCCCAGTACGCCACCCGCCCGGCACCCGGGTCGGCGCCGCCGTGCCGGGCCGCGGACGCCAGGGCGACGTACTCCTTGGCGGCGGACTGGGTGAGCAGGGACCGTTCGGCCAGTGTCGCGGCGAGGGCGCGTACCCGGTCGGCCAGCCGGTCGGCGGGCACCACCTCGTCGACCAGCCCGATCCGGGCCGCGTGCGCGGTGTCGACGAGTTCGGCGGAGTAGAGCAGGTATTTCGCCGCGGCCGGCCCGACCAGCTCGACCAGCCGGCGGGTGGTGGGCAGCGGGTAGACCACGCCCAGCCGGGCCGGTGGTATCCCGAACCGGGTGCCGTCGGCGGCGATCCGTAGGTCGCAGGCGACGGCGAGCTGGCAGCCGCCGCCGACGCAGTGGCCACGGATCTCGGCGATCGTCGGTTTCGGGAACGCCGCCAGCGCGGTTTCGGCGACCACCGCGGCGATCTGGCCGTCCCCGCCGTCGCCGCCGACGCCGAGCAGTTCG
The DNA here is from genome assembly GCF_040655695.1 of Polymorphospora sp. NPDC050346. Taxonomy (NCBI): domain Bacteria; kingdom Bacillati; phylum Actinomycetota; class Actinomycetes; order Micromonosporales; family Micromonosporaceae; genus Polymorphospora; species Polymorphospora sp. NPDC050346. The sequence goes on along the minus strand of NZ_JBFAKM010000001.1, from coordinate 372,274 downwards.
TCGAGCGAGCCGATGTCCGCGCCGGCACAGAACGTGTCGCCGGCCCCGGTCAGCACGAGCACCCGTACCCGGGGGTCGGCGGCGAGCCGGTCGAGCAGCACCGGCAGCTCCCGCCACATTCGTACGGTCATCGCGTTGCGCTTGGCCGGGTTGTCGATCCGGATCGTCGCGGTGCCGCCGGCCACGTCGAGCCCGAGCCCCGGACGGCCCGCCGCCCGGTCCCCGCCCAGCGTCCTGTCGTCGGCCATCGACCACTCCTCCCACGCGTGCACCGACCCTACCGGCCGGTAACGCGAGCTGGCGCCACACCCGCCCCGGTACGGCGCGGGTCAGGCGCTCACCGGCTGGACGTGGCGGCGGCAGGCGTCGGCGTACGCGGCCGGGGTCATCCCCACCGCCGCGCTGAAGTCGCGGATGAAGTGCGACTGGTCGAAGTAGCCCAGGTCGGCGGCGACCTCGCTCCAGTTGGCCGGCCCGTCCTCCGCCAGCCGGGCGGCCGCCTCGTGCAGCCGGTAGCGCCGGAGTATCCACTTCGGACTGACTCCGACGTAGCGCTGGAAGAGCCGCTGCAACGACCGGGACGACAGCCCGAACCGGGTCGCCACCTCGTCGACCCGGACCACCGACCGGTCGTGCAACAGGGTCCGTACGATCCGCCCGACCCGCTCGACCTCGGGATCCGGGGCGGGCCGGCGGGCCCGCAGGTGGCGCTCGGCGATCGTCGCCAGCGCGTCGAGATCCGGGCCGGCGGCCGCCAGTTCGCGGGCCAGCCGGGCGGCGTCGGCCGCGCCCCAGAGTTCGGCGAGCGGCCTGGTCTGGCCGGTGAGCCGGGCGACCGGGCCGGCCAGGAACGGTGCGAACCCGCCCGGTCGGAACTTCACCCCGAAGACGTGGCCGCGCCCCCGGTAGCGGTAGGTGAACACCGTGTCGCCGACCCCGGCCACGGCGACCGGTCCACCGGTGGCGAACAGGTTGACGCACGGGTGGGGGAGCAGGCTGACCGAACCCTCCCGGTCCTCGGGAAGGTCCCAGCGGACCAGCCAGTGCCGCTCGACGAGGCCCGCGAGGTCGGCCGAGGCGGGCGCCCGGTCGAGGTCGAAATCCCGGGCGCGCACGCCGAGCAGGCCGTGGCGGCTCGCGGTCGGCGCCGGAAGGTGTCGCGTTTTTCCAAGCGGTGGCCGGTCCACCAGAGCAGCATGCACCATATGACCGACAACAAAACCCCTGCTCGTGGGCCGGCGCCGGCCGGCACGCAACGCCTGATGCCGTACGTCACCGTCAACGACTCGGCCCGGGCCGTCGACTTCTACCGCGACGTGCTCGGCGGGGAGGTGCTGACCAGGATCGACGGTCCGGACGGCGAGATCATCCACGCGGAGGTGCGGCTCGGCGACTCGGTCTTCCAGCTGGGTGCCCCGATGCCCGACCTCGGGCTGGTCGGACCGCCGGAGCAGGGCAACGCTTTCACGTTGACGTACTGGGTCGAGGACCCGGACGCCGTCTTCGCCCGCGCGGTGTCCGCCGGGGCGACCCCGCTGTCGGCGGTCGGCGACGCGTTCTCCGGCGACCGGATGGGAGTGTTCCGCTGCCCCTTCGGGCTGCGCTGGTGTGTGGCCCGGCACGACCGCGACATACCGGTCGAGGAGATCCGGGCCGCCGCGCTGGCCTGGACCGCCGAGGGCGACGACTGAGCGCACGGAGGTGGTGCCGCCGGACGGGCCGGCGGCACCACGGCGGTCAACGGGCCGGGGCCGCGTCGTCGAGTGCCGCCGCCTCCTGCGGCGTCGGGGCGCTGCCACCCAGATGCGCCGGCTGCCACCAGCCGTCCTCGGGCCCGGACGGCAGGTCCGGATAGTCGCGCTGGGCGCGGTCGACCAGCGTGGAGAGCGCGGTGTGCAGCTCGGCGGTGACCGCCTCCTGGTCACGCTGCGTGGGCACCGGCTCGCCGATCAGGATCGTGATCGGCACGTGGCGGGTGAACGTACGGGGCCGGCCCTTCGTCCACAACCGCTGGGTGCCCCAGATCGCCATCGGGATCAGCGGGACCTTGGCACTGTGCGCCATCCGCGCGGCCCCGGTCTTCAGCTCCTTGACGGTGAACGACCGGCTGATCGTGGCCTCCGGGAAGACGCCGACCACCTCGCCGTCCTTCAACTTGGCCAGCGCCTCGCGGTAGGAGGCGATCCCCGCGTTGCGGTCGACCGGGATGTGTCGCATGCCACGCATCAGCGGCCCGGATATCCGGTGGTCGAACACCGACTTCTTGGCCATGAACCGCACCAGCCGGCGGGCCGGTTGGGCGCCGAGACCGCAGAAGATGAAGTCCAGGTAGCTGACGTGGTTGCTCGCGATCACCGCCCCGCCCTGCCGGGGGATGTGCTGCTCGCCCTCTACCCTGATCCGCAGGTCCAACACCCGGAACATCGCCTTTGCGGTGGCGATGACGGGCGGGTACACCAACTCCGCCATGGGATGAACCTAGCCGGCTTCGCTGGGAGGCGCCCGGCAGCCCGCCCCGGCGGGCGCCGGACCTACGCCGGGTCAGCGCCGGTGGATGTCGAGCTGGTCCTGCATCTGGCGGGCGAAGCCCTCGGCGGTGGCGAGCTGGTCCCGCAGCGCCTGCACGCGCGCCATCGCCGCCTGGTGGAACATCGCCAGCCGTTCGAGCAGGGCGGTCCGCTCGTCGCCCGGGTCGGTGCCGGACAGCGCGTCGAGCAGGTCGAGCAGGTCGCGCATCTCCTCCAGGGTGAACCCGAGGGGCTTCATCCGCTTGACCACGGCGAGGCGGTCGAGGTCCGGCTGGGTGTAGAGACGGAACCCGCCGTCGCTGCGGGCCGACGGGACGATCAGTCCGGCCTCCTCGTAGTGGCGGATGGTGCGGATGCTCAACCCGACCCGCTCGGCGGCCTCGCCGATCTGCATGAGCTGATTGGATCCCTCACTCCGCTCGGTCATGCGCCCCCTCGCTCCGCTCGGTCATGTCACCTAGTGTCCATCAGTGTCCGACCTTCAGTTGACCGGCCAGGGTGGCGTGCATCCGGGCGCTCGACTCGTTCAGTCCGGTGATCTCGACGGTGGTGCCATGGGCCGCGTACCGGGTGACGATCGCGTCGAGCGCGGCCACCGACGAGGCGTCCCAGATGTGCGCCGCCGACATGTCGATCACGACATGGTCCGGGTCGGAGGCGTAGTCGAACCGGGTGACGATGTCGTTGCTGGACGCGAAGAAGAGTTCGCCGTAGAGGGAGTAGATCCGGGTGCCGCCGTCCGGGTCCAGCACGCTGGTGACCTCGACCAGGTGGGCGACCCGCCGCGCGAAGATCACCATGGCCGCCAGTACGCCCAGCACCACGCCGATGGCGAGGTTGTGGGTGACGATGGTGGCGGCCACGGTGGTGACCATCACGATGGTCTCGCCCCACGGCATCCGCCGCAGGGTGGCCGGCGCGACGCTGTGCCAGTCGAAGGTGGTGGCCGAGACGACGATCATCACGGCGACCAGGGCGGCCATCGGGACCATGGCCACCACGTCGCCCAGCACCACGACCAGGACCAGCAGGAACACCCCGGCGAGGAACGTCGACAACCGGGTACGGGCGCCGGACGTCTTCACGTTGATCATCGTCTGGCCGATCATCGCGCAGCCGCCCATCCCGCCGAAGAGGCCGGTCACCACGTTCGACACACCCTGCCCCCAGGACTCGCGGGTCTTGCTCGACCGGGTTCCGGTGATGTCGTCGACGAGCTTGGCGGTCATCAGCGACTCCATCAGCCCGACCAGGGCCAGGCCGAAGGCGTACGGGGCGATCACGCGCAGCGTCTGCCAGTCGTACGGGATGTCCGGCAGGCCGAGGGTGGGCAGGCTGTCGGGTAGCTCGCCCTGACCACCCACCGTCGGTACGGCCACGTGGGCGAGTGCGGTGAAGGCGGTGAGCGCGACGATGGCGACCAGCGGGGCCGGGACCGCGGTGGTGATCCGCGGCAGCCCGACCATGATCACGAGGGCGGCGGCCGCCAGGGGATAGACCAGCCAGGGAACGCCGAGCAGGTGCGGAACCTGCGCCACGAAGATCAGGATCGCGAGGGCGTTGACGAAGCCCACCATCACGCTGCGCGGGATGAACCGCATCAGCCGGGCGACCCCGAGCAGCGCCAGTACGATCTGGATCAGCCCGCCGAGGATGACGGCCGCCACCAGGTGGTCGACCCCGTGTGTGCGAACCAGCGGTGCCACGACGAGGGCGACCGCGCCGGTCGCCGCCGAGATCATCGCCGGCCGGCCGCCACAGATGGCGATGGTGACGGCCATCGTGAACGACGCGAAGAGCCCGACCCGGGGGTCGACCCCGGCCAGGATCGAGAACGAGATCGCCTCGGGGATCAGGGCCAGGGCGACGACGAGGCCGGCCAGTGTCTCGGTGCGCAGGACCCGGGGGGACAACCAGGAGGGGCGGGACAGGCGCGGTCCACGGACCGCCGATGGTGCTGGCAACGCGCGACTCATTCCGGGGTCGAAGGTGGGTGGGGCGGCGAGCCCCGGGCAGACCCTACTCTCTGGTTAGAGGAGAGTTGCCCCATCCGTGCGGTGGTCATCGTCACCGCCCGCCTGCCGGGACCGGCGCATCTGTCTTCTTACGAGAGAGTAGAGTTGCCGGCCTTAGGATGGTCGTCATCCACGGCGGCGCACGGATTGTTGGGGGCCAGCGATCGACCTCTTCGAGATCCTGCTGGTGGCCGTACGCCGCTGGTACGTCTCCGTGCCGGCGGTCCTCGTCGCGATCCTGACCGCGGTGGCGGTCGGATTCGTCATGCAGCCCGAATACAAGGCATCCGCCACCGTCCTGCTGATCCCGCCGACGGTGAACCCCAACGACCGCCGGCCGACGCCGGCGAGCGCCACCCCCGTGGAACGCAACCCGTGGCTCAGCCTCGGCGAGGTCGGCATGGCGCAGGCGGTCCAGGTTTCCCTCACCGCCCCGCAGGCCCGCCAGCGCGTGGAGGCCGCCGGTGGCGTCCCGGACTACGAGGTCGGGCACACCGTCCGCACCGGCCTGCTCACCATCGACGTCGCGGCGCCGACGCCCGAGCAGGTGGCGGTGACCGTCGACACGGTCACCGCGCTCATCGCCGAGGAGGTGGTCGAGCGGCAGCGTGACTACGATCCCGGCCCGGGCGAGGCGATCGGCACCCAGTTGCTCGACAGCGGCGCCGGCGTCGTCACCTCCCGCTTCCACATCCTGCGGACCCAGTTGATCGTCGGTGCCGTGGGGATGGTGCTCGCCACCGTGTTCGTGGTCTCCTTCCACGCGATCGCCCGCCGCCCGTCCCGGAGCCGCCGGGAGCAACTCGCGTCGGCCAGCCGGTCCGGCACGGGCAGCGTCGGAGTGGCCAGCGTGGGGGCGTCCCGGATCGACCCGGCCAGCCCCGAAGCCGCCCGGGTCGACCGGGACGTCCGCCCGGCGCGGCCCGGAAACGGCCGCGCCACCGGCGCCGCCTCCGTCGGCCGGGCCGGCAGCGTCGGAGTGGCGAAGGTCGTCGGACCGGCACCACCCTCGGCATCCGCGCCGCCGCCCGCGCCGGCCACCTGGCCGCCCGCGCCGCCCGGCGGGCGCGGCTGAGGCCACGCGATCCGGCCCGGCGTCCGGCGGCGGGCGAAGCGGGTCAGCCGTCCAGCCGGCGGACCATGTTCATGATGGTCTCCAACTGGGCTCCGCCCTTGATCGCGTAGTTGGTCGCGCCGAGGTATCCCCACCAGTCCCAGCAGCCGTTCGGGTTGACCGCCGACGGGACCGCCTGCGGGTACAGCACGATCAGGCGGTTGGTGTCGGCGTACTGGTTGAGGTTGGCCCGGTCGACGAAGGCCGTGCCCACCTCGGCGTGCCCCTGCTTGCAACCGTGCAGCGCGACCAGCAGCCGGCAGGACTGGCCGGCGGCGCACGACGCCGGCACGTACGCGAACCCGGTCGGGCCCATGCTCAGCCCGGGCGCGTAGCCGTTCACCGCGAAGCTGTTCTGGTTGAAGCTGACGAGCTGCCCGCCGAGCGCGCCGGTGTTGCGCGGGCTGACCGAGCCCAGCAGCTTGCGCAGGAAGGCGTTCTGCGGGTCGGTGCCGCAGTCGTTCAGGTACGGCTGTGCGGTGGCCGAACAGCCGACCGTCCCGTACGGCGTCACCCAGCCGTGCCCGGCCGGCGAGCCGGTGTCGTACTGCACGCTGGCGCCGAAGTGCTGGTAGAAGTTGACCAGCGCGTCGTTGACCGGCTTCTTCACCACCGTGTCGCCGGTGCCGCGGAAGGCGTAGACGGGCCGGCCGGACAGGTTCGTGACCGGATCGATCCACCCGTACGCGGCCCACAGCGGCGGATACGTCTTCAGGGCCGCCAGGTTGGTCGGCCACAGGTCGTCCATGCAGCCGTACGTGGCCTGGGCGGCGTTGAACTGGGCGCAGTAGTAGGGGCCGGCGGCGAAGATCGCGGCACCCCTGATCCGGGCCGAGTAGGCCAGGTGCAGTTGGGTGGCCATGTAGCCGCCGGACGAGACCCCGGCGACGTAGACCGCCGACACGTTGTAGGTGTTCAGTGAGCCGGGCACCGGTGGTCTGGTCGGTGGGTCGGCGGCCTGGGCGGCGGTCGCGGGTAGGACGGTGAGCAGGGCCGCCGTGGCGGCCGCGGTGATGGCGCGGACGAGGAACTTCATGGGTCCTCCTGTTCCGGGCCGGGCCGGTGGGCGCGGCATGCGCCGAGGTTAGGGGCGGCGGGAGCGGGCCGTACATCGATGTGGGTGACATGTTTCGGCCGCCCGGAGTGTGGCGCACCCCACAGGTGGCGTTCGATTTAGGTTAGGCTAACCTCTGCGGGTTGGATGTCCGCGATTCGGAGTCGGCATGGGCGTGAACTGGCAACGGGGTGTGCTGCGGCTGCTCAACGTCGCGAACCATCCGGTCGAGGTCGTCGCGGTCCGCGACATCACCCCCTGGTACCGGCGGATCACCTTCGCCGCGCCCGAACTGCTCGAGGTCGTCGAACCGTTCCCCACGCTGTGGCTCCGACTGTGGATCCCGAACCGGAACGGCACGCTCGTGCAGCGCGGCTACACCTTTGTCGGCATCGACAGGTCGGACGCCACCTTCACCCTCGACTTCGTGCTCCACGACGTCTCCGGCCCGGCCGGCGACTGGGCCCGGGCGGCGACGGTCGGCGCCACCGCCGAGGTCGCGCTCACCCCGGCGAAGATCTCGGCACCCGACGGCACCCGGACGATGATCCTCGCCGGTGACGCCACCGCGTTGCCCGCGATCAACACCTGGCTGGAACACCTGCCGGCGGACGTACGGGCCGAGGTCTATCTCGCCGACAGTCATCCGGACCGTGCGGACCTGCCGGTCGTCGACCGCGCGAACACGGAGCTGACCTGGGTCGACGCCACTTTGGACGGTGCCCCGCTCGCCGCGGCCGTCGCCGCCACCGGCACCGGCCCGGCCGGCGTCTACGCCTGGGCGGCCGGCGAGAAGAACCTGGTGAAGGCGCTGCGTCCGGTCTTCGCCGAGCGGCTCGGGCTCGACCGGCGGCAACGCTTCACGCAGTTCTACTGGATCCGGGGCCGGGCCGCCGGCTGAGCCCGGATCGACACCGGCCCGTGCGCGCGGACGGCTAGGAACCGAGGTAGCGCAGGATGGCGAGAACCCGGCGGCTGTAGCCGGTGGCGTGCGACAGGTCGAGCTTGTCGAAGATGGTGTTGACGTGCTTCTCGACGGCGCTCGGTAGAGCGCGAGCGCACCCACCACCGAGCCGAGCGTCGTCCAGAGGATCGCGCCGGCCAGGCTCATGTCGCCCCTGCTCGCGGTGAAGCCGGCGAGCGGCAGGATCACCTCGCTCGGGATAGGTGGAAAGAGGTTCTCCAGGGCGATGACGAGGCCGACCAGGCCACCGGTTTCGTCGTTGGCGGGCGATGACGCCGCGGTCTGAAGCATGATCTGAAGCTATGAACCGGTCGGACCCGCCACCATGAGGTCCACCGCCCGGGGCGAATGGGCGGACCACACCGGCGCGGGTGCGGAAAACCCCAGGTTCGGCTTGACGGCACTGCTGTGACCTGTATATTCAACTCATCGGTTAATCAACCAATTGGTTGAGAGGAGAGATGACGGCAGATCCGGTGAGCACCGTGTTCGCCGCGCTCGCCGACCCGACCCGCCGGGCGATCCTGGCCCGGCTGGCCGAGGGCGACGCGACGGTCAACGAGTTGGCGGAGCCGTTTCCGGTCAGCCTCCAGGCCGTCTCCAAGCACCTGAACGTGCTGGAGCGGGCCGGGCTGATCGTGCGGACCCGTGAGGCGCAGTGGCGGCGCTGCCGACTCGACCCCACCCCGCTTCGCTCCGTCGCCGAGTGGATCGACCAGTACCGCCGGCACTGGGAAGGGCGGTACGACGTGTTGGACGACTACCTGCGTGAACTGAAGGAGAGACCGCGATGACCAACGACCTGAGCGTCGAGCACCCGTCCGACCTCGAGATCACCCTCAGCCGGGCCGTCGACGCCCCGCGTGACCTGGTGTTCGCCGCGCACACCCAGGCAGAGCACCTGAAGCACTGGTGGGGCCGGGGCAATCCGCTCGACGTCGAGATCGACTTCCGGGTCGGCGGCAGGTACCGCTACGTCGAGCACACCCCGGACGGCGAGAGCCACGCGTTCCGTGGCGAGTTCCGGGAGATCGTCCCGAACGAGCGGATCGTGCAGACCTTCGAATACGAGCCGATGGCCGGCCACATCCTGGAGGAGACGGTGGTGTTCGAGGAGCGGGGCGGCCAGACCGTGGTGACGAGCACGTCGCGCTTCGCCAACAAGGAGGACCGGGACGGCATGGTCGCCTCCGGTATGGAGGACGGCGCCGCCGAGTCGTACGCCGTCCTCGACAACTACCTCAAGACCCTCGCCTGATCGGCGGGCGTGGTGCCGGCCCGTGCCGGCACCACGCCGCGTCCATCGAAAGCCGATCGATGCGAGGTGGTCGGCATCGGTTCACGCCGATGTCGACCGTCGATCGCCTGCGCGCCGCCCGGCCTCACCATGCTGGCCGCCGACCGGCGGGACCCGCCCGCCGCGGAGGGAGACCAGCGTGCGCAAGACACGCCGTATCACCACGGCGGTGCTGGTGGCGGCCACGGTGCTGGCCGGCACCCCGGCCCTCGCCGCCCCCGCCAAGGGCAAGACGTTCGACCTGCAGGCCCACCGGGGCGGGCTCGGCCTGCGGGTGGAGAGCAGTCTCGCCTCGTTCGGCAACGCGCTCCGCCTCGGGGTGGGCACGCTCGAACTCGACGTGCAGATCACCGAGGACGGCCAGGCCGTGGTCACCCACGACCGCCGGGTCGCGGCCAACAAGTGCGTCGACACCGCCCCGGTCACCCCGGGCGACCCCGAGTTCCCCTACGTCGGCAAGTACGTCAACACGCTGACCCTGGCGCAGGTCCGGACCCTCGACTGCGGCACGCGGACCCTGCCCGAGCATCCCGGCCAGCTCGCCGTGCCGGGCTCCACGATGCCGCTGCTGCGAGACGTGTTCGCGCTGGTCAAGCGGTACGGCGCCGACGACGTCACGCTCAACGTCGAGACCAAGGTCGAGGCCGGCGCGCCGCACGAGACCGCGCCCCGCGAGCAGTTCGTCCAGGTCACCGCCGCCGAGATCCGGGCGGCCGGGCTGCTCAAGCAGGTCACCATCCAGAGCTTCGACTGGGGCGCGCTGATGCGGATGCGCCAGGTCGAGCCCCGGCTGCCGCTGGTCGCGCTGACCAACTACGACTTCCTCCAGACCGGCCAGCCGGGCCGGTCGCCGTGGCTGGGCGGCCTCGACATCGACGACTTCGGCGGCGACCCGATCAAGGCGATCAAGAGCTTCGGGGCGAAGACCTTCTCGCCCGTGCACGGGTTCCCGCAGAACGGCTCGGTCGCCGACCCCGGCTACCGGCCGTACGTGACGAAGGAGATGGTCGACCACGCCCACCGCAACGGCATCAAGGTGGTGCCGTGGACGGTCAACGACGTACCGACGATGGCCAAGCTGATCGACGACGGGGTGGACGGGATCATCACCGACTACCCGGACCGGCTGCGCGGGCTGATCGCCGGTCGCGGCTACCGGCTGCCGAAGGCGTACGTGGCGCCGTTCGACATCCAGGCGCACCGGGGCGGCAAGGCGACCCGACCGGAGAACACCCTGCCGGCATTCGCCAACGCACTGTCCAACAAGGACATCTCCACTCTGGAACTGGACACCGGCGTGACCTCCGACGGCCACCTGGTGGTGTCGCACGACCGCACCGTCAACGGCTCGCACTGCGTCGACACCGCACCGGTCCGCCCCCGCGACCCGAAGTTCCCGTACGTCGGCAAGCCGGTCCGGGAACTGACGCTGAAGCAGATCAGGACGATCGACTGCGGCTCGAAGACGACCGAGCCGACCCAGGTGCCGGTGCCCGGCGCCCGCATCCCCACCCTCGACGAGGTCTTCTCGCTGGTGAAGGGGAGCGACCGGCCCGACGTACGGCTGAACATCGAAACCAAGATCAGCCCGCTGGTGGCGGACACGGCCCCGTACCGCAACTTCACGGCGAAGCTGGTCCGGGCCGTCGAGAAGGCGGGCTTCGTCGACCGGGTCACCATCCAGTCCTTCGACTGGCGGACCATCCGGCACGCCAAGAAGCTCAACCCGCGGATCGAGACGGTCGCCCTGGTCTGGCAGTACGGCCCCGCCGAGTGCGCCGGCCTCGCCGACGAGTGCTCGCTCCAGACGGTGTACGGCGACCCGTCGGTGCGGAGCCCCTGGACCGGTGGCCTGGACTGGTGGCGTCACCGTGACCTGGGCAAGCTGGCCCGCGCCGCCGGGGCCGGCACCGTCTCGGCGAACTGGCAGGTGCACGACCCGGGGCAGGGCACGGTCGCCTCGGCCGACTGGTACCTGCGGGAGAACCCGGCCTACTACCACGGGCCGGACGTGCCGGTGCTCCAGCGGCGCGACGGGCTGAAGGTGGTGCCGTACACGGTGAACGACCCGGTGATCATGCAGCGGGTGATCGATCTCGGGGTCGACGGGATCATCGCCGACGACCCGGAAACGCTGATCAGGGTCGCCATCCGCAACGGCCTGCGCTGATCGGCGCGGGTGGCCCGGCCCGGGCGGGCCGGGCCACCCGGCGGGCGGTTCAGGGGTGGCGGGCCGGCTCGCCGGGGAAGCCGGCACCGTCGCGGGGGCCGGCCAGTCGGGCGCCGATCCGGCGGCTGGCGGCCAGCGCCGCCCACGCGCAGAGCGCGACCAGGTCGGCGTCGGTGGCACCGGTTCGCCGGAACGCGTCGACGGCCGGCTGGTCCACCCGGTAGGCGGCGAACGCGACCAGCATCGCCAGCCGGCCGGCGGGCCGGTCGGCCTCCGCCAGCCCGGCCACCGGTTCAGCCAGCCAGGACGGGTCGAGCGGCCGGGCGGTGCCGTCCCAGGCGTCGAGTTCACGCCGCACGAGTTCGCGTACGGGGGCGGGAACCGACCGGGTGGCGGCGGCCTCGACGGCGGCGACGGCGGCACCGAACGCCGCGGCGACGTTCGGGTTCGTCGCGGTCCACCAGAGGTCGGCGGGTGGCTCGGCGGCCGGCAGCAGGCCGAGCGAGTGGCCGGCGGGGTGCGATCGACCGGCCTGCCCGACGATCAGCCGGCCGAGCACCTTCATGACCGGCCCCAGCGCCTGGCGCGGCACCCCGGGCGGCAGCGGAATGTCGTACAGCAGCACGTTGACGACCCGGTTCAGGTAGTGCATCAGCACCGCGCTGCCCACGATCTCCGGCGTGTGTGCGGGCGGGAAGGGCAACTCCCGCCCGGGGGACGGCGTCGTCACCCAGTCCGCGATGGCGTCGAGGCGTGGGCCGGGCCGGCCGGCCCGCGTGCCGGGCAGCATCGCCTGCCGGCCCAGGCTCTGCGACATCTCGTTGTGCACGGTGATGCAGTACGGGCAGGTGTTGGCCCGCGACACCGCGGCCGCGATGGTCTCCTTGGTCAGCCGGTCGACGGCGCCTTCGACGATCACGGTCTCCCGCAGCAGCAGCCAGCAGGCGGCGAGCACCTCGGGTGCCGGGGCGTGCAGCGCGACCGGCGGCGCCAGCACCCCGAAGTCGCGCTCCAACTGCCGGTAGACCTCGGCGACCAGGCCGCGCGCCGCGCCACGGCGGACCGGGGCCACGTGCCGGACCTGGGTGAGCCCCAGCATGCCGAGCACCGGAACCAGGAGCTTCTTCGACATCGCACTCTCCTTCCGCCGCTTGGCACACCGGTCGGTGGCGCGGTCACCGCCAGCCGGCGAGGCCCGCCGCGAGCGCCGTGGCGAAGCCGGTCGGGTTTTCGTCCATCATGGAGTGACCGGCGTCGGGCACCTCGTACGCCGGGATGCCGTGCGCCGCGAAGGCGCCGACGTCGACACCGGACCGGGCGCCCACCACCACCGCCCGACCCATCGGCAGCCGGTAGAGCTGGTCCCGGAAGCCGGGGTCGCGGGGTTGCCGCAGCGAGCGGCCGCTGCGGTGCATGGCGTGCGGTGCGGCGGCCCGGACCGCGGCGGCGAAGTTGCCGGCCCCGGTGTGCCCGTCGGCCGCGGCCTTCGCCAGCATCTCGACCAGTTCCCGGTGGCCCCGCTCGACGAACTCCGCCTCGTCGAGGTCGGCCAGGTAGGGGCTGAGCATGCCGCGCCCCCGGTCCAGCGCCGGTTCGGCGAGCAGCAGGTATCCGACGAGGTCGGGCCGGGCGGTGGCCAGGGTGATCGCGACGGCGCCACCCATGCTGCTGCCGACCACCGCGCAGCTGGTCAGGCCGAGGTGGTCGAGCAGGGCGGCGACGGTCGCGGCGTGGGCCTCGATCGTGTAGGAGAAGTCGGCCGGCCGGTCGCTGAACCCGACACCGAACGGGTCGACCAGGATCCACCGCCGGTCGCGGATCGCCGGATGCGCCGCGGTCTCCGGGAAGTCGGCCGACGCCGAGCAGGCCAGACCCGGAATGTAGACGCCGGCGGGCCCGGTGCCGGGCAGGTCGTGGTAGCGAAGGGCACCACCCGCGTCGGCGAGGTGCAGCGACTGCATCTGGCTCACCCCCTGGTCGGTCCTCTTTATAACGAAAAACCGCTGTCCGGGACCGGAATCTTTCGCCGTACGGACAGCGCCCGCCGGGCCGACGGGGTGCCGGCGGGCGAGGGGCTTTCGCCGTACCGACAGATGTGCACCGAGGGCCGTACGGCGTCGTTAGCGTCAATCCATGACTAGTGATGCGGTCCGTCCGGGGCACTGGGGCGGCGAAGTGGACAGTGACAGTGCCGGTTCAACCGCGACCGTGACCGCGCGGCGAGGCCCCGCCGACGCGACCACCCAGGACAACTGGGTCGCCTCGGCGTTGCTCGTGCTGCGGCTGGCCGTGGGCAGCACCTACCTTCTGCACGGTCTCCAGAACCTCTTCGGCGTGTGGACCGGCTGGGACACCGCCAAGATGGCCGGATACCTGGAGCCGAAGGGATTCGGCGGCGCCTCGACGGTGTTCGCCTGGATCCTCGCCGTGACCGAGACGCTCGCCGGCCTCGCCCTGCTGCTCGGGGTGTTCACCGCGCTCGGCGCCTCGCTCGTGGTGATCATGATGGCCACCTCGGCGTCGCTCAAGCTCGGGGTCGGCTTCTTCATGCCGGGCGGGTTCGAGTGGGAACTGGCGGTGCTCGCCTGCGGGCTCGCCGTCCTGCTGGCCGGCGCCGGCAAGTGGTCCATCGACGCCTGGAAGATCCCGTCCCGTACGGTCTCCCGGGTCCGGACGATCGCACTCGGGATCACCATCGTCATGACGCTGGTCATGGTCGTGGTCACCTGGGGATCGCCGCCACCGCACGTGCAGTGAGTGTGTCGACGTCGGGGGTGCCACGGACGGACCGGTGGCACCCCCGGCGCGCTGCGTTACCCGCCGGTTCGTCCGCTATACGATGGTTGCGCCGGCGGTCGCCGGTGACCGGCCATGCCGACGGCTGAGGGGGAGACACCGTGACCGAGACCATCGGGCAGCTCAACCGCGCAGTGTCCGGGGACTACCGCACGGCGCGGGCGGCGCTGCTCACCGCGGAGCGCGAGCTGCGCGACGCGACCGAGCGGGTGGCGGCCCTGCGCCGGGCACTGCCGCCCGGTCCGGTGGTCGCCGCCGACACCCCGCTCACCGCCCTCGACGGCACCGTGACCTCGCTGGGTGAACTGTTCGACGGGCACCCGACGCTGTTCACCTACAACCTGATGTTCGACCAGGACTGGCCCGAGCCGTGCCCGATGTGTGCGATGTGGATCGACGGGCTCGACCCGCTGGTGCCGCACCTGCGCGAGAACACCGGCGTCGCCGTGCTCGCCCCGGCCGCCCCGGACCGGCTCGCCGCCCTGGCCCACGCCCGGGGCTGGCACCGGGTGCCGGTCTACTCGACCCGCCCCGGCGACCTGAGCGACCAGCTCGGCCTGCGCCTGCCCGGCGGCGACATGGTGCCGGCGGCCACCGTCTACCGCCGCGACGGCGCCGACCTGCGGGTGCACTGGCACGGGACGGCCGACCTGACCGACCCCGCCGACCCGGAGGCGACGCCCTACCACGCCGGCGACGGCGGCGACTCCCGCGGCCTCGACCCGATCTGCGCGACCTGGCCGGTGCTCGACCTGCTGCCGCAGGGGCGCGGCGACTGGTACGCCAGCCACCCCGAGCCGACCGGCGGCGGATGCCACGCCTGAGCGAACCTTCGGCTGGCTGACAGGTCTGTCGGTCCCCGGCCACCGCTGCGGCACAGTGGAGTGACGGGCACCCCGGCCGGTGGTGTACGACCCTGGCGGCCCGCTGCGGGATGGGTGATCTGGTTGATCTCCGACTGTGCGATCGAGGTCGAGGGGCTGCACAAGCGATTCCGGCGTACGCACGCGTTGCGCGGGCTGGATCTGCGGGTGGCGGCCGGAACGGTCTGCGCGCTCCTCGGCCGCAACGGCGCCGGCAAGACCACCGCCGTACGGGTGATGACGACGCTGACCAGGCCGGACGCCGGCCAGGTCCGGGTGGCCGGCTACGACGTGGTGCGCGAGGCCGAGACCGTACGCCGCAACATCGGCCTCGCCGGGCAGTACGCGGCGGTGGACGACGACCTGACCGGCCGGGAGAACCTGTGGGTCTTCGGACGGCTGCACCACCTCGACGACCGGACCGCGAAGGCGCGGGCGGCCGAGCTGCTCGCCCGCTTCGACCTCGCCGGCGAGGCCGACCGGCCGGTGAAGGGGTACTCGGGCGGCATGCGTCGCCGCCTCGACCTGATGGCCAGCCTGATCACCGCGCCGCCGGTGCTCTTCCTCGACGAGCCGACCACCGGGCTCGACCCGGGCAGTCGGCGGCAGATGTGGCGGCACATCGCCGACCTGGTCGCGGCCGGCACCTCGGTGCTGTTGACCACGCAGTACCTCGACGAGGCCGACAGTCTCGCCGACCAGATCGTGGTGGTCGACCAGGGCCGGGAACTCGCCGCGGGCACCCCGGCGGAGCTGAAGTCGGCCATCGGCATCCGGGTCGACGTGGTGCTCCGGGAAACCGCCGAACTGGCCGCCGCAGCCGGCATCCTGGCCGGCTTCGCCAGCGCCGAGCCGGAGATCGACCATGATCAGCGTACGGTGCGGGTCGCCGTGCCCACCGGCGCGATCACCCTGCCGGTGGTCGTACGCCAGCTCGACGCCGCCGGGTTGGTGGTGGAGGACGTGGCGTTGCGTCAGCCGAGCCTGGACGCGGTCTTCTTCCGGTTGACCGAGCGGGCCGCCGGGGCCGGCGCGGACCGGGCGGGCGGCTGATCCGCCGACCGGCCGACCCACGCCGCCGGGGCGCGGTACGTCAGCGGTCCGGCCGGCGGGGCCGACGGTCCTGGCGGGGGGTGCGGGTCGCCCGGCGCGGGGGAGCGGGGCGGTCGTCGTCGGCGGGGCGGGCCGGCCGCAGTGCCGGGGTCATCTCGACACCGAGGCTCTGGATGGCGCGGCGGTAGGCGACGATCGCCGCGTCGGTCTCGCCGACCTGGGTCATCGCCTCGCCCAGCTGGGACCAGAGCCGGGACGTCTGTGCCGAGTCGGCCAGCTCCTCGAGCTCGTCGCGGGCGGTCCGGCAGGTGGTCCGGGCGCCGTCGGTGTCGGCGAGGATGGACTGGGCGGCGGCCAGCAGCAGCAGTGTGTCGATCCGTTCCGGGGTCGACCGGCCCGCCGTGCTGTCCAGCAGCTCACGGGCGCCGCTGACCGCCTCGTCGGGGCGGTCGAGCAGGATCAGTGCCGAGAGCAGGTCGTTGCGGCACCGGATGATCTCCAGCACGCTGCCGGTCGACCCGAGGTCGACCAGGGCCTGGGTGAGGATCTCGTGGGCCAGCTCCGGGTCGACCGGGGGCTGGCGCAGCAACAGGCCGCCGTAGAGGGCCCGGAGCATCCCGATGATCCGCTGGTGGTCGTGGCCGAGGCTGGCGTCGATGGCCCGGCCGAGAAGCTCCATGGCCCGCCCCGGATGTCCGGCCTCGGCGGCCGTGGCGCTGGCCCGGTGGTAGACCGCCATCAGGTCGTGCCGGTCGGTGATCTCCGGAACGATCTCCAGCGCCTCGGCGATGGGCTTGCGGGCGAGCCCGGGCTCACCGAGTTCACACTGGACACTGGCGATGATCGCGCGGATCTCGACCCCGACATCGGAACGGTCGAGGCCGATCTGCTCGATGTGGTTGGCGGTGGACCGGGCCACCGCGAGCGCCTGCTCCGCCCGGCCGAGCTGGGCCAGGCACCGGGACAGCCCGAGGCCGGCCGACAGCCGGTTGCTGTAGCCGGTGTCGGTCTCCGCGGCCAGGCAGGTCTCGTAGTGCCGGGCCGCCTCGGTGGAGCGGCCGGCCGCCTCCTCGACCTGGGCGAGCCCGAGGGTGGCCTCGCCGAACACCGCCGGGACGGTCGGGTGGGCGTCGGCCAGCTCGGCGTACGCGAGCCGGGCCTGGTCCAGCTCTCCGGCGAGAAGTGACACCCTGGCCAGCTTGAGTTCGACGGTGGCGGTTCCCGGCGTGGGCTGGTCGGCTTGGGGTGGCATCCACAGATCCTCAGGGCGACAGGTCAGGCGCTCGGAGAGCTGGCGGACGACCCGCTCGGTGGGCGCGCGACGGTCGGACTCAAGAAAAGAGATATAGCTGGCGGAGAGGTGTTCACCGGCGAGGTCGCGCTGACGTAGGCCGCGATCGAGGCGTAGCAGTCGCAGCCGGGTGCCGAATGACTGCGGCTGTGAGGACGCGTCGGGTGTCCGGGTCGAACCTGAATCCATCATGACTGCCAGCCTGTGAGATGCGTTAACAGCGGGTGGAGACGAGTAGTGGAGAGGACCGATGGTGCACCCATAGTAGTCGAACAATGGGTGGACAGAGGTGCCCCTTCAATACTCAATCACAGGCAAAGTCAACTTAGGATCACTGACTTGACAAGTTGATCACAGCAAGTCATCACTGCGGAACCGCATGGTAGCCGTCGGTCGCGGGCCGGGTGCGCTCAGTTGATCGGCCATCCGGTGGTAGGCGCGGCCTGACGGAACGCGAGCTGCGCGCTGAGTTCGGACCAGCGCGGCAGCGGCACCGGCGTGATCCGGCGGATCGAGTGACGGTGGTCGGCGCCCCGGTCCGGGCCGGTCACGCCGGCCGTCGGGTGCCCGGCCAGCGCCGGGCCGAGGTCCGCCGTGGGGAGCAGGTGCTCGGCGGGACGCTCGTCGGTCGCGTCGGCCACGGCGCTCCACGGCTCGCCGGCCGCGCCGTCGAGCCGGGCGATGATCGTGTCCAGATCCACGTTGCGACCGCTGCGCTGGAATCGGGTATAGAAGGCCAGACCCAGCCTGGCGGCCACCGTCTGGCGCGGGGCGCTGCCCACCGAGGTCTGCGACCAGGCGTGTTCGAGTAGTTCGATCGCATTGTCGAGACGCTTGTCGTCACCGGTGTGGCGGGCGTATTCCAGCATCGCCGAACCGAGGTCGCTGGCATGCGACCAGCACAGGTCGCGATGCCGATCGGTGGCATTGGTCTGGTTTCCGCGGGCCTTGGTGACGAGAAGGTCCTGGCAGCGGCGCAGCCACGGCAGGGGCCCCGGTTCGCTGGCGGGAGGGCTGTCGGTGGGCGGTCCGTCGACGCTATCGAGCGAGGTGGATCGACATCGTGAGTGCTCGTCCGGTTGCTGGCCTTCCATGCCCGCCCCCCACCGTAATGCAAAACTCGATCTTGGCCCAGGTGGAACATGGTCAAGGTTAATCGATGTCTCCGGAGGTTCGCTATGCCAAAGTAAAGAGACAGTGTGCCCGTTATGTCGGCAGAACATATGCAATAGCGTTCTTTTCACTACCGGAGATGGCGGGGTTGTTAACCTGCCCGCCTTCTTCTGCCACCGGAACCCGACCCGTCACCGTCGCCGGGCATACGGCCCCGGGCCGGCGACACACCCCACGCCGTACGTCTTTCGCCCCGCTAACGGATGTCTGGCCGGCTGATCAGGCGTCCCATAACTTACGGGCATGGCTGCTGGGTCCGTCTCCAGACGCCGCTTGCCCACGGCCGGCGGCGCCGCCGGCGTGCCCGCCGAGGTGGACCTGGCCGTCGTGGCGCAGACCTACGTGGACAGTCGTACGCCCCCCGGCGCCCCGGGCGGCCCCGCCCTCGCCCGGCTCGCCGACGTGGCCGTACGGCTCGACGCCGACTACTGCCGCGCGGTGGCCGAGTATTTCGACCGCGCCCCCATGCTCGGGCTCGATCCGCGGCTGACCGAACTCTACGAAGGACTGAAGGCCGAGAACCGGCGCCAGTTCCGGGCCATCGTCGACGCCGGCATCGAGGTCCGGCCGTGGTCGGCGCCGGGCCAGCCGTACCACGGCTCCCGGGAACTCATCACCGGCGTCCGCGAGACCGGCGTGCTCTACGTCTACCTCACCAGTTCCGGGCACGGCCCGGCCGCGCCGACCGGGTTCCACCCGCTGCGCGAGCCGTCCGGCGTGGTGATCGACGGCGTCGAACTCAGCCACAACGACGTCTTCCGCGCGGTCCACGACATCTTCGGCCACGTCATGTTCGGCAACAGCTTCGGGCCGGTCGGCGAGTTCAAGGCGACGTACTGCCACCTGCACATGTATCCGGCCGAACTGCACCCGGTGCTTTTCGTCGAGCACGTCGGGCAGCTCTGCTGGTTCTTCTACGGCCCGCACCTGCGCGACCCGCGGGGGCGGCTGCCCGCACCCACCGAACCCGGCTACCGGTCGCCGGCCAGCCGGCCGTACGCACAACAGAAGGTGTTTCCGTTCCCCCAGGGCTACATCGACCAGTTTGTCAGCATGTTCCACTACCGGGAGCCAGCATGACCCAGATGCAAGATTCCAGGTTGGACGACCGGCGGCTCGCGGCGGTCAGGCAGGACTTCCCGCTGTTGCAGTCAGGTGGCGGCTCGCTCGCCTACCTGGACAACGCCGCCACGACCCAGAAGCCCACCGCCGTGCTCGACGCGATCGTCGACTACTACCGCCACGCCAACAGCAACGTCGGCCGTGGCTACCACCGGCTGGGCCTGGCCGCCACCGAACTGTTCGAGCAGGCCCGGGAGACCGTACGCGCCTGGATCGGCGCGGAGCACCCCGACGAGGTCGTCTTCACCAGCGGCACCACCGCCGCCACCAACCTGGTGGCCGAGACGCTCGGCCGGCGGCTCGTCGGCGCGGGCGACCAGATCGTGGTGACCGCGATGGAGCACAACAGCAACCTGCTGCCGTGGCGGCGGCTGTGCGAGCAGGCCGGCGCCGAACTCGTCGTCGTGCCGGTGAACGCGGCCGGCGTGGTGGAGACGGCCGACTTCGCCGCGGCGCTGGGACCGCGGGTGCGGATCGCGGCCTTCTCCCACGTGTCCAACGTGCTCGGCACCGTCAACCCGGTCCGGGAGATGATCGCCGCCGCCCACCGGCACGACGTGGTGACCGTGGTCGACGGGGCGCAGGCCGTCCCGCACCGCCCGGTCGACGTACGCGACCTCGACGCCGACTTCTACTGCTTCTCCGGGCACAAGGTCTACGGCCCGATGGGTATCGGCATCCTCTACGGCCGGCGCGAACTGTTCGCCACGATGGGGCCGTACCAGGTCGGCGGCGGCACGGTGAAGGGCGTCTCGTTCGAGGAGCCGGTCGCCTACCAGCCGCTGCCCAGCCGGATGGAGGCCGGCACGCCGGACGTCGCCGGCGCGATCGGGCTCGCCGCCGCGCTGCGCTACGTCGACGGCATCGGCTGGGACGCGCTGCGCGCCCACGACGCCGACCTGGTGCGCGGCGCGGTCCGCGAACTGGGCCGGCTGGACCGGGTACGGATCATCGGCGACCCCGGGCACGACCCGAGCGGCATCGTCTCCTTCGCGGTGGACGGGCTGCACCCGTACGACGTCGGCGGCCACCTCGACCAGCACGAGATCGCCGTGCGCTGCGGCGTGCACTGCGCCAGCACCTTCCTGGACAGCCTGGGCCTGGTCGGCACGGTGCGGGTGTCGTTCGCCGCCTACAACACCTGGTCGGAGGTCGAGCGCGTGATCGAGGCGCTCGGCACCGTACGCCCCGGCTTCTGGACCACCGAGCAGCCCACCACCCGGTTCCTGTGAACCGCGACGAGAGGAGCTAGCGGCCATGGTTTCGGCACTGGAGACGGCGGCCGTACTGCGCCAGCAGCGGGCCAACTGGGACGCGGTCGCCGCCGGCTGGCGGACCTGGACGGTGCCGTTCGAGCGGGGCGCCGCCGTGGTGACCGACCGGCTGGTCGCGCTCGGCGGGGTGGCGGCCGGCCGGCGGGTGCTGGACCTGGGCACCGGGGCGGGCGAACCGGCGCGTACCGCCGCCGGACTCGTCGCACCGGACGGTCGGGTGGTCGGCGTCGACCCCTCGCCCGTGATGATCGAGGCGGCCCGGGAGCGGTGCGCCGGGCTCGGGGTCGACTTCGTGGTCGGCGACGTCGCCGCGCCGGAACTCGCCGACCAGCGGTTCGACACCGTACTGGCCCGCTGGTCGCTGATGTTCGCCGCCGACCGGGTCGACAACCTCGCCAAGGTGCGGCGACTGCTGGTGCCCGGTGGCGTACTGGCCGCCGCCGTGTGGGGACCGCCGCCGGCCGTACCCATGATCAGTCTGGGCTTCGCGGTCGTCTCCGCCGAACTCGCGCTGGCGCCGCCACCACCGGGACCCGGCCCGTTCACGATGGCCGACCCGGAGCAGGTGGTGGCGGAGTTCACCGCCGCCGGGCTGCGCGACGTCACGGTGCACGAGCAGGTCGTGCCGTTCGTGCTCGACTCGGTCGACGACTTCGTCCGGTTCACCTGCGACGTGCTGCCGCCCCGGATGCGCCAGGTGATCCAGGAGCACCGCGGCTCGGTCGACGACCCGGCGGTGTGGGCGGCGGTCGGGCGCGCCGCGCGGCGGTTCGTTAACGGGGACGGCCGGGTCGAGCTGCCGTCGACGGCGTACTGCGTGCGGGCCGTCGCGCCGGGGGCGGGCGGATGAGGTTCGACACCCGGCTGGTGCACGTCGGCCAGACCCCGACCCCCGGAACCGGGGACGTGGTCCCGCCGCTGCACCTGGCGACGACGTACGAGCGGTCGGCGCAGGGCACGCCCCGCTACTTCTACGGGCGGGGCGAGAACCCGACCCGGGAGGCCCTGGAGGCGGCGCTCGCCTCGCTGGAGGACGTCGAGCACGCCAGTGTCTACTCCTCCGGCCAGGCGGCCACCGCGACCGTGCTGTCGCTGCTGCGGCCCGGGCAGCGCCTGGTCGCCTCCGACGACGTGTACGGCGGCACCTGGTCGCTCATGCAGACCCTGCGCCGGTACGGCATACACGTCGAGCACGCCGACCTGACCGATCCGACGGTCGTGGCGGCGCTGTCCGACCCCGACCGGTTTCCCGACCTGGCGATGGTGTGGGTCGAGTCGCCGACCAACCCGCTGCTGAAGATCGCCGACCTGGCCGACGTGTCGGCCCGGGCCCACCGGCGTGACGCGCTCGTCGTGGTCGACAACACCGTGTGCAGCCCGGCGGGGCAGCAGCCGCTGCGCTTCGGCGCCGACGTCAGCGTCTACAGCACCACCAAGTCGATCGCCGGCCACCTCGACGTGATCGGCGGCGCCCTGGTCTGCGCCGACCCGGCGCTGCACGCGGCCTTCGTCGAACACCGCACCACCGCCGGGAACGTGCCCGGCGGGCTGGACTGCTACCTGGTCCACCGCGGCCTGAAGACGCTCTCGCTGCGGGTCGAGCGGCAGGCCCGGACCGCGCGGGTGATCGCCGAGGCGCTCATTCGGGAGCCGCTCGTCGGCCGGGTGCACTACCCGGGGCTTTCCGACCACCCCGGTCACGACGTCGCCCGCCGGCAGATGGCCGGCCCCGGCTCGATGATCAGTTTCGAGTACCGCGCCGACCCGGAGAAGCTGATGACCCGTACCGGGCTGTTCGCCTGCGCGGTCAGCCTCGGCGGCGTGCGGTCGCTGATCGAGTGCCCGGCGCTGATGACCCACCGGCCGATTCCCCGCGAGGTCCGGCTGCGGTCCGGCGTGACCGACGACCTGATCCGCCTCTCCGTCGGCATCGAGGATCCGGCGGACCTGCTGGAGGACCTGCTCAGCGCGATCCGGGCCGGCTGACCGGCCGTCCCGGCGGGACGAAGGAGGACGTCGAGGTGACCACAGACACGGCCGGTACGGAGCACCGGGTGCCGGAGGGGACCGGCGGATCGCTGGACGACCCCACGGTCTGGCGCCGGATTCGCGAGCTGTTCCTGCTCGACCCGTCGACCGTCCACCTCGACACGGCCACCGTGGGCTCACCGCCCCGGGCGGCCCTGGACCGGCTGGGGGTCGCCGACCGGGAACTCGCCCGCGTCCCGCGCGACCCGTACGACGACAGCGCCCTGGTCGACGTGCGGACCGTCCTGGCCGGCGGGTACGGCTGCGCGCCGGACGAGATCTGTGTCGCCGGCAGCGCCATCGACGCCAACACGAGGGTCCTCAACGGACTGGAGCTGGCCGAGGGCGACGAGATAGTCAGCACCGACCACGAGTGCTTCACCATCCGTACCCCGCTCAACGCACTCGTCAACCGGCGTGGCGTGGTGATCCGCCGGGCCGCCCTGCGGGTCGGGCCGGAGCAGCGGGCCGAGGACATCGTCGCCGCCTTCGCGGCCGCCATCGGGCCACGTACCCGGGTCCTCCAGTGGCCGGCGGTGAGCCTGACCACCGGGACCGTCTTCCCCAGCCGGCTGCTGGCCGAACTCGCCCACCGGCACGGCCTGGTGTCGGTGGTCGACGGTGCGCAACTGGCCGGGCAGCTCGAACTCGACCTGCACGCGCTCGGGGTGGACTTCCTGACCGGGTCGGGGGCGAAGTTCCAGTGCGGCCCGCAGGGCACCGCCTTCGTCTACGCCCGCAACCGGGTGCTGCCCCGGCACAACCCGCTTCCGCTGCCGGCCTTCTGGCCGGCGCCGTCGCTGGCGTACCCGGCACAGGGTGGCCTGCCGCCGCGCACCACCACGACCGAGCCCGCGTACGACCTGGCCGACCTGATGCAGCGCGCCGACACCGTCGACCTGTCGCGGGCGGCCGCCCTGCGGTTGTCGTGCCAGCTCTGGGACCGGATCGGGCGGGCCGAGATCGGCCGGTACGTCCGCGCGCTCGGCGACCGGCTGCTGTCCGGTGTCGCCGAGCACTTCGGTACGGCGGCGCTCTACAACTCGGTCGAGGACGCCCGGCTGCGCTGCGGGATGATCGCCTTCACACCGTTTCCCGAGGCCGCTGACGGTCCCGCGGAAATGGCGCGGTACGGCGAGTTCGCCGGCCGGCTGCGCGACGAATACCGGATCGCGACCTCGGTGACCGGTTTCGTTACGCCGAACAATTCAGGTATGCGATTCGCAATACGCGTCTCGCCGCACCTTTACAACACTTACGACGAAATTGATACGGCGGTGTCCGCGATGGCGGCCCTGGCCAGCCGGGTGAGCTGACCTGTAATGCCTGCTCACGGCCGAGTTGTGGAGCGGTGTGCGGACCGAGTTGACAGAAGCTGTCAATGAAACTTGACTGCTGCCAATATTCGATGATAATCAATTGGCAGTGGTTGGCTCACACTGGAGGACCACGTGTTGCAGAAAGCCAACAAGCCTGCGTCAAATGATCTCGGCGCGTTTCCCGTGCAGTCCTGGCCATTGCCGATGCGGATGGCCGACTTCGCGCACCGCGGCTTCCGGTGCACCCGCCCGGAAGCCCGCGCGCTGCTCGAACGGCACGCCCGCAGCTTCCTCACCGGCTTCAACCTCGCCGCCCGCAACCGCGGTGATCTGCACGGCCCGCTCGCGGCGGTCACCGCCGAGGAACGCGGGTTCGCGTACGAGGGCGCCGCGATGTTCGCCTCCATGCTCGACGTCGTACCGGCCCGCCGGCAGGCCCTGAGCCGGCTGCTCGCCGGCCCCGGCGACGGCTACGCCCACCTGATCCACGTCGGTGCCGGCTGGACCTTCGCGCCGATGCGGCTGCCGCTGCCCAGGCTGCCGGTGACCCCGCTGCTGCGCTGGCTGGCGCTCGACGGCGCCGGCTTCGCCGAGACGTTCTTCGGCGGGCCGGCGGCGCTGACCCGGCGCTGCGCGCGCCACACCGGCGAACGCTGGGAGGCCGTCGTCGCCGGCTGCGGGCGGGCGCTGTGGTTCCTCGAGTCCGCCGACGTCGACGGCATCGCCGCCGCGATCGAACGGCAGCCGTTCGCCGCCCGGGCTCCACTGTGGAGCGGCGTCGGGCTGGCCTGCGGCTATGCCGGCGGGGTCAGCGAAGAGGAGATGGACCGGCTGCCGGTCCACGCCGGCGTACACGCCGCGCACCTGCGCCAGGGCGTCACCTTCGCCGCCGGCGCCCGGGTCCGCGCCGGCATCGTGCCCGCGCACACCACGCTGGCCTGCCAGCGCCTGGTCGGCGCCTCGGCGGAGACCGCCGCCGGCTGGACCGACACCGACGCCGAAGACCTGCTGACGTCGACGGAACTGCCCGCGTACATGGAATGGCGGGCCAGGCTACGCCGCCGCTGCGACTCGCGCTCTTGACATCCGGCGCTGCCCTCGAGGAGGTAGACAGACATGCCGAAAGCCCTACGGCTTGCGCTTGCCCCGGTGTTGGGGGTGGTGCTGTGCGTCGCGCTCGGGTTGCTGGTCAGCCGACCAGCGCTCGGTGACGCCGAACGCGCCCGGACCGCGGAGCGCTTCGGGTTCGCCGTACAGAACCTCAACTCCACCCCACCCGACGCGCGGTACATGCGGCCGGTCGCCCCGGCGCTGTGGGGGCTGCGCTCGTGGATCTCCGCCGTCGGCGCGGCCGTCGGCCTGGCCGACCTGACCGGGCAGGGCCGGGCCACCGACGCGTGTCTGGTCGACCCCCGCGACGACTCGGTGACGGTGCGGCCGGTGCCCGGCGCGGGCGGGCCGGCGTACGCCCCGGTCGAGCTGCTCCCGACCGGGCTGCCGTACGACGCCACGATGGCGCCGATGGGCTGCGTGCCGGCGGACCTCGACGAGGACGGCGACCAGGACATCATCGTCTACTACTGGGGCCGCACGCCGGTGCTGTTCGTCAACACGGCCGGCCCCGCCACGACCCCGACCGCGGCCACCTTCCGGGCCGTCGAGATGGTCGTACCGATGCAGGTCTGGAACTCCACCGGCCTCAACGTCGCCGACGTCGACGGGGACGGCCACCTCGACGTGATGGTGGCCAACTACTTCCCGGACGAGGGCAAGGTCCTCGACCCCGCCATCACCAACGAGGCCCGCATCGCGATGCAGGACTCGATGGCGCTGGCCGCCAACGCCGGCATGAACCGGCTCTACCTGGCCCGGCCGACCGGCCAGCCGGACACCCTGCCCGTGCTGACCGACGCCTCCACCGCGATCCCGGAACGGGCCGGCACCTCGTGGACCCTGGCGATCGGCTTCCAGGACCTCACCGGCGACCACCTGCCGGAGGTCTACCTCGCCAACGACTTCGGCCCCGACCACCTGCTGGTCAACCACTCCACGCCCGGCAAGGCGCGGTTCGAGGCCGTGACCGGCGACCGGGACATGGTCACGCCGAAGTCGCTGGTGCTCGGCCGGGACTCGTTCAAGGGCATGGGCATCACCTACACCTACGACCGCGGCAGCGAACTGCCGATGATGGTCGTCAGCAACATCACCACCCCGTTCGGGCTGCACGAGAGCAACTTCGCCTTCGTGCCCGACGGCAAGGGCGAGGACCTGCTGCGCGGCAAGGTGCCGTTCCGCAACGACAGCGAACGGCTCGGCCTGTCCCGGTCCGGCTGGGGCTGGGACGTCAAGTCCGGTGACTTCGACAACGACGGTGTCGACGAACTGGTCCAGGCGACCGGCTTCATCAAGGGCGAGGTCAACCGCTGGCCGCTGCTTCAGGAGCTGGCGATGGGCAACGACGGCCTGACCCGGTTCCCGGTGTCGTGGCCGGTGTTCGGCCCCGGCGACGACCTGTCCGGGCACCAGCACAACCCCTTCTGGGTACGCGGATCCGACGGCCGCTACACCGACCTGGCCAAGGACGTGGGCCTCGGCGCGCAGGACGTGTCCCGGGGATTCGCGTTCGGCGACGTCAACGGCGACGGCAAGCTCGACATGCTGGTGGCCAACCAGTGGGAGGACTCCCGGGTCCTGATCAACGAGGGGCCGGCCGGGCCGGGCGCGTTCCTGCGGCTGGAGATGCCGGCCGGTGCCGGCACCCGCCCGGCGATCGGCGCCAAGATCGAGGTGCACGACCCGGAGGGCGTCCGCCGGACCCAGTTCTTCCCGGCCAACGGGCACGCCGGCGTCTCCGCCGCCGAGGTCTCCATGGCCCTGCCGTCGGCCGGCGCGACCCGGGCGACCATCACCTGGCGGGCCGGCACCACGGTGCACCGGGCCGACGTCCAGCTGACCGCCGGCCGGCACACGATTCTGCTCACCCCGAACGGAACGGCGGAACTGCGATGACGACGACGGCCGCACCCCCCACCAGTACGCCGGCCGACAGGCCGGAGCCGGTCGGTGGCGGCACCACCACCGAACCCGCCGTCGCGGCGGCCAAGCCGCCGACCCCGCCCCGGGTCAAGGCGCTGCAACGGTTCGCGCTCTCCATCACCGTGTTCAACATCGTCGGGCACCTCTTCCTCGGCTTCGAGCAGTCGCCGATCACCCCGATCCTCGCCCTGCTGGGCAGCTACGCGACCGCCCTGCTGATGGAATGGGTCGACAGCAGGGCGCGGGGCCGGGTGCCGGAGTTCGTCGGCGGCACCGGCAACCTGGTGACGTTCCTGCTCCCGGCGCACATCGCCGGGCTGGCCTGCGCCATGCTGCTGTGGGGCAACGAGTCGATCTGGCCCTACCTGTTCGCGGTCACCGCCGCCAACGCCAGCAAGTACGTCATCCGGCTGCGCGAGAACGGCCGGCTGCGGCACATGCTCAACCCGTCCAACGCCGGTATCGCGCTGACCCTGGTGGTCTTCCCGTGGGTCGGGATCGCGCCGCCGTACCACTTCACCAACAACATCTCCGACACGCTGGACTGGCTGCTCCCGCTCGCGGTGCTCGGCGCCGGGACGATGCTCAACGCCGGGCTGACCAAGAAGATCCCGCTGATCATGGCCTGGGTCCTCGGCTTCGCGGCCCAGGCGTTCCTGCGCTGGCTGTTTCTCGACCACTCGCTGGTCGGCGCGCTGCTGCCGATGACCGGCTTCGCGTTCATCCTGTTCACCAACTACATGATCACCGACCCGGGCACCACACCCAGATCCCGGCGCGGCCAGGTGATCTTCGGGCTGACCGCCGCCGCGATCTACTCGATCCTGGTCCTGGCCGAGGTCTCCTTCGGACTCTTCTTCGCCCTCGTCATCACCTGCATCCTGCGCGGCCTGATCCTCCTGTTCAGCCCGGCCCGTCGGGAGTCCAACCGGCGGGCGGCCGAGGCCGCCACGGCCGGAACCGCCACCGCCACGGCCGGAACCGCCACCGCCACGGCCGGAACCGCCACCGCCACGGCCGGAACCGCCACCGCCACGGCCGGCACCACCCCCGCCGCCCCGGTTGCCGAGCCCGCGAAGACAGTGGCCGGACCGCCGAAATGAGTACCGAACCGATCGCCATCGTGGGGATGGCCTGCCACTACCCCGACGCCACCGACGCCGGACAGCTGTGGCAGACCGTCCTCGGCCGGCGCCGAGCCTTCCGGCGACTGCCGGAACAGCGGCTCGGTGCCGGCTACCGGGGCACCCCGGACGAGGCGGACACGACGTACGTGACCCACGCCGGTCTCCTGCGGGACTGGTCGTTCGACCGGCAGCGGTTCGGGATTCCCGGACCGCTGTACCGGTCGGCGGACCTCAGCCACTGGCTGGCCCTCCAGACCGCCGCCGAGGTGCTCGCCGACGCCGGCCTGTCCGGACCCGACCTCGACCGGGCCGGGGTCGACCGCGACCTGGTCGGGGTCGTGCTCGGCAACTCGCTGACCGGCGAGTTCAGCCGGGCCGCCACGGTACGCGCCCGGCTGCCGTTCCTGCGCGACGCCAGCGCCCTGGCCATGCGCCGCAGCGGGATCGAACCCGACCGGGTCACCGCCACCCTCGGCGAACTCGAACAACTCGTCGGCGACGCCTTCGCCGCGCCCAACGACGAGACCCTGGCCGG
Source organism: Polymorphospora sp. NPDC050346 (assembly GCF_040655695.1). NCBI lineage: Bacteria > Bacillati > Actinomycetota > Actinomycetes > Micromonosporales > Micromonosporaceae > Polymorphospora > Polymorphospora sp. NPDC050346. The sequence goes on along the minus strand of NZ_JBFAKM010000001.1, from coordinate 343,515 downwards.
AGCCCTGTCCAACACCATCGCCGGCCGGATCTGCAACCACTTCGACTTCCACGGCACCGGCTACACCGTCGACGGCGCCTGCTCGTCGAGCCTGCTCGCGGTCATGACCGCCTGCCGGGCCCTGCGCGACCAGGAACTCGACCTGGCCATCGCCGGCGGCGTCGACCTCAGCCTCGACCCGCTCGAACTCGTCGGCTTCGCCCGGGTCGGCGCGCTCGCCGTCGACGAGATGCGGGTCTACGACGCCAACCCGACCGGATTCCTGCCCGGCGAGGGCTGCGGGATGGTCGCGCTGATGCGGGCCTCGCACGCCGACCGGCTCGGCCTGCGCACGTACGCCACGATCGTCGGCTGGGGCACCTCCTCCGACGGCTCCGGCGGCCTCACCCGGCCCGAGGTGAGCGGCCAGACCCGGGCGCTGGCCCGCGCCTACCGGATGGCCGGCGTCGACCCGGCCGCGGTCGGCCTGATCGAGGGGCACGGGACCGGCACCGCCGTCGGCGACCAGGTCGAGATGCGGGTGCTGCGCCAGGTGCTGGACCGCGCCGGCACCCCGGCCGCCTTCGGCAGCATCAAGGCCAACATCGGCCACACCAAGGCCGCCGCCGGCGTGGCCGGACTGATCAAGGCGGCACTGGCGACGTACCACCGGATCCTGCCGCCCACCACCGGCTGCGAGGAGCCGCACGAACTGCTGCGCGGACCCGGCGTACCGGTCCGGATCCTCGCCGAGCCGCAACCGTGGACCGACCCGGAGCCGGTCGCCGGCGTCTCGTCCATGGGCTTCGGCGGGATCAACACCCATCTGGTCCTGCGCGGAGCCGGCAGCGGCGTCCCGCTGCCGGCACCCGCCGTCGCCCGCTGGGCGGCCCCGGTGCCGGAGTACGACATCGTGCTGCTGCACGGCCGCGACCGGGCCGACCTCGCCGACCGGCTCGACCTGCTGGCCGCCCAGGCCGACCGGCTCAGCGTCGCCGAACTGCACGACCTGGCCGCCACCTGCCACCACACCGGCGACCACGGCCCGGCCCGCGCGGCACTGGTCGCCGCCCGGCCCGACCAGCTCGCCGCCGCCGCCCGCCGGGCCCGGGAACTCCTGGCCGAACCCGTCGCGGTCGGCATCGACGAGCGGGCCGGGTGCGCGGTCGGCGTCGGCGCGCCGGCCCGGGTCGGCCTGCTGTTCCCCGGCCAGGCCGCGCCGGTCCGCGCCCGGCTGCCGTACTGGCTGGACCGACCCGGCGTGCCGGTGGTCCCCGACGGCGTCGAGCTGCGCGACGGCGACGCCGCGACCCAGGTGGCCCAGCCGGCGATCGTCCGGCAGAGCCTCGCCGGCCTGGCCTGGCTGCACGCGCTCGGCTGCCGGCCGGTCGCCGCCGTCGGGCACAGCCTCGGCGAGATCACCGCACTGGTCCACGCCGGTGCCCTCGACCCGGTCGACGGGCTGCGCCTCGCCGCCGTACGCGGGCGGCTGATGGCCGACTACGGCCGGCCCGGCACCGGCATGGCCAACCTGGCCACCGACGCCGACCGGGTCGCCGCCCTGCTCGACGGCACCGGCGTGGTCGTCTCCGGCCGCAACGGCGCCCACCAGACGACGGTCGCCGGCCCGGTCCCGCGGGTGCGCGAGGTGCTGCGGCGGGCCGCCGCCGCGGGCGTCAGCGGCGTCGAACTCGCCGTCTCGCACGGCTTCCACAGCCCGGCCATGGAACCGGTCGCCGACCCGCTGCGGTTCGCGCTCAGCGGCTTCACCTTCGGCGAGCCACGCGCGACGGTGGTGTCCACCACCACCGGCGCCCCGCTCACCCCGGCCACCGACCTCGCCGCCCTCCTGGTGGAGCAGCTGACCCGACCGGTCGACTTCCTGGCCGCGGTGCGGGACCTGGCCGGCCGGTGCGACCTGCTCGTCGAGACCGGACCGGGCACCATCCTGACCCGGCTGGCCCCCGACTGCGGGGTGCCGCTGCCGGCCGTCAGCCTCGACTGCGGCGGCGGGCAGCGCCAGCACGCCATGGCGACCGCCGTACTCGCCGCCGCCGGCGCCGCCGACCTCGGCCCGTACTTCGCCGGCCGGGGCTACCGGCTGATGGCCGCCGGGCAGCCCGTCGAACTGCTCACCAACCCGTGCGAGACGCTGCCGGTCGACGAGGTCGCCGACGTACGCCCACCGGCCCGCGCCGTCGCGCCCGTGCCGGCCGCCGCGCCCGTCGCCGAGGCCGCCGCACCGGTCACCACCGACGGCGAGCCGCTGACCGTCCTGCGCGAACACCTCGCCCGGACGCTGGAGCTGCCGGTCGCCGCCATCCGGCCGACCGCCGACCTCCTCGGCGACCTGCACCTCAGCTCACTGCAGGTGGTGCACACGGTGAGCGAGGTGGCCCGGATGCTCGGCCGCGACGTGAAGCTCACCCCGGTGCTGCTGGCCGGCGCCACCGTCGCGCAGGCGGCGGAGGTGCTCGCCAGCGCCGACCGGCCGGCCGCATCCGTGGCGGCGCCCGACGCCCCGCCGGAGCCGCCGCCCGGCCCCCGGGTCTTCGCCCACCGCCTCGTCGAACACCGGACGCCGGACCGGCCCGCGCCCGCGGTCGCCTGGCGGGTCGTCGCACCGGACGGGCACTGGCTGGCCGAGCGGCTGGCCGCGCCGGACGACGTACCGGCGACCGGGCTGGCCGTGGCGCTGCCCGAGGTCGATCCCGGCGTGCCGAGCGACCACCTGGCCGGGCCGGTCGCCGAACTACTGGCCCGGATCGGCCGGGAGCGGCCGGAACGGCTGCTCGTGACGCACCACGGCCATCCCGCCGCCGCGGCCGTCGCCCGCAGCGCGGTCGCCGAGTACGGATGCCACGCCACCGTGGTCGAGCTGCCGGCCGACGCCCGGCCCGACGACCTGCCCGCCCTGGTCGCCGACGGCTACCAGGAACTGCGGATCGGGCCCGACGGGAGCCGGCACCGGGTCGAGACCTCGGTCCGGGCCACCGGCGAGGGCGGCGACGCGCCGCTGCGCCCCGGCGACGTGCTGGTGGTCACCGGCGGGGTCGACGGCATCACCGCCGAGGCCGCGTCGGTGCTGGCCGAACGCAGCGGCTGCCGGCTGCTCGTGCTCGGCCGCACCGCCGCCGACGCCCCGGCCGTCGTGGCCGGCCTGGACCGCCTGCGCCGCCGCGCCCCGGCGACGTACGCCAGTTGCGACGTCACCGACCCCGACCAGGTACGGCGGACGCTGGCCGCGGCGGCGGCCGACGGGGTCGTCGCCGGCATCGTGCACGGCGCCGGGATCAACGAGCCCCGCCCGATGTCGGCCGTGGACGCGGCGTCGCTGCACCGGGTGCTGCGCCCCAAGGTCGACGGCCTGCGGCACCTGCTCGACGCCGCCGGCCCCGACCTGCGGCTGGTCGTCGGCTTCGGCTCGATCATCGGCCGGTGCGGGCTGACCGGGCAGCCGGAGTACTGCGTCGCCAACGACTGGATGCGGCTGCTCGTCGAGCGGTGGGCAGCCGCGCACCCGGACCGCCGTGCCCTGGTGCTGGAGTGGTCGGTCTGGTCGGACCTCGGCATGGGGGTCCGGCTGGGCGCCGTCGACAGCCTCGCCCGGCGGGGCGTGGCGCCCATCCTCCCGGCCGACGGCTGCGCCGTCCTGCTCGACCTGGTCGGCGATCCCGGCGCCCCGGTCACGGTGACGGTCACCAGCCGCTTCCCGGCGATGCCGACGTTCGCCACCGCGACCGTCGAGGTGCCCGCGCTCCGGTTCGCCGAGAGCCGCCGCGACCTGCTGCCCGGGGTGGAGGTGGTGCTGGAGAACTCGCTCTCGCTCGGCGCCGACCCCTACCTCGACGACCACCGGCTGGACGGTACGGCGGTCTTCCCGGCCGTACTCGGCCTCGAGGCGATGGCGCAGAGCGCCCGGTCGCTGCGGGGGCCGCGGCCGGTCTGGTCGGTGTGCGACGCGGAGTTCGCCGCCCCGATCACCGTGCCGGAGCGGGCGGAGCGGGCACTGCGCTGCTCGGCCGTCGGCGCGGCGACGAACCCCGACGCCGTCACCGTGACACTGCGCGACGACAGCGACGGCTTCGCCGCCGACCGCTTCCGGGGAACCGTCGACCCGCTGCCGCCGGCCGCGCCGCCCGACGCCGAGGTCGGGCCGGCACCGGCCGGTGCGGCGCCGCACCCCTTCTACGGCGACCTGCTGTTCCACAGCGGACGGTTCCGCCGCCTGGTCGGCTACGACCGGCTGTCCGCGTTCGAGGTACGGGCCTGGGTGGGCGCCGACCAGGCGGGCCGCTGGTTCTCCGCGTTCCACGGCGACGAGTTGCTGCTCGGCGACCCCGGCCTGCACGACGCCAGCATCCACGTACTGCTCGCCTGCGTACCGCACCGGCGGGCGCTGCCGGTGGGGGTGGACCGGTTCACCGTGTGGCACCGCCCGGACGGCCCGGTCCTGGTGACCGCCGTCGAGCGCCGGCACACCGCCGACGACTACGTCTACGACGTCGAGGCCCGGGACGCCGCCGGCCGGGCGGTCGCCGCCTGGGAGGGGCTGCGGCTGCGCGCGGTGGGCCGGCCCCGGCCCGGTCCGCTGCCGGTGGCGGCGGTCGGCCCGTACCTGGCCCGCCGGCTCATCGAGTGCGGGGTCGCGGACACCGTCGACCTGTCCTCGGCACCGTCCGACGCCGACGTCCCGGGGGTGCTCGGCGCGGTCGCCGGCGGACCGGTCGGCCTGGAATGGCGGTGGGCCACCGACGAGGTACCGGCCACCGGCGACGCCCCGGCCGGCGAGGGGGAGGGGTGGCAGCACCAGCTCGCCCGGGATGTCGCGGACAAGGCCGACGAACCCTTCGCGCAGGCGCTCGGCCGGGTCACCTCCGCCTGGGCCGCCCTGCGCCAGCTCACCGGCGGTACGCACGACCAGCCGCTGCGCGTCGACATCGTGGTCGACCCCGGCACCGTCGTACTGCGGGCGAACGGCACGCAGGTGCTGACCGCGCGGATGTCGCTGGTCGGCGCCGACCGGCCGGCGATCGCGGCCGTCGCGGTGGCCGTGGAGGGAAGGTGACATGACATGTCCGTGTACGTCTACCGGCACCTGGTGACCCTCGACGAGACGAACCTGGTGGGCAACGTCTACTTCGCCCACTACCTGCACTGGCAGGGGCACTGCCGGGAACGCTTCCTGGTCGACCACGCCCCCGGGGTGATGGCCGCGCTGAAGTCCGGGGAACTCGCCCTGGTCACCATCTCCTGCGGGATGGACTACTACGCCGAGTGCTTCGGGCTCGACCTGGTGGAGGTGCAGATGACCCTGCGCGACACCGGCGGCAACCGGATCGCGATGGACTTCAGGTTTCGCCGCGGTGACGAGACGGTGGCCGTCGGCCGGCAGACCGTCGGTTGCCTGCGCCGGGCCGAGCCGCATCCGGTGCCGGTCCCGGTGCCGGACGAACTGGTCCGGGCGGCGGCGGCGTTCCCGTCATGATCTTCACCGCGAAAACCTGTAGCTGCCGGTCCCGGCGTACGCGGGGGTCCCGGTTCGCCCGGCAAGCTGCGGTCGCGCTGCCGGCAACGGTTGGATCGGTCCGGCGACCGTCACGTCATGGTTCTACCTGAATCATTTCTGTGATTGACTAACTACCCCTTTGAGGAGCAGATCAGAAAGTCGCCGGGCGCACGTCCGGCCGATCCGCGTGGGTGCGTCACGGGGCGCGGCCGGACCGGGCACGGTGGACGGTCGGTGGCCGGACGGCACGTGATTCGCCCGCGCGACCGGCCGGGGGCGTGCCGATCGTTGGAGGGCAGGTCGTTGGTGGACAGGACGCTGGCGGGCAGGGTCGCCGTCGTCGCGGGTGCGACGAGGGGCGCCGGCCGGGGCATCGCGGTGGAGTTGGGGGCGGCCGGTGCGACGGTGTTCGTCGCCGGGCGGTCGACCCGGCAGGCGCCGTCGGCGATGAACCGGCCGGAGACGATCGAGGAGACCGCCGAACTGGTCGACCGGGCCGGCGGGCGCGGCATCCCGGTCCGCGTCGACTTCTGCGAACCGGCGGAGGTCGACGCGCTGCGCGACCGGATCCGGTCCGAGGTGGACGGGCGGCTCGACATCCTGGTCAACGACGTCTGGGGCGGCGACCCGCTGGTCGAGTGGGGCAAGCCGTTCTGGGAGCACGACCTCGACCGGTTGCTGACCGCCTGGCGCAACGGCGTGCAGAGCCACCTGGTGTCGCTGCACCGCCTCGTCCCGCTGCTCATCGACCGGGGCGGACTCCTCGTCGAGATCACCGACGGCGACCGTGAGGACTACTACGGCTCGCTGTTCTACGACGTGGTCAAGGCCAGCGTCCGCCGTCTCGGCAAGGTACTGGGCGAGGACCTCGGCAAGCACGGGGTCACCGCGGTCTCGCTGACGCCCGGCTTCCTGCGCTCCGAGGCGATGCTCGAGGGTTTCGGCGTCGCCGAGGGCAACTGGCGGGACGCGGCGAGGAAGGACCCCCACTTCGCCATCTCCGAGACCCCGCACTACGTCGGCCGGGCGGTGGCCGCACTGGCCGGCGACGAGAAGGTCGCCCGGTGGAACGGGCAGGTGCTGTCCTCGTGGCAGCTCGCCAACGAATACGGGTTCACCGACGTCGACGGGTCCCGCCCCGACTGGGGGAAGTACCGCGTCGACGTCTTCGAGAACGGTCGCAAGGACGTCGATCCGGAGGACTACCGATGAGCGCAGAGGTCACCAAACCCCCCACGGGTGGCACCGCACCGTCCGGGGCAACCGACACCGATTCTGGCGGCGGCGGCGGGCTGCTGCTCTGGGTGCTCTGCCTGGCCCAGTTCATGCTCATCCTCGACGTCGCCGTGGTCGCGGTGGCGATGCCCACCGTCCAGGGCGACCTCGGCATCGCCCCCGGCGACCTGATGTGGATCGGCACCGCCTACTCGCTGACCTTCGGCGGCTTCCTGGTCGTCGCCGGGCGGCTCGCCGACCTCCTCGGTGCCCGGCGGATGGTGCTGATCGGCCTAGCGGTGTTCGCCCTCGGCTCGCTCGGCTGCGGCATCGCCGTCAACGGCTGGACGCTCTTCGTCTCCCGGGCGCTGCAGGGCATCGGCGCGGCGATGATCTCGCCCGCCGCGCTGTCGCTGGTGATGACGAGCTTCGGCGAGGGCGCCGGCCGGGCCAAGGCGCTGGGCATGTGGGGCGCCGTCTCCGCCGGCGGTGGCGTCGTCGGGCAGCTGCTCGGCGGTGTCCTCACCGACCTGGCCTCGTGGCGGCTGATCTTCCTGATCAACCTGCCGTTCGCCGCGCTGGTGGTCTTCGCCGTGCTGCGCCAGGTCGCCGCCGACCGCCCCGGCCAGTCCCAGGGCCGCACCGACCTGACCGGCGCCGGCCTGCTCACCGGCGGCATGGTGCTGCTCGTCGCCGCGGCCGGACAGGCCGCCAACGGCTTCGGCCCGTTCGTCGCGGTGAGCGCGCTCGCCGGGCTCGCAGTGCTGGTCGCCTTCCTGCTCGTGGAACGGCGGGTGGCGAACCCGATCGTCCCGCTCGGCCTCTTCAGCAACCGGCACGTCAGCCTCGGCAACGTCATCTGCTTCGCCTCGGCCGGCGCCACCATGGGCACCGTGTTCTTCGCCGCCCTGGTCATGCAACAGGTGCTCGGCGCGTCGGCGCTGGTGGCCGGCCTGTCGTTCGCGCCCGTCTCGGCGGTCATCACGATCGTGGCGCTGAAGTCGGGCGCCGCCGTCGCGAAGTTCGGGGTGAAGGCCGTCCTGCTGGTGTCCGCGGCACTGAACGCGCTCGGCATGATCCTGCTGGCCAGCGCCCCCGCCGACGGCAGCTTCCTGCTGAACGTCGTACCCGGCCTGGTCGTCTTCGGCATCGGCGGCGGCCTCGGCTTCGCGCCGGCGATGTTCGTCGCGACCACCGGGGTCGCCAACGAGCAGCAGGGCCTCGCCTCCGGGCTGCTCTCCACGGCGCAGCAGATGGGTGGCGTCGTCGTGCTGGCCGTCCTCAACCTGATCGTCGTACGGGTGATCGTGGCCAACGGCGGGCCGGAGTCGGCGGAGGCGGCCATGGCCGGCTACCGGACCGGCTTCCTGTCCGCGCTGGTGCTGCCCGCCCTCGTGGCGATCTGCGTGCTGGCCCTGCCCCGCCAGCCGGCAGCGCCGGCACCGGTCAGCCCGGCCCCGGCCCCGGCCGGCCCGGCCGACTGACGGCACCACACACGCGAAAAGGTGGGGTGGTCACCTCGGTGACCACCCCACCTTCGTCGTACCGTCAGGTGAACACGTGCGGGGCGGGCTCCTCCTCCGCGGTGACCTCCGGGCTGAGCCGGCCGTAGCAGCGGGAGAGCCGCAGCACCGGATCCATCAACGTGCTGTCGACCCGGCCGTTGCGCCACACGCTCGGCTCCACGTGCACGTGCACGACCCGGCCCAGCACCAGGTTGCCGTTGCCCACCGGGTGGATGCCGGCGACCTCGCACTCCATGTGCGCCTTCGCCTCCCGGACCCGGGGCGGCCGGACCCGGACCGACGGCACGGGGGTGACCCCCACCTCGAGAAACTCGTCCTGGTCGGGGCCGAAGTGTGCGCCGGAGTTGTCGAGCTTCTCCAGCAGCCCCTGGTCGGCCAGGTTCACCACGAACTGGCCGGTGGCCCGGATGTTGCGCAGCGTGTCCTTCTCGCCGATGGAGCTGAACGCGACGTGCGGCGGGTGGTCGGCGACCAGGCTGAAGTACGAGTACGGGGCGAGGTTGCGCCGGCCGGCGGGCGACACCGTGGAGATCCAGGCGATCGGCCGGGGCACCACCAGCGAGGTGATGAGCTGGTAGACGTCCGGCTTCGACCAGTCGGCTGGATCGACTTCCAGGGGCTCGTCCAGTTCCCTGGGGGCGAGCGCGGGCTGGATGGTCATAGCGACTCCAATCGGCGGGTCAGCGCGACATCCGGGTCAGCCACCGGTCGCCGAACTGCATCAGCGGGCAGTAGTTGGCGGCCCTCATGTGGCGCATCTTCCGCAGGGTGCTCGTCGCGTTCTGGGTCGTCGTACCGGGCTGGACCAGGGACCGTTCCCCGCCGACCAGCACGGCCGCGAGCGTGATGTGCCGTTCGAGGTCGAGCAGGTCGGCCTCCAGCACCTCGTCGCGGGCGTCGGCCAGCTCGGGGCGGGTCAGCATCAGGTCGGCGTACGGCTCGGGCACGGCGGTGATCAGTTCCTCGACCGCGGCCCGGTAGCGGCGGTGCTCGATCTGCATGACGCCGGTGAGGTTGATCGGCACGTACGGCGGCGACATGGTCGGGCGGACCACGTCCTGGTAGTACTTCGCCGGCATCGCACCACTGTGGATCATCGCGGCGGTGAAGCCGCGGATCAGGACGGCGGCGTCGGCCAGGGCGGCCGCCGCCGGCCCGTCCGCGCCGGCCCGGGCGTGCTCCACCGCCCGGTGGATCAGCGCGGCGGCGTAGACGTTGAGCACGAAGTAGTAGTGGTGGACCAGGAACCAGCGGTCCATCCAGTCGCCGTCCGGCCGGTACGCCGCGGCAGACCCCGCCGGGTCGTCTGGCGCCGCCGTGCCGGCGGCCGTACCGTTTGGCGCCGCCGTGCCGGCGGCCGAGCCGTTCGGTGCCGACGGCTGGGTCGGCGGCGGTCCGGCCGGTACGTCGGCCGGGGGGCCGTCGGGGGTCGAGCCGTTCGTCCCGCCGGCCGACGCCGGCCGCAGCAGCCGGAAGAGCAGCGACATGCTGGCGACCTCGGCGAGCACGTCGTTGATCTCCAGCATGGTGAGGCGGAGGTCGGCGAGCGTACGGAACACCGCCACGGCGGTCTGCGCGGCCTGCTGGTGCGGTGTCAGCGGGGTGTGCCGGACCCGGAAGTAGTCGGAGTGCACCGGGACCGGGGGCGGCAACCGCCACGGCTCCTCGACCGGGGCGATCGCGTCGAGCCGGGCGGCCAGCGCGGCGGTGCTGTCCACGGCGAACTCGAAGCGCCGGGCGACCTCGGTGCTGTTGCCGCCGCGCTGCATGGCGTCCATCAGCATGCCGAGGCTGGCCTCGGCGCTGGCCCACACCGCGCGGGTCGACGCGTCGAAGCGGGCCCGTTCCCACTGCACCGGATAACCGACCACCAGCAGCGGTACGCCGCCGGACGGGGCGGGCTCGGCCGGGTCGACCATGACACTGCTCCTCATCGCAGAGGCGGGGACGCGCCTGAGGCCCGTCCCCGCCGAAATCTGAACCGACGTCTCAGCTTCCGACCGGCACCGCACCGGTCAGGCTCAGCGGGATGCTGGAGTGGCCACGCAGCGTGGCGTTCTCCCAGAAGTGCGTCTCGCCGCTGACCCGCAGATCGGGGTAGCGCTTGAGGACCGCGGTCAGGGCGACCCGTCCCTCGATCCGGGCGATGATGTTGCCGAGGCAGGAGTGGGTGCCGCGGCCGAAGCCGAGGTGCGGGTTCGGCGCCCGGTCCATCACCAGTTCCTCGGGCCGGTCGAAGCGCGCCGGGTCGCGGTTGGCGGCCGCCAGAACGATGACGACCATGTCGCCCTTGCGCAGCCGGGCCCCGCCCAGCGTGGTGTCCTCGGTGCAGACCCGGCTGACGACGTGGACCGGGCCGGAAAACCGGACCAGTTCCTCGACACCGGTGTCGACGTCCGACCACATCCGTTCGAGCGCGTCGGGGTTGGCGAGCAAGGTGGTCAGGGCGTTGCCGAGGAACCGGGCCGGTACCTCGAAGCCGGCGTGCCAGAAGGCCCGCAGCGAGTTGAAGAGCACGGCGTCCGGGTAGTCGACCTTGGCGCGGTTGGTGGCGACGTACCCGGAGATCCCGTCGGCGGGTCCGGTGGCCAGCCAGCGCGCGACGAAGTCGCTGAAGTGCTGCCGGGCGGTGAGACCGGCCTCCTCGCTGTTGGGGTCGAGGCCGGCGTCCATGCTGCGATGCAGCTCGTCGTTGCGCTGCCGCCACTCCTCGTCCTTCTCCGGCGGCGGCATCCCGACCAGGTCGGAGATGGTGCCGAGGGTGAAGGGGGTGGCGTAGTCGCTGACGAAGTCGATGCTGTCGCGTCCGGCCAGGTCGTCGAGCAGCCGCTCGGCGCGTTCGGCCGCGTTGCGTTGCAGGGCGCCGAGGTCCTGGGAGCGCAGCGCGTCGACGGCGAAGTGGCGCAGCGGGGTCTGGTCCGGCGGGTCGAGGGTTTGCAGGCTCAGCAACGGCCCCGGGGTGGGAATCCCGACCTTGCGGAAATCCGCCGCGAAGACGGCCGAATTCTTCAGCGCCTCGAGGCAGTCGGCGTGCCGGGTCAGGATCCAGGCGCCCAACTGCTCGTGCCAGTGCACCGGATCCGTTTCGCGTAGCTGCCGGTAGACCGGGTACGGGTCGCGGATCGTGTGCGGGTCGAGCGGATTGAAGATTTCCTTCTGGGAGCTCACTTCGGTCTGCCGATCTGGCCGGCGGGGCGGCCGGTGAGAAGGTTCCGTGGCCGAGAAGTGGTGCGTGCGATCGAGTGGGCCGTGGCCCGGCCACGCCGGCCGGGCCACGGCGCACTACCCTAGTTTCAGTGCAGGTAACGCATGGCCTTCCCTCCTTTCGCGATGGCGGACCGGGGAAAGCCAGGGACGCGCCCACGCGTTACGGCACTTCGCCCCTGACGACTGAGCCGGATAATGCGAATCGATTGTCTACCTGGGCGAGGCGTAACTGGATTCTTCGGCCCGGGTCGCAAACGGGTCAAGCGGATCTGACAGATCTTTCTAATTCCTGAAAGCGAACGGTCCGGCCGTCGCGCGGTGTTCCGGAAACGAAGTGGCCAGGCAGAGAGTCAGCAAGAAATCTATCAAGCATCAGCTTGTTTTCCGATCGACTCGTTAACGTGTAATCCGCGTTGATCCGCTCAGTTATTGGAGCCCTGGATCGAGAGAGGACGGAGCACACGGTGTCGAGTGTCCGCGAACAGGTAGCAGAGCTGTCCGATGAGGAGAAGCGTGCTCTCCTGGCCCAGTTGCTCGGCCAGGACGGCAACCGGGAAGGTGAGCGACTGCTGCCCCCGCAGCGTCGGTACTGGGTGTTGCACCAGGTCTCGCCACAGGTCCCCACCCATGTCGTACGCACCGTCGACGTGACGGGCGAACTGGACGTCAGCCGGTTGGAGCAGGCCTTCAACCTGCTGGTCGACAGGCATGAGCAACTACGCACGAGTTTCGTCAGCGTGGAGGGCCGGCCGGTGGCCGCGCTCGCCGACGCCGGCGCCGTACGGCCCGGCATCGCCACGTTCGAGGTCGGCGACGGCTCCGCCGAGCCGGCGGAGGAGGCGCTGCACAAGGTGCGGGTCCGGGAGGCGGGCCGCCCCTTCGACCTGGACGTCGCCCCGCTGGCCCGGGTCGCCGTCGTACGGCGCACCGCCGACCACCACGAGGTGCAGCTCACCGCGCACCAGATGATCGCCGACGAGGTGACCGCCGACCTGCTGCTCGGCCAGCTCGCCGAGGCGTACGACGCGCTGTCGGCCGGCCGTGAACCGGCGGAGGCGCCGGTGGCGGCGTCGGTGACCGCGGTCGTCGACCGGCAGCGGAGCTGGCTCGGCACCGCCGCGGCCCGCCGCGAGCTGGAGTTCTGGACCCGGCGGCTGGCTGCCGTGCCGAACCTCGACCTGCCGATCGACCACCCGCGTCCGCTCGACCGGATGCCGCTGCTCAAGGGTGCCCGCAGCACCGTGGAGCTGGGCCCGGAACTGGTCGCCGCGGCCCGTGAGCTCGCCGCGGCCCAGGGCGCCGACCTGTCGTCGGTGGCGATGGCCGGCCTGCTCGCCGTCGTGGCCCGCTACACCCGGGAGAAGGACATCGCCATCGGCATCCCGGTCGCCGGCCGCGATGACGCCGATCTCGCCAACACGCTGGGCACCCTGGAGAACACCGTCGTCGTACGCAGCGAGGTCGGCGCCGACACGACGCTGCGCCAGCTCGTCGACCAGGTGTACGCCAACACCGAGCAGGCCCGGGCGCACCAGCAGCTGCCGTTCGAGCAGGTCGTGGCGAAGCTGCGGCCGGAGGCCGACTTCAGCCGCTCGCCGCTGCACCAGATCCGGTTCGTCGACAGCCAGCCGAAGTTCGACACCCGGGAGGTCGGTGGCGCGAGCTGGCGGCTGGCGGACCTTGACATCGGGCTGGCCGCCTTCGACCTGACCGTCTACCTGCGGCACACCGAGGACGGCCGGACGCTGCTGCACGGCGAGTACAACGCCGAGCTGTTCAAGTCCGAGACCATCGGCCTGTTCCTGGAGCACCTGACCACGCTGCTGACCCGGGCGCTGGCCGAGCCGGACCGGGGCTGCGCCAGCCTGCCGATGCTGTCGGAGGCCGAGACGGCCAAGGTGCTCACCGAGTGGAACGACACCACGGTCGACTACCCGAGCGACGCGCTGCTGCACGACCTGATCACCGCGCAGGCCGCCCGTACGCCGGACGCGCTGGCGGTCATGGCCGGCTCGGACCGGATCACCTACCAGGAGCTGGACACGTGGTCGAACCGGCTGGCCCGGCGGCTGCGGGCGCTCGGGGTCGGCCCGGAGACGCTGGTCGGGGTGACCGCCAGCCGCAAGATCGGCACGGTCGCCGCGTTCCTCGGCGTGATGAAGGCCGGCGGCGGCTACGTGCCGATCGACCCGGACCAGCCCGCCGACCGGCTCAGCTCGCTGCTGGCCGACGCCGGCATCCGGGTGATGGTCGCCGCCGACGACCAGGCCGCGTTCCACCAGGAGGCGAGCGACGTGTGGGTCCGCCCGGACTCCGCCGACGTCGACGCGGAATCCGACGAGCCGCTGCCGAAGCTCGTCGACGCCGACAACGTGGCGTATGTCATCTACACCTCCGGCTCGACCGGCCGCCCGAAGGGCGTCGTCGTGCCGCACCGGCAGATCGTCAACTCGACGCTGGCCCGCAGCGGCTTCGGCCGCGAGGCGCCCGAGGCGTACGCGATCCCGGTGGCCCTGTCGTTCGACGCCTCGGCGGCCGGCCTCTACTGGACGCTGACCAGCGGCGGCCGGGTGGTGCTGCCCAGCGAGGACCAGGTGCGCAACCCGGCGCTGCTGGCCCGGCTGGTGCAGCACGAGCGGGTCACCCACATCACCCACATGCCGTCGTACTACCAGCTCCTGCTCGCCGCCGGCGGCCGTCAGCTGATCTCGCTGAAGGACATCTCGGCCGGTGGTGACGTGTTCCCGGCGCAGCTCGCCGTGGACCACTACAAGACCCTGCCGTGGGCGCACCTCTACAACGACTACGGTCCCACCGAGGTCACCGTCTGGGCGACCGCCCAGCTCTCCACCGCGGAGGAGGACGGCGCGAGCGTCCCGATCGGACGGCCGATCAACAACACCCGGGTCTACCTGCTCGACGAGCAGCTCAACCCGGTGCCGGTCGGCGTGCCCGGCGAGATCTACGTCGCCGGTGACGGGCTGGCCCGGGGCTACCTCGGCCAGGCCGGCGCGACCGCCGACCGGTTCGGACCCGACCCGTTCGCCAGCACCCCCGGCGCCCGCATCTACCGCACCGGCGACCTGGCCCGGCACCTGCCCGACGGCCGGCTGGAGTTCCTCGGCCGGGTCGACACCCAGGTGAAGATCCGCGGCTTCCGGATCGAACTCGGCGAGATCGAGAACGTGCTCCAGGGCCACGACGGGGTGCTCAGCGCGGTCGCCGACGCCCGCCGCCACCCGACCGGCGACGACGCCGACCTGATCGCCTGGATCATCCCGGCCGACGCGGCCGCGCCGCCGTCGGAGACCGACCTGGTCGCGCACCTCAAGCGGCAACTGCCGCACTACATGGTGCCGGGCCAGATCGTCGTCTGCGAGGAGTTCCCGCTCAACGCGCACGGCAAGGTCGACCGCCGGGCCCTGCCCGACCCGGTCGCCACCCCGATCTCGCTGCCCAGCGGCGAGGTGCCGCGCCGGCGGATCGAGAAGGAGATCGCCGACGTCTTCTCCGAGGCACTCGGCGTCGCCCGGGTCGGCCTGCACGACGACTTCTTCTCGTTCGGCGGCAGCTCGCTCCAGCTTTCCCGGGTCGGTGCCCGGCTGTCCAAGGCGTACGGCCTGGAACTGCCGCTGCACGCACTGTTCAGCACGCCGACCGTCGCCGGGGTGGCGGCCCGCGTCGAACTCTACGAGCGGGAGGGCTTCGAGGGTCTGAAGGCCACCCGGGACGCGGCCGACGACCTCGACCGCGAGTCGGAGCTTGACGAGACGATCACCGGCGAGAACCTGGCGCAGGCGGACTTCTTCGCCCCCAAGGCGATCCTGCTCACCGGCGCCACCGGCTACTTCGGCGTCTTCCTGCTCGACCAGCTCATCGACCAGACCGAGGCCGACATCTACTGCCTGGTCCGGGCCCGGGACGTACCGGGGGCGATCCGGCGGCTCAAGGAGACCTGCGCCCACTACGAGGTGCCGTGGGACGACCGGTTCGAGCGCCGGGTCAAGGCGGTCGTCGGTGACCTCGGCAAGCCGCTCTTCGGCCTGTCGCCGTCGATCTTCGACGACCTGGCCAAGCTGATCGACGTCATCTACCACAACGGCGCGCTGGTCAACTTCTCGATGCCGTACTCGGCACTGAAGGCGCCCAACGTGGACGGCACGGTCGAGATGCTCCGGCTGGCCTCGCGCTACAAGGCCAAGCAGGTGCACTTCGTCTCCACCATCGACGTCTTCATCGCCGGTCACATGAACCGGCCGTTCCTGGAGCTCGAGCTGCCGAGCCGTCCGCCGCAGGTGCCGTTCAGCTACCCGCAGAGCAAGTGGGTCAGCGAGAAGATCATCATGAAGGCCAAGCAGCGTGGCCTGCCGGTCAGCATCTACCGGCCGTCGATCATGATGGGGCACCCGAAGACCGGCGCCTGCCACGCACAGAACTACGTGCTCACCGCACTGCGCGGCTTCCTGGAGTTCGGCATCCTGCCCGACTACCCGGAGTCGATGAACGCCATCACCCTCGACTACGCCAGCGCCGCGATGGTGCACGTGTCGCGGCAGGAGGCGTCGCTCGGCAACATCTACCACCTCTGGAACACCGAGGCGATCCCGCACAACGCGCTGTTCCCCTGGATCCAGTCGTTCGGCTACAAGTTCGACACCGTCGACTTCGACGAGGCCGTCCAGCTGGCGATCAACGCGGGTCCGGACCACCCGATCTACCCGATGGTCCCCGTCCTGCTGCTCTACACCAGCGGTGACGCCGGACTGGAGATGTCGATGGAGACCGAGGACGCCATCGACAACCGGTCGGAGTGCATCAACCTCCTCGACGGCATCAAGGGCACCGGCTACAAGCCCGCCCCGCTGGACGAGAAGTACATGCACGACTGCCTCGCCTACCTGGTCCGCCACGGCCAGCTCGACCCGCCGGAGGCGTTCCCCCGGCGGCGGTGACCCGGTGGCGCCTCCCCGTACCCCACCCGGGGAGGCGCCACCGTCACCCGCCAACGCCCCAAGACCGGCAGCGCGCGGTCGCCCCGACCGCCGTACCCCCGAGGAGACGCACCGATGAGCACCGACACCGACCTGTCCACGTTCGCCGTCGTGGTCAACGACGAGGAGCAGTACTCGGTCTGGCCGGCCGGCCGTACCCTGCCCGCCGGCTGGCGGGAGACCGGGTTCACCGGGCCGCGCGGCGCCTGCCTGGCGCACGTCGACGAGGTCTGGACCGACCTGCGCCCGAAGTCGCTCCGGCAGCGCATGGGCGCCTGAATCCCCGATCCCGGAACCACTTGCGGAGGCAGGTAATGAGCAATCCCGAAGCCGGCCCGAAGCTGTCGGCGGCAAAGGCCGAGCTGCTGCGCCGCTGGCGCGCCGGTGAGTCGGTGGCCGGCACCCCGGCCGCCGCGGAGCCGACCATCCCGGCATTCGGGACCGGGCCGGCGCCGCTGACTCCGGCCCAGCACCGCCTGTGGTTCCTGGACCGGCTGTTGCCCGGCTCCGCCGCTTTCAACCTGAGCCACTGCGTCGCCCTCGACGGCCGGCTCGACCCGACCGCGCTGGACGCCGCGCTGACCGATCTGGTCGAGCGGCACGACGTCCTGCGTACGGTCGTGGCGACCGTCGAGGGTGAGGCGCGACAGGTGATCCGCGACGAGGCCCGCCCCGTCGCCGAATGGGTCGACCTGACCGACCTGCCCGCCGACCGGGCCCGCGCGCAGGCGCTGGAGCGGGCCCGCGAGGCGGCCGACACCCCGATGGACCTCGCCACCGGGCCGCTGGCCCGGCTGGTCGTCTACCGGCTGCCCGACACCGACCTGATGCTGCTGGTGGTGCACCACGTCATCGCCGACGGCTGGGCGCTCGGCGTCGCGCTGCGCGAACTGTCCGGGCACTACCGGTCCCGGCTCGCCGGCACCGCACCCGCCGCCGTGACCCCCGGCCCGCGGTTCGCCGACTTCGCCGCCTGGCAGCACGACACCGCCGGCGACCTGTCGACCGAACGCGACTACTGGCGTGACCGGCTCGCCGGCATGCGCGCCCCCGAACTCCCCACCGACCTGCCCCGCCCGCCGGAGTTCGGCTACGCCGGCGACTGGCGCCCGGTCAGCCTGCCGGAGCCGGTCGACCGGGCCGTACGCGACCTCGCGCGGGCCCAGGACGCCACCCCGTACCACGTGCTGCTGGCCGCCCTGACCGTGGTGCTGAACCGCTGGACCGGGCAGCGCGACATCGTCGTCGGCGGCGCGGTCACCGGCCGCGAACTCGGGCAGACCCACGGCATGCTCGGCAACTTCACCAACACCGTGGCGCTACGCAACGAGGTGACCGCCGGCGCCACGTTCCGCGACCTGCTCGCCTCGGTACGCCTGAACACGCTGGCCGCCCTGGCCCACCAGCGGCTGCCCTTCGACCAGGTGGTCGCCGACCTGAACCTGCCACGCAGCGCCGCCCACGCCGGGCCGCTGCCGGTCACCTTCGTCCTCCAGCCCGGCGGCCCGGTACGCGACTTCGGCGGCCTCGCCGCCGAGCCGATCCAGCTCGGCTGGCGAACCAGCCGGGCCGACCTCGAACTGCACATGTGGGACCAGCCGACCCTGCACGGCGGGCTGGTCTTCCGCACCGACCTGTTCGAGGCGGTCACCGCCGACCGGCTGGCCGCCCGGCTCACCGCCGCCGTCGCCGACCTGGTCGCCCACCCCGACCTGCCGCTGGCCGAGCAGACGCTGCTGCCGCCGGACGAGCGCGCGGTGCTGGCCCGCTGGTCGGCCGGACCGAGCCGGCCCGCACCGGCCGGGACGATCACCGAACTGGTCGCCGGGCAGGTACGCGCCCGGCCCGACGCGACCGCGGTCACCGGGGTCGGCGGCACCCTCGACTACGCCGGGCTGGCCCGGACCGCCGACCGGCTGGCCGCCCGGCTCGCCGCGGCCGGCGTACGGGCCGAGACCCCGGTCGCGGTCTGCCTGGAACGTGGCGCCGGCCTGGTCAGCGCCGCCCTCGGCGTGCTGCGGGCCGGCGGCTGCTACCTGCCGCTGGACCCGGCGTACCGGCCCGGCCGGCTCGCCGCCACCCTCGACGACGCCGGGGCGACGGTGCTGGTCTGCGCGAGCACCGACGAGGCGGCCCGGATCACCGCGGAGACCGGCCGGGAGCTGACCGTACTTCTCTGGCCGGAGCCGGAGCCGGACCCCGGCCCGGACGCGCCCGACGCGCCCGACACCGGCTGGGAGCCGCCGGCGGTCGACCCGGACGCGCTGGCCTACCTGATCTACACGTCGGGCTCGACCGGCCGGCCGAAGGGCGTCGCGGTCACCCACCGGTCCGCGGTCAACTACCTGGTCTCGCTCGCCGAGGAACACGGCTTCGACGAGCGGACCGTGCTCGGCGCGATCGCCTCGCCCGCGTTCGACGCCTCGGTCGCCGAACTGTTCGGGCCGCTGTCGGTCGGCGGCACCGTCCACCTCGTCGACGCCGAGGACATGGTCGACGGCAACCGGCTGGCCAACGCCCTGCGGGCCGGCGCGGTGACCACGATCTCCGGCACCGCCACCGTCTGGCAGCTCCTGCGCGGCGCCACCGAGCAGGTCCACATCGACGCCCTCGTCGGCGGCGAGCGGGTCGGCGACGACCTGGCCCACTACCTGGCCACCACCCAGCGCTCGGCGTGGACCCAGTACGGCCCCACCGAGGCCACCGTCTGGGTCACCGTCACCCGGCTCGACCCGGACGGGCCGGTGTCGCTGGGCCGCCCGGTCCGCAACGTCACCTGCCACCTGCTGGACGAGGACCTGCAACCGGTCCCGATCGGCGCGGTGGGCGAGGTCTGCGTCGGCGGGGTCGCGCCGGCCCGCGGCTACGCCAACCGGCCCGGCCTGACCGCCGACCGGTTCGTGCCGGACCCGGCCGGCGAGCCCGGCGCCCGGATGTACCGCACCGGCGACTTCGCCCGCTACCGGCCGGACGGCACCCTCCAGTTCGCCGGCCGGCGCGACGAGCAGGTCAAGGTCCGTGGTTTCCGGATCGAGCTGGGCGAGATCGCCTCGGTCGCCGAACGGCACCCGGCGGTGGCCCAGGCCGCGGTCACGGTGTTCCCCGACCCGTCGACCGACGACCAGCTCCTGGTGGCGTACCTGGTGCGGCGGGCCCGGCCCGGCGACCCGGACAGCGACCTGGTGCCGACCGTACGCCGGCACCTGCGCGACGCGCTGCCGGCGTACATGGTGCCGGACCGGTTCGTGGTGCTTCCCGAACTGCCGGTGACCGGCACCGGCAAGGTCGACCTCAACGCGCTGCCGGCGCCGGCCGGCAACGTGCGCCGCACCGACGTCGCCTACGTCGCACCGCGCACGGCGCTGGAGATCGAGATCACCAAGGACGTCGAGGAGTTCCTGGAGATCGACCGGGTCGGCCTGCACGACGACTTCTTCGAGCTGGGCGGCCACTCGATCCGGGCCGCGCAGCTCGTGGTGCGCATGCAGGACCGGTACGGCGTCGAGATCGTCATGCAGAAGCTCTTCGCCTCCCCGACGGTGGAGCACCTGGCCACGCTGATCAGCGCCGACATCGACCGGCGCAAGCAGCTCGCCGACGAGCGCGAGGGGCTGCGCCGCATGGTCGGCGAGTTGTCGGACGACAAGCTCGACGGGCTGCTCGCCAGCCTGCTGGCGCAGCAGGGCCAGCGGCCGCCGGCCCCCTGACGGGCCGGCTTCCACCGGCGTCGTGACTTCGACCGCCCGGATCGTGACCTGGAGGAACCGATGCAGTTCGGGATGTTCTTCGAGCTTCAACTGCCCCGGCCGTGGGCCGTCGACAGCGAGCAGAACCTGATCAACAACGCCCTCACCTGGGCCGAGCTGGGCGAGGCGGCGGGCATCGAGTACGCGTGGGCGCAGGAGCACCACTTCCTGGAGGAGTACTCGCACTCCACCGCCCCGGAGGTGTTCCTCGCCGCGGTCAGCCAGCGCACCACCCGGATGCGGGTCGGGCACGGCATCGCGCTGATGGCCCCGGCGTACAACCACCCGGCCCGGGTCGCCGAACGGGTGGCGATGCTCGACCTGGTCAGCGGCGGCCGGGTGGAGTGGGGGACCGGCGAGTCCAGCTCCCGGCTGGAGCTGGAGGGCTTCCGCGTCAACTACATCGAGAAGCGGGCGATGTGGGCCGAGGGGGCCCGCGAGGCGGCCCGGATGATGGCCGCCGATCCCTACCCCGGCTACCGGGGGAAGTACTTCTCGATGCCGTCGCGCAACGTCGTACCCAAGCCGGTGCAGCGGCCGCACCCGCCGATGTGGGTGGCCTGCACCAACCGGGACACGCTGAAGATGGCCGCCCGGCTCGGCCTCGGCGCGCTCACGTTCTCCTTCATGGATCCCGGCGAGGCGCGCTTCTGGGTCAACGAGTACTACGAGACCTTCAAGCGGGAGTGCACGCCGATCGGGCAGACGGTCAACCCGAACGTGGCGATGCTGGCCGGCGTCATGTGCCACCCGGACGCCGAGGTCGCCCGGGCCCGGGGGCTGGAGGGGCAGCAGTTCTTCAAGTGGGCGCTGGCCCACTACTACCGGTTCGGCGCCCACGTACCCGGCCGGACCAACCTCTGGGAGGAGTTCAAGGCCAGCGAGCCGGAGCCGATGGCCGGCCTCGGCGCGGTCAACGACCCGGCCGGGGCGCGGGAACACTTCCGGGGGCTGGAGGAGGCCGGCGTCGACCAGCTCATCCTGTTGCAGCAGGGCGGCCGGTACGAGCACGAGCACATCTGCGAGTCGCTGGAGCTGCTCGGCACCTCGGTGCTGCCGGAGTTCGCCGAGCGGCACGCGATCCGGCAGGCGAAGAAGCAGGCCGAGCTGGAGCCGTACATCGAGCGGGCGCTGTCGCGGGTCACCCCGATCGAGGCGGCGCCGGACGAGGTCGTCGAGTCGTACCCGCGGCTGTGGGAGCGCGAGGGCGTCACCAAGGAGCACGTCGGCACGCAGCGGGCGCTGGACGCCGCCTCGCTGTGGCGGCTGCACGTCGGCGGGTCCGGGGCCGGGCGGCGGGGGCCGGGCAATGCCTGACACCCTGGCCGCGCTGGTACGCGAGCGCGCCGACCGGCAGGGCGACGAACTCGCGTACTCGTTCCTGGCCGACGGCGAGCAGGAGCGGCACGACCTGACGTACGGGCAGCTCGCCGACCGGGCCGGCGCGGTCGCCGCGTACCTGGCCCGGCGGGTGGCCCAGGGCGGCCGGGTGGTGCTGGTCTTCGAGCCCGGCCCGGACTTCCTGGTGGCCTTCTTCGCCTGCCAGCTGGCCGCGGTCGCGGCGGTGCCGGTGTATCCGCCGTCGCCGGCCAAGCCGCTGCCCGGCCTGGCCAACCTGGACCGGGTCGTCGTCGACTGCCGGGCCGAACTGGTGCTGACCAGTGCCGCCGGCGCGGGGTTCGCCGCCGCGGCCGGCGGGTTCGGCGGGCTGGCGGCGGTGCCGTGGACGGCCATGCCGGACGCCGAGGCGGCCGGGCGGGACGCCCCGGCCCCGGCCGTCCGGGTGACCCCGGACGCGCTGGCCCTGTTGCAGTACACGTCCGGGTCGACCGGCACGCCGAAGGGCGTCATGCTGCGCCAGGAGCACCTGCTGGCGAACCTCGACTCGATGCACTGGTTCGTCGGCCGCCCGGCGACCGGCACGGTCGTCTCCTGGCTGCCGATGTACCACGACATGGGGCTGATCGGGACCGCGCTGTACCCGGTCTACCGGGGCATCCCGGGGCACCTGATGTCGCCGATGCACTTCCTGCACCGGCCGCTGCGCTGGCTGCGGCTGATCACCCGGGTCGGCGCGACGATCAGCGGCGGCCCGAGCTTCGCGTACCAGTTGTGTGCCCGCCGGGTGGCCGCCGACGACCTCGCCGAACTCGACCTGTCCAGCTGGGAGGTCGCGTTCAACGGCGCCGAGCCGATCAACGCCGAGGTGCTGACCACCTTCGAGAAGACGTTCGCCCCGGCCGGGCTGCGCCCGGGCACCGTGGTCGGCTGTTACGGGATGGCCGAGGCGGCGCTGCTGATCACCGGCGGCCGGCGCGGCGACGAGCCCCGGATCCTGCGGGTCCGCGAGGACGGCCTCCAGGCCGGCAAGGCGGTCGCCTGCGCCGACGACGAGCCCGGCCGCAACCTGGTCAGCTCGGGCCGGCTGCCGCCCGGACACGACGTGCGGATCGTCGACCCCGACGGCGGGCGCGAACTGCCCGCCGGGCAGGTCGGTGAGATCTGGTTCGCCGGGCCGAGCCTCAGCCACGGCTACTGGCGCAAGCCGGCCCAGACGGCGGCGGCGTTCGGCGCCCGCCTCGACGGTGCCGGGGCCGGCGGTTTCCTGCGTACCGGCGATCTGGGCTTCCTGCGGGACGGGCAGCTCTTCGTCACCGGCCGGGTCAAGGACCTGCTCATCGTCCGGGGCCGCAACGTCTACCCGCAGGACGTCGAGGAGACCGCGCAGAACGTCGACCCGCGGCTGCGGCGCGGTGCCGGCGTCGCCGTCAGCCGTCCCGGCCGGTTCGGCGACGGGATCACGCTCGTCCAGGAGGTGTCCACCCGCGACCCGGAGTACCTGCGCCGGCTGGCCGGCGCGATCCGGGGCGCGGTGCTGACCGAGCACCAGGTGCCGATCGACGAGATCTACCTGGTGGTGCCGCGCAGTGTCGGCAAGACCTCCAGCGGAAAGCTGCGCCGGGCCGCGACCGCCGCCGCGGTACGGGCCGGCGACGTCGCCGTACTCCACCACGACGTCCATCCGGAAGAGCACGACGTCCACCCGGAATCGCACGACGTCCATCCGGAATCGCACGACGTCCATCCGGAACAGGAGGAGACCGAATGATCCCGGCCGAGCGGGCGGACGAGTTCCGGAACTGGCTGGTCGGGCGGATCGCGGCCCTCGCCGGCCGCCCGGCCGGCGACGTCGACCCGACCGACACCTTCACCGCGAACGGGCTGGACTCGGTGCGGCTGGCCCGTCTCGCCGAGGAGGCCGGCCGGGAGTGGGGCGGCACGGTCGACCCGGTGGTGCTCTTCGAGAACCCGACCGTCGACGCCGTGGTCGACCACCTGACCCGCCCGCCGCGTCCGGATCGGGGGGCGGCGGCTCCGGCCGTCGCACCGGACGGCGGGCCGGTGGCGGTCGTCGGGCTCGCCTGCCGGATGCCGGGTGCCGCCGACGCGGCGGCCTTCTGGGACCTGCTGCTCGCCGGCCGCCCGGCCGTCGGGCCGGTCCCGCCGGACCGCTGGTCGGCCGACCTCGTCACGACCGACCCGGCCGAGCCGGGCCGGATGGTCAGCGGGTACGGCGGATTCCTCGACGACGTCGCCGGCTTCGACGCCGGGTTCTTCCGGATCACCGGGGCCGAGGCCGACGGCATGGACCCGCAGCAGCGGCTGCTGCTGGAGACGTGCTGGGACGCGGTGCAGGACGCGGCGGAACCGGCCGCCGGGCTGCGCGGCTCGGCGACCGGCGTCTTCGTCGGCATCTCCACCAACGACTACGCGCACCGGCAGATCGCCGACCGGGAGCTGATCGGCCGGCACACCGCGACCGGCAACTCGCTGGCCGTCGCGGCGAACCGGGTCTCGTACGTCTTCGACTGGCGTGGCCCGAGCGTCGCGGTCGACACCGCCTGCTCGTCGTCGCTGGTCGCCGTCCACCTCGCGGTCCGGGCGCTGCGGTCCGGCGAGTGCGACCGGGCGGTGGCCGGCGGCGTCAACGTGATCCTCGACCCGGAGCTGTCGATCGGGCTCAGCAAGGCCGGGATGCTCGCCCCGGACGGGCGCTGCAAGACGTTCGACGCCGAGGCCGACGGCTACGTGCGGGGCGAGGGCTGCGGGGTCGTCGTGCTGAAGCGGCTCGCCGACGCGGTCGCGGCCGGCGACCGGATCTACGCGGTGATCGGTGGCAGCGCGGTCAACTCCGACGGTGGCTCGAACGGGCTGACCGCGCCGAATCCGGCCGCCCAGCGGGCCGTCCTGCGGGCCGCCTGGGCCGACGCCGGGACCAGTCCGGCCGCCGCCGGCTACCTGGAGTGCCACGGCACCGGCACCCTGCTCGGCGACCCGATCGAGGCCCGGTCACTGGCCGAGGTCCGGGGCACGGCCACGCCGGCCGGCGGTCCGGCCGCTGAAGGCGGGACGCGCGGCGGTCCGGCCGCTGACGGCGCGGCGCCCGGTGGGGACGCGCCGCTGCTGATCGGGTCGGTGAAGACGAACATCGGGCACCTGGAGTCCGCCGCCGGCATCGCCGCCCTGATCAAGACGGTGCTCGCCGTGCACCACGGCACGATCCCGCCCAGCCTCAACTTCCGCCGCCCCAACCCGGCGATCCCGTTCGACGACTGGGGGCTGCGGGTGGTCACCGAGCCGACCCCGTGGCCGGCCGGAACCCGGTACGCCGGGGTGAGCGGGTTCGGCTTCGGCGGCACCAACGCGCACGTCGTGCTGACCGCCGCGCCGGCCGTACCGGCCCCGGCGGCGCCGGCCGGACCGCTGGTGGTGCCGCTGACCGGCCGCGGCCCGGCCGGGCTGGCCGCGCTGGCCCGGGACACCGCCGAACTGGCCGCGGCCGGACCCGACCCGGCCCGGCTGGCGGCGCTCGCCGCGACGATGGCGACGAGGCGCACCCGACACCGGCCGTACCGCCTGGCGGTCGCCGCCGAACCCGCCGACCTGGTGCCGGCGCTGCGCGCGGCGGCCGACCGGCTCGCCCGGCCCGGTGACCCGCCGGTGGCCGCGCCACCGGCCGCACCCGCCGTCTGCCTCGTCTTCTCCGGCCAGGGCGGCCAGTGGGCCGGCATGGGCCGCGAACTGCTCGCCACCCAGCCGCTCTTCCGGTCCACGATCCGGCGTTGCGACGAGGCCGCCGCCGACCTGCTCGACTGGTCGATCGAGGAGGTGCTGGCCGGCGACCGGCCCGCCGACCTCGACGACACCGCCGTCGCCCAGGTGCTGATCGTCGCCGTCCAGCTCGGCCTGGCCGCGGTGTGGGAGTGTTTCGGCGTACGCCCCGCCGCCGTGGTCGGCCACAGCGTCGGGGAGATCTCGGCGGCCGTCGTCGCCGGGGCGCTGTCGCTGCCCGACGGGATCGCCCTGGCCGTGCGCCGGGGCGCCGCCATGGGCCGTGGTGGGCCGGGCGCGATGCTGGCCGTCGGGCTCGACCCCGATACCGCGACCGCCCGGTACGGCGACCGCGTCGACCTGGCGGCGGTCAACAGCCCGGGTTCGGCGGTGCTGTCCGGCCCGGCCGCCGACCTCGACGCGATCGCCGCCGAACTGGCCGGCGAGGACGTCTGGACCCGCCGGCTGCCGGTCGCGTACGGCTTCCACAGCCGGCTGATGGACGGCGCGGCCGTCGAGCTGGCCGGGCTGCCGGCGCCGCCGGTCCGTGAACCCGGTGTCCCGTTCTTCTCCACCGTGCTCGCCGGCCGGATCGGGGTCGCGGAGCTGACCGACGGCTACTGGGCGAGGGGCGTACGCGCCCCGGTCCGGTTCGCCGACGCGGTCACCGCGATGCTCGCCGACGCGGCCGTGGCCGGCGGTGCGGTGCTGCTGGAGGTCGGCCCCCGGCCGGTGCTCGGGTCGGCGCTGCGCCGGACCTCCCCGGCGACCCCGGCGGTGTCCACCGTGGATGGTGAGGACGGCCAGTGGCTCGGTGTGCTGCGGGCCGCCGCCGACCTCTACCGGTATGGCGTCGAGGTCGACTGGCGGCACGTCTACCCGGACCGGCAGCCGGTGGTGAGCACCCCCGGCCACCCGTGGGACCGCACCCGGCACTGGATCGAGCGCCGGTCGCCGGGCCGGACCGCCCCGGTCGGGCTGCTCGGCGCCCCGGTCGACCTGGCCGACGCCGGTGGCCGCCGGATCTGGCAGGCCGAGATCGATCCCCGGCTGCTGCCGTCGCTCGCCGACCACCGGGTCGGCGGCACCGCCGTGTTCCCGGCCGCCGGCTACGCCGAGATCCTGCTGCGGGCCGCCGAGGCACTGGACGCCGACCTGGTGCCGGCCAACCTCGCCTTCGTCCGGCCGCTGCCGGTCGACGGGCGCGTCCTGCTCCAGTGCACCGTCGACGAACGCGGCGGTGGGCGTACGGCCACCGTGCACGCCCGGCCGATCGACGGGACCGGCTGGCAGGTGCACGCCACCGCCGACCTGCTGCCCCGGGGCGCGGCCCCGGCCCGGCCGGACCTCGACGCGGTGCGCGCCCGCTGCCCGCACCCGGTGCCGACCGATGCCCTCTACGCGGCGCTCGCCGGGCGGGGCCTGTCGTACGGTCCGGCGTTCCGGGGTGTGGCCGACGTGCTGGCCGGCGAGAACGAGGCACTGGCGGCGCTGACCGTGCCGGCCGCGGACCCGGCGACCCGGCGGGCGCGGCTGCTCGACGCCGCCTGCCACGCGGTCGCGGCCACCGTCGCCGGCCGGTCGGTCGGCGGTGACGCGCCGGTGCTGCCGGTCGCCGCCGGCGAGCTGACCTGGTGGGGCGAACCCGACGCCGTCACCGGCGTCCTGGCCACCGTCACCGAGGCGGGGCCCGCCGACCTGGTCGCCGACGTACTGCTGCTCGGTGACGGGGCGCCGGTCGCCCTGCTGCGGGCGCTGCGGCTGCACCGCACGGCGATGGCCGACACCGACCCGGCGGACGGGCTGCGCCACTACCGGCTGCTGTGGCGCGAGCAGCCGGCCGAACCGGTGGCCGGCGACCCGGGCCACTGGCTGGTTCTGGCCCCGCCGGCCGGACCCGGTCTCGACCTGGCCCGCAAGCTCGCCACCGACGCCGACCGGATCGAACTGGTGGTGTGTGCCGCCGATCCGGCCCGGGCGGCCGGGGAGACCTGGCTCGACCCGACCTCGCCGGCGGACTTCGCCCGGCTGATCGACCGGGCCGGCCCGGACCTCACCGGCGTGCTGCACCTGCTGGCCGTCGACGACGACCCGGCGTACGCGCGGACCGGCGGCGGGGACCCGGCCGCTGCCGGTGGCGCGCCGGGCCTCGACCCGGTCGCCCTGCCGGTGGAGTCCGCCCTGCACCTGATCCGGGCGGTCACCTTCGCGGCCGCGGCCCGCCCGCCCCGGCTGGTGCTGGCGACCGTCGGCGCCCAGCCGGTCGGCGACCGGCCGGTCACCGCGCCGCTCGGCGCCACCCTGTGGGGGCTGGCGAAGACGCTGCCCATCGAGCATCCGCTGCTGCCGCTGGTCTGCGTCGACCTGGACCCGGCCGGCGACCCGGTGCCCGCGCTGCGCTCCGAACTCGCCGCCGCCGGCCCGGACGCCGAGGTCGGCTACGCCGGCACCGCCCGCCACGTACGGCGGATCGTCGCCGAGCGGCCACCGGCCGGTGCGCCGCTGCGCCTGGACCCCGAGGCCGTCTACCTGGTGACCGGCGGCACCGGCGCGCTCGGCCTCCAGGTGGCCGGCCGGCTGGCCGACCGGGGCGCCCGGCACCTGGTGCTGGTGTCCCGGCACGGCGCGGACGGGCCGCTGCCGGCGACCCTCACCGACCGGTGCGACGTACGGGTGGTCCGCGCCGACGTCGCCGACCGGGCCGCCCTGGCGGCCGCGCTGGCGCCGGTACGCGACACCGGCCGGCCGCTGCGCGGGGTGGTGCACGCCGCCGGGCTGCTCGACAACGGCGCGCTGCTCGACCTCGCCCCGGCGCAGGTACGCGCGGTGCTGGCGCCGAAGGTTCTCGGCGCGACCCATCTGCACGAGCTGACCGCCGCCGACCCGCTGGACTGGTTCGTGCTGTTCTCCTCCGCGGCCGGTGTCCTCGGCTCTCCCGGGCAGGCCAACTACACCGCCGCCAACGCCTGGCTCGACTCGTACGCCCACCACCTGCGCGCCGCCGGGCGGGCCGCCGTCTCCGTCGACTGGGGACCGTGGGCCGACGCCGGGATGGCCGCCGAACACGAGGACAGCCTCGACCGCGAGCTGCGGGTCGGGGCGAGCGCCATCCTGCCGGCCGCCGGCCTCGACGCGCTGGAGGCGGCGATCGCCGCCGGCCTGCCGCAGCCGGTGGTGCTGCCGTTCGACCTCAGCGACCTGGTCCAGTTCTATCCCTCGGCGACCGGCCGGTCGTTCCTGTCCGAGATCACCACCGCCGACGCCGAGGCGTTGCACTCGATCGGTACGCCGACCACGGTGCGCCCGGACCTGGCCGTGCCGTACGTCGCCCCGCGCGACGAGGTGGAACGGCGGATCGTGGCGATCTGGCAGAAGTCGATGGGCATCGAACCGATCGGCGTACACGACCGGTTCTTCGAACTGGGCGGCGACTCGGTCCTGGCCAACCAGATCCTCGTCGAGGTCAACCGGGTGCTCGGCGTACGCATCCAGCCGGACGGGGCGTTCACCGACTTCACCGTCGAACACCTGGCCCGGATGGCGCAGGAGCAGGTGCTCGCCATGCTCGACGGCCTCACCGAGGACGAGGCCGTACGGCGTCTGGAGGACGCCCACCCGGAAGGAACCACCCGATGAACGATCAGTCCGATCCGGTGCTCACCCGGCACCCGCTACCCACCGCCCCCACCGCCCCGGCCGCCGCGCCCGTACCGCCGGCGTCCGGGGCCGCCGTGACCGAGCCGGCCGCCGCGACCGCCCCGGCCGCCGCTCCGGCGGGCAGCGGCCAGTTGCGCCCCAACGCCGTCGGCGCACACCACCTGGTGTTCTTCGTCGTCTCCTCGGCGGCACCGCTGACCGGCATGGCCGGTTTCATCGGGCTCGCCTTCATCCTCGGCGGGATCGTCGTACCGTCCGGGTACCTCATCGCCGGCATCACGTACGCGGTCTTCGCCGTCGGCTTCACCGCGATGAGCCGCCACATGCGCAACAGCGGCGCCTTCTACGCCTACATCACCGCCGGGTTCGGCCGGACAGCCGGCGGCGGCGCGGCGGTGCTGGCGTACGTCGCGTACGCGCTGGGCCAGGTCGGCTTCGCCGCGGCGGCCGGCGTCTTCACGTCGCTGATGCTCGACGCCGTGGCCGGCCTGACCGTCTCCTGGCAGGCGTGCGCGCTGGTGTCCGGGCTGGTCATCGCCGCGCTGTCGTACTCGAAGGTGACCATCGGCGCCCGGGTGCTGGCGGTGCTGCTGACCCTGGAGATCGGCATCCTGTTCGTGATGGCGGTCTTCGTGCTCGCGCAGGGCGGCCACGAGGGCCTCTCGTTCGCCAGCTTCAACCCGGTCAACCTGGTGACGCCGTCGATCGGTGTGCTGTTCGTCATCACGTTCATCATGTTCATCGGCTTCGAGCAGACCGCGATCTACAGCGAGGAGGCCCGCGACCCCCGCCGCACCGTGCCCCGGGCGACGTACTGGTCGATCGGGGTGCTGACGGTGACCTTCACGTTCATCTCCTGGGTCATCCTGATGGCGGCCGGCCCGAGCCGGCTGGAGTCGCTGCTCGCCGGCGACCCGTCCAGCCTGATGTTCAACCTGAACGACGAGTTCGTCGGCGAGGCGATGACGGCGGTCATGCAGATCCTGATCGTCACCAGCTTCTTCGCCTCGGTGCTCGCCTTCCACAACGCCGGCAGCCGCTACCTGTTCTCGCTCGGCCGCGAGGGCATCCTGCCGGCGGCCCTGGCCCGCACCGGCGGCCGGACGAAGACGCCCAGCGTCGCCGGGATCGTGCACACCGTGCTGGTGATCGGCCTGCTGGCCGGCTTCGGGCTGACCTCGCTCGACCCGTACACGCAGATCATCGCCTGGACCAACGCGCCGACCCTGGTCGGCGTGATCGCCCTGGAGATCGCCACCAGTCTCGCGGTGATCCGCTTCCTGGGCCGGTCCGGCACCGGCGAGAGCCGCTGGCAGCGGCTGATCGCGCCGGCCCTGGCCACCGTGCTGCTCAGCGGCGCGCTCGGGCTGATCCTGTGGCAGCTCGGCCTGCTGACCGGGCTCGGCTACGCCGGCAACGCGCTGGTGCTCAGCCCGCTGCTGGTCGGCTTCGTCGCCGGGGCGGTCCGGGCCCGCCGGGTGGGCCGCGACGGCGGGGTCGGGGACCTGATCCCGGCCCAGCGCACCGGCTCCGGCAGCTGAACCCGAAACGGCGGGGCGGGACGGTCAGACCGTCCCGCCCCGCTCGCGTTTTCCCGGCGTTCGGGCGTCGTCGTTGGTTCCCGTCCCGCCCCGCCCGCGTGTTCCCGCCGGTCAGGCGTCGTCGGCGGTGACCGGCCCGGCCGGGTTCACCAGGTCGGGCGCGGTCCAGCCGTTGAGGTCGTACTCCGACAGGCAGCTGTCGACCAGGTCGAGCATGTGGCCGGCGAGCCCGGCCGCGGTGCCCTTCTTCAGCGTCTGGACCCGGGTCTCCTCGGCGTTGCCGGCGTGGCTGCGCTCGTAGAGCTCGTGCCGGCCGGCGAACTCGCTGCCGACGGAGTCCCACAGCAGCTTCATCACCTTGACCCGGTCGACCGCCGTGTGCCCGTGCGAGCCGCGCAGGTAGCGGTCCAGGTACGGGCGGATCTCCTCGGCGTGGAAGTCGGCCACGTTGGAGTTCAGGTAGATCAGCCCGCTGCCGGCGGTGTGCTGGACCAGTTCGCGGACCTTGCCGTACGCGATCGGCGCGAGCACCCGGTACGTCAGCGCGTACTCCTCGTTGGGCTGGACGAAGCCGCCCGCCCACGGCCGGGACCGTTCGATCATCGCGTCCGACAGCGCCCACATCAGGTGCCGCCAGACCATCACCTCGCCGATGTTGGCCTGCACGCTGCGGAAGTCCGAGGTGCCGTTGATCTCGACCGCCTTGATCAGCAGGCCGCAGATGAAGTCGAGCTTGACCGCCAGCCGGGTCACCCCGTGCAGGGTGAACCGGGGCAGGAAGCCGGAGTTGTGGAAGAACGTGTTGGCCTTCTCGGCGTCGCCGTAGACCAGAACGTTCTCCCACGGGATCAGCGCGGAGTCGAAGACGATCACCGCGTCGTTCTCGTCCATCCGGCTGGCCAGCGGATAGTCGAACGGGCTGCCGGTGCGGGCCGCGGTCATCTCGTACGAGGCACGGCAGAGCAGCTTGACCCCGGGGGTGTCCATCGGGGCGAGGAACACCACCGCGAACGGCTTCTCCTTGATCGGCAGGCCGTGGTGGGCGATGAAGTTGTAGTGGGTCAGCGCCGACCCGGTGGCGACCACCTTCGCGCCGCTGACGATGAGGCCGGCGTCGGTCTCCCGCTCGACGTGCACGTAGACGTCGGCGACCTCGTCGGGCCGGCGGTGCCGGTCCACCGGCGGATGCACCAGGGCGTGGTTGACGTGCAGCACCCGCTGCTGGGCCCGCCGGTACCAGGCCCGGGCGTTGTCGGCGTACGGCGCGTAGAAGTCGGCGTTGGCGCCCAGCGTGGCCAGGAACGACGCCTTGTAGTCCGGGGAGCGGCCGAGCCAGCCGTAGCAGTGCCGCTGCCAGGCGGCGATCGCGTCCCGGGAGCGGCGCAGCTCGTCGACGTCGCGCGGCGCGCGGAAGAAGCGGTGCGTGAACCCGCCGGACCCGGTGTCGGTCGGCATGGTCAGCACGTCGCGCTCGGCCTCGCCGTGCAGCGCGTCGTAGAGCCGGGCGACCATCCGGGCGTTGTTGCGGAAGGCCGGATGGCTGGTGACGTCCTTCACCCGCTCGCCGTAGATCCACACCTCCCGGCCGTCCCGCAGGCTCTCCAGGTACTCCGCGCCGGTGAACGGCCGCTCGTCACTGCCGGGTAGCGTCACGGCGCACCTCCTGCGTCGGCCGCCTGCGTGGCGGCGGTCTGGTTTGCGGCCGCGGGCGCGGCGGTGTGGTCTAGGCCGGTCGCTGACGCGGCGGTGTGGTCTAGGTCGGCCGCTGACGCGGCGGTGTGGTCTAGGTCGGCCGCTGACGCGGCGGTGTGGTCTAGGTCGGCCGCTGACGCGGCGGTGTGACCGGGGCCGGCGGCCGCGTTGCGGTTCCGGACAAGGCGGGCCAGCCGGCGTACGCCCTCGGTGATCTGGTCGGGCGGCAGCGCGCTGCACGCCAGCCGGAGCTGGTGGGTGCCGCCGCCACCGGCGTAGAAGTAGCTCATCGGCGTCCACAGCACCTGGTAGTCGGCGGCGGACCGGGCCAGTAGCTCCTCGTCGGCCGGAAAGGGCAGGTCGAGTACGACGAAGAAGCCGCCGGCCGGCGAGTGCCACGACACCCCGTGCTCGGCGCGGCGGTCCGGCGGGAACTCGGCGGCCAACCGGTGCAGCAGGTGGCGCATGTTGTCGCGGTAGAACCGGGTCCGGTCCTCGTTGAGGGCGTCCAGCCGGCAGCCGGACCGGACCAGCATCCCGCCGATGACCGCCTGGGCGATCGCCGACGTGTTGACCGTGATCATGCTGCGGATCAGGCCGAGTTGGTCGGCCAGCAGCGTCTGCCGGCCGTCGCTCGTGCGTACCGTCTGGTCTGCGATGACGTAGCCGACCCGGGCGCCGGGGAAGCAGGTCTTGGCGAAGGTGCCGATGTGCACGACGTGACCGGTGGTGTCCAGCGCCTTCAGTGCCGGCAGGCGGTCCTGCGGCGCGGCGAGGAAGCCGTACGGGTCGTCCTCGACGAGGAGCAGCCGCTGCTCGCGGGCCACGGCCAGCAGGGCCTCGCGGTCCGGTGTGGACATCGTGTGCCCGGAGGGGTTGGCGAAGTTCGGCACGACGTACAGGGCGCGCGGGGTGCGGCCGGCGGCCCGGACCCGGGCGGCCGTCGCGGCCACGTCGGCGGGACGCAGCCCGCCGGGCCCCTCGGGTACGCCCACCACGGTGACGTCGAGCAGGCTGGCCGCGCCGAGCATCCCGATGTAGCACGGGGTCGGCACCAGCAGCACGTCGTCGGGGCCGGCGCACAGCGCGCGGGCGGTGATGAACATGCCCTCCTGCGCCCCGGTGACCACGACCACCGACTCCGGGTCGACGACCAGCCCGGTGTCGTTGGCGACCGTACGCGCCACCAGTTCGTGGATGTGCCCGGCGGTGCGGCCGTACTGGAACAGGTGCCGGGTCACCGCCGCGTCGTCGAGCCCTTCGGCCCGCAGGTGGCGGACGTACTCGTCGACGAGACCGGTGATCTCGCCGGGGTCGAAGAACCCGTCGTACGGCCGCCCGGCGGCCAGCGAGATCGCGGCCGGGTGCCGGGAGGCGATCTCGTTGAGGAAGGTGGCCGATTCGATGACCGGGTCGGAGAGCGCGGCGCACAGGTCGGCGGCGCGCAGTTCGAGCCGTCCGTCCGCCGCCGTGGCGACCCGCGTGGCGGTCATTTGCGGTCGGGTGCCCCGGCGGTGAGCCGGTCGTGTTCGACGGCGGCGTACAGGGCGCGGATGTTGCCGCTGCCGAACGTACGGGCCTGGCGGCGCTCGATGATCTCGTAGAACAGCGTGCCCCGGGGGTGCCGCGACTGGGTGAAGATCTGCAACAGGTGTCCCCAGTGGTCGTTGTCGAGCAGCACGTCCAGCTCGCGCAGCGGCGAGATGAGGTCTTCCAGGTGGGGCAGCCGCTCCGCCAGCATCGGGTAGTAGCTGTCCGGCGCGGTCAGGAAGGTGATCGACCGGTCCCGCAGCGTCGGCACGGCGACGGTGATGTCCTCGGTGAGGAACGCGAGGTGCTGCACGCCGGGGCCGCCGTGGTCGGCGACGAACGCGTCGATCTGGCCGGGGGCGCGGCTGGTGTCCGGTTCGATCAGGGTCAGCGTGATGTCGGTGTGCCGGTTCTGCACCACGATCGAGTTCATCGCCTGGTCGCCGACCTCGATCTTCTCCTCGAAGATCGTCTGGAGGCCGAAGACCCGGCTGTAGAACTCGACGGTCGGTGCCAGTTCCCCGGCCGGGACGCACATGGCGACGTG
The DNA here is from genome assembly GCF_040655695.1 of Polymorphospora sp. NPDC050346. NCBI lineage: Bacteria > Bacillati > Actinomycetota > Actinomycetes > Micromonosporales > Micromonosporaceae > Polymorphospora > Polymorphospora sp. NPDC050346. Next base: position 309,263 of record NZ_JBFAKM010000001.1, on the reverse strand, counting down.
GTCGATGAGGGTGAGCAGCGCTCCGTCGCGGGACGCGGGCGGGGCGGGCTCGAGCCGCTGGACCAGCGAGTGCACCAGGTCGCCCGGGCCGGCCACGACGGCGACCAGGCCGGGAGTGCCGTCCGGCAGCGTCCGGACCGCGGGCGCGGCGAGCGACTGGCCGCCGCGGCGCAGCGCCGTCGCGTACGCCTCGGCGGCGTCGGCGACACCGAACGCGATGTCGCGTACGCCGTCGCCGTGCCGTTCGACGTACCGGGCGGCGCTGTCGTCGGCGGAGCCGGGGGTGATCAGCAGCCGGATGTCGCCCTGGGCGAGCAGGACGCGGCCTCCGCCGGCAGGGTCGTCCACCGGCCGGGCGGTGCAGCCCATGCCGTCGCGGAAGTACGCCACCAGCCGGTCGGGCTGGTCGGTGCACAGTTCGACGTGGTCGATGCCGGCGGGGTCCATCAGCGGGTCGCCTTCTTGCGTCGGATGAACATCATGCCGTCGCGCACACTGGCCAGCACGCAGACGAGGTCGGGCCGGGCGACGACGGTGTCGTTGAACCGGCGGATGCCCTCGGTGGCCGGCTCGTTGTCCTCCGGGTCGAGCACCGCGCCGCTCCAGAGCACGTTGTCGGCGACCACGACGCCGTCCTCGGACAGCAGCGGGAGCACCAGATCCAGGTATTCCGGGAAGTGCCGCTGATCGGCGTCGAGAAGCACGAAGTCGTACGGGCCGGTAAGCGTGGAAACAGTTTCCAGCGCCGGTCCGACGCGTACGGAAATGCGATCCCCGTAACCGGCGGCGGCAATGTGCTTACGCGCGATGTCAGCGTGTTCCTGACTGATCTCGCAGGTGGTGATCTCGGCGTCCGGCGGCAGTACCTCGATCATCGACAGCGAGGAGTAGCCGGTGAACGTGCCGACCTCCAGAACACGCTTCGGTTGCAGCGTGAGCAGAAAGAACTGGAGGAAGCGCGCCTCGACCGGGCCGATCATCATGTGCGGCCGCTCGCAGCGGGCCCGCGTTTCGGCGGCTAGGTCGAGCAGGTGGTCCGGATCTGCCGTGGTATGGGCGGCGGCATATTCCTCGACGCCCGGTATGGTAATCACCTTCACGCGACCGAAGTTAGTGCCGGTCGCGGACGTCGGACAACACATCTTTCAGGCGGTGGCAACAAGTCCGTGCGCTATTTGTGGGCACAGTTGCACGCTGGTTGGGCGCTATTGACCCTAATCTGTCGGTCAAGCAGTATGGCGCGTACCTAGGGGGTGCGTATGGCCGAGCCGCGCTGGCGTCAGTTGGGACTCCGGACGGTGCAACTCGCCGGCATCGTCACCGGTCACGCGGTGGCGTCGGTCCCGGCGGTGGTCCGGGTCGCGCCCCGCGGCCGGAAGGCGGTCCGCGAGGCGTTGTGGACCCGGCTGCGTGGCCTGCTCACCGCGATGGGGGCCAGCTACATCAAGGGCGCCCAGTTGCTCAGCACCCGGCAGGACCTCCTGGATCCCGCCCTGTGCGAGTCGCTGAGCAAGCTCCAGGACCGGGTGCCGGCGATGTCGGACCGGCAGGTGCGGGAGACGGTGGAGAAGGCGTACGCCGGCGGGGACTGGCCGTTCGCGGAGTTCGACTGGGAGCCGCTGGCCAGCGGGAGCATCGCCTGCGTCTACCGGGCCCGGCTGCTCGACGGCACGGACGTGGCGGTGAAGGTGCGCCGGCCCGGGCTGGCCTGGCGGATGACCGCCGACTTCGGGCTGATGGCGACGGGTGCCGGCGTGATCCAGCGGATTCCGGGCTTCGCCCGGCTGCCGGCCGTCACGATGGTCCGGCAGATCCGCGAGGCGGTGCTCGGCCAGCTCGACTTCGCCGCCGAGGCCGACGCGCTCAACCTGCTGCGGGCCAACCTGGGCGACCTGACCTACCTGCGGGTCCCGGCACCGGTGGCGGACGCCAGCCGGGAGGGCGTCCTGGTGATGGAGTTCGTGCCCGGACTGCGCCGGTTCCGGCGCGACGAACTCGCCCCGGAGGTCGCCGAGCTGGCGGTACGCCGGGTGCTCCAGTGCGTCTACCGGATGCTGTTCATCGACGGTGTGGTGCACTGCGACCTGCACCCGGGCAACCTCTACCTCGACGAGGAGGGCGAGGTCGTGCTGCTCGACGCGGGCTTCGTCGTGCACCTCACGCCGCGGGTACGCAAGCTGTTCGCCGAGTTCTTCTTCAACATGTCGCGCGGCAACGGGCGGCAGTGCGCGTCCATCGTGGAACGCAGCGCGCGCAACGAGGCCGGTACGGCCGACCTGGAGCGTTTCCGGGCCGGCATCATCGATCTGGTCGAGGGCGCGCATGCCAAGCCGGCGGGGGAGTTCCAGCTCGCCCCGTTCGCGGCCACCCTGTTCGACCTCCAGCGTCGGTGCGGGCTCTTCGCCGCGCCCGAGTTCGTCTTCCCGCTGCTGTCGCTGCTGGTCCTCGAGGGCATGATCAACGAGTTCGACGCAGACGTCGACTTCCAGGCCGAGGCCAAGCCGGTGCTGATCCGGGCGCTGCTGACCGCCATCCCGAAGGAGAAGGCCGCCTGACAAGCTCGTCAAGCGGCCGGGGCACCCGTGTCAGGCCGGTACGGCGACCACCAGCAGCAGCCCGCCACGGACCCGGCCGGCGCGGACCACCCGCAGCCCGGCCGCCTCCACCAGCCGCCGTGTCGTCGGCTGGTCGTGGTGTGCCGGCAGTTCGCCGAACACCCGCAGCAGACGCCGGGACCAGGCCGGCGGCGGGGTGTGTTCGGCGAGCACGAACCGGCCCTGCGGGGCCAGGGCCCGGGCCACCTCGCGCAGCCCGGCGGGCTGGTCCGACCAGTGCCCGAACGACGTCGTGCTCAGCACCAGGTCGACCGTGCCGTCGCCGACCGGCAACTGTTCGGCGGTGCCGGTGAGCAGGGTCGCTTCGGGCAGTTTGGTCCGGGCGACCCGGATCATCTCCGACGCCGGGTCGATACCGGTCAGGTGGGCCGCCGGCCACCGTAGCGCGACCCGGTGCAGCAGGCGGCCGGTCCCGCAGCCGATGTCGAGCACGGTGCGCGGGGACACCCCGTCGAGGGCGTCGAGGACGTCGTCGTCGGCGCGGCGGCAGCCGAACTGGCCGGGGTGGCGGTCGTAGCGGTCGGCGATCCGGTTGAAGTTCGCCACCGATCCGGGGTCGGCCATCAGTGCCGCCCCTCGCCGAACCGCCGCCCGGTGGGGCGTACGGCGAGGTCGGCCCGACCCCGCCGGTGGGTCCACCGCGGATACCGCCGGATCGTGCAGGGCTTGCGACCGGTCACTCGGTTCCTCCCTGGGCTCGACGGCCGGGCCGGTGCCGCACGGCCGTACCGCCCAGGCGACGCAGGTCGCCTGGGCGGCAGGTGTCAACGCTTACGGTGAAGGTCAGGCCTTCGCCGGGGCGCTGGTGAGGGTGCTGGCGGTACGCGCCCACTCCGCGGCGACTTCCTGGCTGGCCACGAAGTCCTCGTTGCGGGCGTTGAAGTCGCCGCTGACGTACTGGCCGACGATCTTGCGGGTGGCCAGCATGTACATGATCGGCTCGCTGTCCGGGTTGGCCTTGTCGTACATGCCGACCCGGTCGCCGGGGGCCATCTCGCCGACGGCGCCGATCGGCGGCAGGGCGCCGAACAGACCCGAGATGTTGATCGGGTCCTTGTTGATCAGGGTCTTGCCCTGCTCGAGGAGCTGCAGCTCGAAGAACACGTTGAAGTAGCCCTTGAACCGCGTCGCGAACTCCTCCGGGGCGAAGGTCATTTCCTCGCCCATGGTCGGGAGCTGCGGGTTGATGGTGAAGAGGAACTCACCGAGGTGCTCGCTGTGGCCCCGCAGGTTCATCTGCAGGATCTGGACGATGATCTTGTTCGGGTCCTCGCGCAGCGGGAAGCTGCGGTTGACGACGAACCAGCCGTCGGCCTCGATCGTCTCGGTGTCGCCGGCGATCTCGATCACGGCGTCGGTCCAGAGGTGCAGGTAGTCGGTACCACCGGGCGGGAAGTAGTTCTGGGACATGCTGGGCTCCTCTGCTAGGAGTACGGCAACTGCTTCATAAGAATATAGTGACGACCCTCTCGGTCAAGAGGTTCGTCGATGCCTGGCGTCCCGTTGATCGCCAGATCCCAGCGTTGAAGTGCAGAAACGTCGCCGATCGGTGGTCCGAAATCGTGGTTGAGAATTATGTAGTGAGGGTCAACGGCGGGTGCTGCGGTGGTAGGCGGCGGCCGTCAGTGGCACGAACACCGCGCAGATGACGGCGGTCCAGACGAGAGCCCGGACCGCGCTCGTGCCGACCGGCTGGTCCAGCAGGAGCGCGCGGATGGCGTCGATGAACGCGGTCAGCGGCTGGTTGGCCGCGAACGCCTGGATCGGCCCGGGCATGCTCGCCACCGGGACGAACGCGCTGCTGATCAGGGTGAGCGGGAACAGCAGGCTGAGGCCGAGGGTTTCCACCATCTCCACCCCGCCGGCCAGCAGCGCCACCAGTGCGGTGACCCAGGCCATGGCGAAGGCGACCAGGAGCAGCAGGCTGATGGCACCCAGCCAGTCCAGCGGCCCACCGGTCGGGCGGAAGCCGACGAGCAGGCCGGTGAGCACCATGGCCAGCAGCACCACCAGGCTGCGTACCAGGCCGGCCAGGGTGTGCCCGGCCAGCACCGAGGCCCGGGCGATCGGCATCGACCGGAACCGGTCCAGGGTGCCGCCGTGCAGGTCGCGGGCGAGGCTGGAGCCGATGGTGACCGCGCCGAGGGTGGCCGTCTGCACCAGGATGCCGGGCACCATGAAGTCGGCGTAGCTCCCGTCGACGCCGGTGTCGACCGCACCGCCGAAGACGAACCGGAACATCAGGACCAGCAGCACCGGCTCGATGATGGAGAAGATCAGCAGCGCCGGCCGGCGGCGCATCTGGATCAGGTTGCGCCGGGCGAGTACGACGACCTCGTCGACCCGGTTGCCCACCGAGCGCAGCCGGTTCGCGGCGTACGGCGGGGGTGGCGGGCCGCTCCGGGGGCCGGCGGCGGAGCGGGGTGGCGGGGTTGGCGGGGCCGGGGTCGCCGCACCCGGGGCCCCGGCCGGTGTCGTCGATTGCTGCACGGAGTCGCTCCCTGTGGTCGTCGCGGATCGCGCCCGGTCGCTGCCCATTCAAGTTCCGTCAACCGGCGGTTACGACGGCATCCGTCAGCTCGTTGACGGATTCGTCGTACGGTTGCCGGTACGCGTGCCCTCGGCGTGGGAAGCGTTGGCAGCAAAGCGATCCGGGGTGCCCCCGGGCAGACTTGACCAGACCTCGGTAGAGCGTTCGACTGCTTGTCAAGTGATTGACAGGGTCCGTGTCCGGATGTAAACCTGTCGATGGCCGGGCGATTCCTTGTCAATGACAGACACCCGGACTCTTCCCATCGGTAGTCCGCCAAGTGGTAGGTGAACCGTGACCGGAATCCACAACGATACGGATGTGAAGCTCGTTCGCTGGCCGGCGGAGGAAGTCCGGCGGGAACGGTACAAGGCCCTGGGTATACCCAGGCTGCTGGTGGTGGAGGGCGGCTGCCGGCCACCACTGTGCAGCGACGCCAAGGAGGACTGGGTGCGCGCCCCGGTCAGCCGCACGGACCTGGAAGCCCGGATGGCCACCCTGCGCGCGAAGGCATGGGTGGACAGCGTTCCGCAGATCGACCCCGTCGGCGTGCTGCGCTACGGCGGCCGGTCCTGCGCGATCTCGCCGACCGAGGCCGACATCCTGGAATGCCTGACCCGCAACTTCGGCGAGGTCGTGTCGCGCGGCGAGCTGCTGCGCTGCCTTCCGGAACGCCCCGCGCTGAGCCGGCGCAACGCGCTGGATCTGCACATCATGCGGGTCCGTCGCCGGATCGGCCCGCTGAACCTGGCCATCCGCACCGTGTGGGGCCAGGGCTACCTCCTGGAACTCGTCAAGTGACGCGCCGGCGCGGCTGACGGCGTACCGGCCCCTGCGGATTCGTGTCGAGGAGCAGAGATGTTCGAGCGGTTCACCGACCGAGCGCGACGGGTTGTCGTCCTGGCTCAGGAAGAAGCCCGGATGCTCAACCACAACTACATCGGCACGGAGCACATCCTGCTCGGCCTCATCCACGAGGGCGGCGGGGTGGCCACGAAGGCCCTCCAGGGCCTCGGTATCTCCCTGGAAGGTGTCCGACACCAGATCGAGGAGATCGTCGGGCAGGGGCAGCAGTCGCCGAGTGGACACATCCCGTTCACGCCGCGGGCGAAGAAGGTCCTGGAGCTGTCGCTGCGTGAGGCGCTGCAGCTCGGGCACAACCACATCGGCACGGAGCACATCCTGCTCGGGCTGATCCGGGAGGGTGAGGGCGTCGCCGCCCAGGTGCTGGTCAAGCTCGGCGGGGACTTCAACCGGGTCCGCGACCAGGTGACCAAGCTGCTCTCCGGGGAGGGCCGAGAGGCGATCACCCCCGGTGCGCACGCCCAGGAGACCGGGGTGCAGGTCAGCCCGGTGCTGGACCAGTTCGGTCGTAACCTGACCCAGGCCGCCCGGGAGGGCAAGCTGGACCCGGTCGTCGAGCGGGACCGCGAGATCGAGCGGGTCATGCAGGTCCTCTGCCGGCGTACGAAGAACAACCCGGTGCTGACGGGCGAACCGGGGGTCGGCAAGACCGCGGTGGTCGAGGGCCTGGCCCAGAAGATCATCAAGGGTGAGGTGCCGGAGACGCTGAAGGACAAGCAGCTCTACACGCTTGATCTGGGTGCTCTGGTCGCGGGTTCGCGGTATCGGGGTGATTTCGAGGAGCGCTTGAAGAAGGTGCTCAAGGAGATCCGTACCCGGGGTGACATCATCCTGTTCATCGACGAGATTCACACGTTGGTCGGTGCGGGTGCGGCGGAGGGTGCGATCGACGCGGCGTCCATTCTGAAGCCGATGCTGGCCCGTGGTGAGTTGCAGACGATCGGTGCGACGACGCTGGACGAGTACCGCAAGTATGTGGAGAAGGACGCGGCGTTGGAGCGGCGGTTCCAGCCGATCCAGGTGGGTGAGCCGTCGCTGGCGCACACGATCGAGATCCTGAAGGGCCTGCGGGACCGTTACGAGGCGCATCACCGGGTGACGATCACCGACGCGGCGTTGGTGGCCGCGGCGACCCTGGCGGACCGGTACATCTCGGATCGGTTCCTGCCGGACAAGGCGATCGACCTGATCGACGAGGCGGGTGCGCGGATGCGGATCCGTCGGATGACGGCGCCGCCGGATCTGCGGGACTTCGACGAGCGGATCGCGCAGGTGCGTCGGGACAAGGAGTCCGCGATCGACGCGCAGGACTTCGAGCGGGCGGCGCAGTTGCGGGACAAGGAGAAGCAGCTGCTGGGTCAGAAGGCGCAGCGGGAGAAGGAGTGGAAGGCCGGGGACCTGGACGTGGTGTCCGAGGTCGACGATGAGCAGATCGCCGAGGTTCTGGCGAACTGGACCGGTATTCCGGTGTACAAGCTGACCGAGGAGGAGACTTCCCGGCTGCTGCGTATGGAGGCCGAGCTGCACAAGCGGGTCATCGGTCAGGAGGACGCGGTCAAGGCGGTCTCGAAGGCGATCCGTCGTACCCGTGCCGGGTTGAAGGACCCGAAGCGTCCTTCGGGTTCGTTCATCTTCGCCGGCCCGTCCGGGGTTGGTAAGACGGAGCTGTCGAAGGCTTTGGCGGAGTTCCTGTTCGGTAGTGAGGACGCGCTCATCCAGTTGGACATGAGTGAGTTCCATGACCGGTACACGGTGTCGCGGCTGGTGGGTGCGCCTCCGGGGTATGTCGGCTATGACGAGGGTGGGCAGTTGACGGAGAAGGTCCGTCGTCGGCCGTTCTCGGTGGTGTTGTTCGATGAGATCGAGAAGGCTCATCCGGATGTGTTCAACACGTTGTTGCAGATCCTGGAGGATGGTCGGTTGACCGATGGTCAGGGTCGGATCGTGGACTTCAAGAACACGGTGATCATCCTGACGACGAACCTGGGTACGCGGGATGTGGCGAAGGCTGCGTCTCTTGGTTTCCAGGCTTCTGAGGACTCGGAGTCGAACTACGAGCGGATGAAGACGAAGGTCAACGATGAGTTGAAGCAGCATTTCCGGCCGGAGTTCCTGAACCGGATCGATGACACGATCGTGTTCCATCAGTTGCGGCAGACGGAGATCCTTTCGATTGTGGACATCATGATCGGTCGGATCGAGACGCAGTTGCGGAACAAGGACATGAGCATGGAGTTGACCGACGACGCCAAGCGGTATCTGGCGAAGAAGGGGTTCGACCCTGTGTTGGGTGCGCGTCCGTTGCGTCGGACGATCCAGCGTGACATCGAGGACAACCTGTCCGAGCGGATCCTGTTCAACGAGCTGAAGCCGGGCCAGATCGTCGTCATCGACTGCGAAGGCGACCCCGACGATCTCGACGGCGCCCAACTCGTGATGCGCGGCACCGAGCAGCCGGTGGAGACCGTACCCACCGCCGCCAGCACCCCGGGCGAGCCGGGCTAGGGACGCCACCGACCTCCGCGAGCGATCAGGAGTGACCATGACCGTCCCCAGCCGCATCTGGTCGCCGCCGCCGTCGCGCCGGCCGAGCCGGTCGGCGCCATTGGCGGAACTGCCCGCACCGGCGGCCGTCGAGGAGGCGGAAGCCTTCATCCGGCAGTACCACGCCGAGACGCCGGCCCTCGGCCCGCCGACGGAACGCGTCGCCGAGGTCCGCCGGCAGATCGCCGAGACCGGAACGTACGAGCAGACCGCCGACGAGCTGCGGTTCGGTGCCCGGGTCGCCTGGCGCAACAGCGACGCCTGCATCGGCCGGCTCTACTGGCGCAGCCTGCAGGTGCGCGACCTCCGCACCGCCACGACCGGGCGGGACGTGATGCTCGCCTGCGTCGACCACCTGCGGGCGGCCACCAACCAGGGACGGATCCGTCCGGTCATCACGGTGCTTCCGCCGGACCGGCCCGGTCGGCCGGGGCCACGGATCGTCAACGACCAGCTCATCCGCTACGCCGGCTACCGCGAGCCGGACGGGTCGGTCCGCGGTGACCCGCGCAACGTCGAGCTGACCGAGCTGGCCCGTTCGCTCGGCTGGCAGCCGCCAGGCCCGCCCGGCCGGTTCGACGTCCTGCCGCTCATCGTCGAACCCGCCGGTGGCCGGCCGATGCTCGCCGAGCTACCGGCCGACGCCGTACTGGAAGTCGACATCGAGCACCCGGAACTGGACACGATCGCCGGCCTGGGGCTGCGCTGGCACGCCGTACCGGCGATCAGCAACATGGCGCTGCGGATCGGTGGCATCACCTACCAGGCGGCACCGTTCAACGGCTGGTACATGGGCACCGAGATCGGCGCGCGCAACTTCGGCGACATCGACCGCTACGACATGCTGCCGGCGGTCGCCAAACTTCTCGACCTGGACACCTCGGCCGAGCACACCCTGTGGCGGGACCGGGCCCTGGTCGAACTCAACCGGTCGGTCCTCTACTCGTTCCGTAAGGCCAACGTCACCATCACCGACCACCATACGGAGTCCGCCCGATTCATCACGCATCTGCGCAGTGAGGAGCGGGCCGGCCGGATATGCCCGGCGGACTGGAGCTGGATCGTGCCACCGATGTCCAGTTCGCAGACCCCGGTATTCCACCGGTACTACGACACCGCCGAACTGCTGCCGAATTTCCTCACCCCGGCGGCCACCCCGGCCACCGGCTGTCCGTTCAGTTCCGGTACGGCCACCACCGGCGACTCGCCGCCGTCTTCGGCGGCCGAATTAATGGCATCAGACATCTAACAGAATTTTCCAGCCGGTACGTACCGGCGTATAGCTTGCATGGAAATTGGCAACAGTCAGCAGCGTCACGCGCCGCCAGCCAGGGAGCGAACAAATGCCTGAGCAGGATTCAATTGACGTAGTCGTGGTCGGAAACGGCGTCATCGGCACCTCCATCGCCTACGAGTTGGCCCGGCGTTCCCCGGGGACGAGCATCGTCGTGCTCGGCCCGCGGCACCGCTCGGGCGCCGCCTCGATGGCCGCCGGCGCCATGCTCAACACCTTCGGCGAGATCACCAAGTACACCCTGATGTCGCCGGCCAGCCAGGCCAAGTTCCAGCTCTGCCGCGACGCGCTGGACGCCTGGCCCGCCTGGCTGGAGCAGCTCAAGCAGGAGTCCGGGGTCGCCGACGTCGACAAGTCGCTCAGCCACGGCACGACCGTGCTGCTCAACGCCAAGTCCGGTCACCTGGACGACGAGAACTTCGCGGCCCTCCTGGCGGCGCTGGCCAAGTTCGACGAACCGCACGAGGAGATCGCGCCCGCCGACATCCCCGGCCTGGACCCGCTGGCCGAGGCCCGGCCGCTGCGTGCCCTGCACCTGCCGCGCGAGGGCGCGATCGACGCCCGCGCCGTCCTGTCGGCGCTGGAGACCGCCGCGACCCGGCACGGCGTACGGTTCGTCGACGCCGAGGCCGCCGGCTTCGAGGTCGAGAACGGCACCGTACGCGGGGTGAGCCTGGCCGACGGCAGCACGCTGAGCGCCGGCACCGTCCTGCTCGCCGCCGGCTCGTTCAGCGGCCCGCTCACCAGCGTCTTCGAGGAGGGCAGCGTCCCGGCGATGTTCGCCGGCAAGGGCATCGCGGTCCAGACCCAGCGGCGGGTCGGCGTCGGCTTCCAGCACGTGGTGCGTACGCCGAACCGCTCCGGCTCCTGCGGCCTGCACGCGATCCCGCTCGGTGACGGGGTCGAATACCTCGGCGCCACCAACCTGCTGTTCTCCGAGCCGGCACACACCCCCGACATCGGCATGAGCGAGTTCCTCGTGCAGGTGGCCCGCGAGCAGCTCGACCACCGGCTGTTCTACTCCGACGTGGTGAGCTGGCTGGTCGGCAACCGCCCGGTCGCGATCGACGGTTTCCCGCTGATCGGCCGTACGTCGATCGACGGGCTGCTGGTCACCACCGGCACCTACCGGGACGGCTTCCACTGCTCGCCGGTGCTGGCCAAGCTCGTCGTCGACGACATCCTCGGCGAGGGCAGCCTCGCCGAGGCGCTGCCGCACTTCAAGCCGGAGCGGCGGCCGATCGAGTCGATGACGGTCGAGGAGGCGGTCAAGGAGTTCGCCTTCCACGGCGTCTCCGCCTCGATCGAGGCCGGCCTGCGGCTGCCCTCGCACACCGACACCACGGTGCTCGACGTGTTCTACCAGCAGGCGGCGCAGCGCTACTACGACGCCGTGGAACACCCGATCGGGCTGTCGCCGGAGGTGCTGCTCAGCATCGTCTTCGACCCCGACCACGCCGACCACCGGATCACCCGCTACCTCAACGCCGTCCACGCCCGTTACGCGTAGGTTCCCCGGGCCGGGTCCGACGGACCCGGCCCGCCGATCCCGACTGGGAAGGTGAGTGCTGTGCCGACCGGCAGCGTCGAATGGTTCGACATCCGTACCCCGGACCCCGAGGCCGCGAAGGCCTTCTACGCCGAGCTGTTCGCCTGGACGTACCAGCCGTTCGCGCCGCTGGGGGAGGTCATCGGGGCCACCATCTGGCACGACGGCAAGGAGATCGGAATGATCACCCAAGCCGACGGGGCGATCGTCGGCACCGCCAGCACCGTGCTGTTCGTCTACACCGACGACCTGCGCGGCACCGTCGAGCAGGCGGTGAAGCTCGGCGGCACGGTCCGCTCCGAACCGTCCATGATGGATGCCGAGTCGGGCGCGTTCGCCGAGCTGGCCGACCCCACCGGCGTACCGATCGGCGTGTGGAGCATGACCCTGTAACACCGCCGGATCACCGGGCGGGCGAGACGAGGTGGGGGAGATGACGGACAAACCCGTACGGCGGCACTGGCGGCTCCTGGGGGTCGGCCTGGTCGGCCTGCTGACCGTCGTCACGGCCGTGCTGGCCGTCCAGCTCGGCGCCCGTAACCTCGGCGGCGTCCCGCACCGCGACGTCGTCATCGACGGCCGCATCCCGGCCACGATGTACGTGCCGGGCGCGGTGCCGGGCAACAGCAGCACGGTCGACCTGCCGCCGTCGCCGCCCGGCGGCCTGCCGGCCGTCGTCCTGGCGCACGGCCACTCCGCGGACCGTTCGATGATGAACTGGCTCGCCCGCCGGCTGGCCGACGCCGGCTTCGTGGTGGTCACCTTCGACTTCCGCGGGCACGGCGGCAACACCGACCGGCACGAGATCCACGGCTTCGAGGGGCGCCGCGCCGACCTCACCGCGGTCTTCGAATGGGCGGCCCGGCAGTCGTACGTGGACGAGCGGCGGATCGCGGTCGCCGGGCACAGCATGGGTGCCGCCGCCGTGGTTGACTTCGCCACCCACGACACGCGGCCGGTGGCCACGATGGCGCTCGGCGGGTCGGTCGCCTCGGTGGAGGGCGGCGTCACCGCCCGCAACATGCTGTTCCTGGTCGCCCAGGGTGATCCGGTCCTGGTCCGGGACGAGGCGGTACGGACCGCCGAGGAGGTCTTCGGCGGCGACATCGACTTCGGCAGCGAGTACGGCGACATCGCGGCCGGGTCGGCGGTCGGGTTGCGCGAGATCGCCAACTCCAACCACCTGTCGATGCTGTACGCCGGGCAGACCGCCGACCTGATGGCCGACTGGATGGACCGGGCGGCGGGGCCGGGCGCGGCACCGCGTACCACCGACGACGACACCCGGCTGCTCGCCGTGTTCTACCTGGTCGCCGCCGTCGGCGTGCTGTTCGGGCTGGGGATGCTGGCCGGCACCGTCGCCGGGCGCCGGCCGGACCGCCGGGGCGCCGGCTGGCGCGCCCTACCGCTGGTGCTGGTCGCCGTGGTGCTCCCGATCCCGTTCCTGGCCTGGGGCGACGCCGGCTTGCTGATCGGCGTGGAGGCCGGTGGTGCGCTGGCGCTGCTGCTCGGGGTGGCCGGCGTCCTGCTGCTGGCCGTACGGCGCCTCGATCCGGTGCGGCGCTGGCTGACCCCGACCGGGCCGGTGCCGGCGTACGCCGCGACGGCATCCGTCGCGCCACCCGGCGCGGCACCGGCGCGGGTCGCGCCGCCGGAGCCGGCACCGGAAGCGGTGGCGCCCCCGGCCGGGCCGCGCCCCGAAGCCCCGACGGCCGGGGTACGCCGGCTGCTGCTGCCGGTGGCGCTGGCCGTGGGCGGCCTCCTGCTGGTCCTGCTGCCGGTCGGACCGACCGGACACACGCTGGTCCCGACCCCGGCCCGGATCGTGATCGCCCTGCTGATGGCGCTGATCATGCTGCCGTTCTTCCACGTCGTCGACGACCTGCTGCGGGCCGGCTCGCCGCTCGCCGCCAGCGGCTGGTCACTGGCCGCCCGCGTACTGATCCTGGGCGCCGTGATGGTCGGGGTCGGCAACGCGGTGCTGCCCGGCATGCTCGGGCTCTACCTGATGGTGCTGGCGCCGTTCCTCATCCTGCTCGAACTGGTCGTCGCCGGGGTCTACGTCGCCAGCCGGGACCCGCGACTCACCGCGCCGGTGCAGGCGCTCGCGTTGGGTTGGCTGCTGGCCACGCTCTCGCCGGTGGTCTGGTGAGCGACACCCTGACCGGTCCGGTCGAGGCCGCGGTCTGCCTCGACGACCTGCGGGCCGCCGCCGGCGCGACGACCACCGCCGACGCGTGGAACTTCGTCGAGGGCGGCAGCGGTGGCGAGCACACCATGCGGGAGAACGGGCTGGCGTTCGACCGGGTCCGCCTGCTGCCCCGGGTCGCGGTCGACGTCGCCGGCCGTACGGCCCGGACCCGGCTGCTCGGCCTGCCGGTGCCGGTCCCGCTGGCGGTGGCGCCGATGGCCTACCAGACGTGGCTGCACCCGGACGGGGAGGTCGCCACCGCGGCGGCGGCCGCCGCCGCCGGGGTGCCGTTCGTGGTGAGCATGATGGCCAGCCGTACGGTCGAGGACATCGCCGCGACCGGTGCCGCCACCGTCATGCAGCTCTACTGGCTGCGCGACCGCGGGCTGTTCCGGGAACTGATCGGCCGGGCCGAGGCGGCCGGCTGCGCGGCCCTGATGCTGACCGTCGACGTACCGCTGCTCGGCCGCCGGCTCCGCGACATGCGCGGCGGGCTGGTCCGGCCGGCGACGGTGGTGGCGGCCAACCTCGGCGGCGCGGGCGGCGGCCCGGGCGCGGGTGCCGGCCGGGCCGGCAGGTCGGAGGTGGCCCTCCACACCAAAGTCCTGTTCGACCCCTCGTTGAGCTGGGCGGACGTGGCCTGGGTCCGGTCGGTAACCCGGTTGCCGCTGGTGCTCAAGGGAATCCTCGACCCGGACGACGCCGCGCTGGCGGTCGACGCCGGCGCCGACGCCGTGGTGGTCTCCAACCACGGTGGGCGGCAACTCGACGGGGCGGTTGCGACGGCGACCGCGCTGCCGGCGGTGGTCGACGCGGTCGCCGGCCGCTGCGAGGTGCTGGTCGACAGCGGCATCCGCGGTGGCGTCGACGTGCTCAAGGCCCTGGCGCTCGGCGCGGCCGGGGTGCTGGTCGGCCGGCCGTTGCTGTGGGGACTGGCGGCCGGGGGAGCACCGGGCGTGACCCGGGTGTTCGACCTGATCAGCGAGGAGCTGCACGAGGCGATGGCGCTGGCCGGCTGCCCCGACGTGGACAGCGCGCGCCGGCTGCGTACGTCGGTCGCCGGCGGCGGGTGCTGAGCTACCGCGCGGAGGTCAGTGCCGGGTCGGCGCCGGTCGCCGGCCGGCGGGGCGTGCGGCGGGCCGGCCCCAGCAGGCTGCGCTCGGCGGGCTCGGAGCCCAGGCCGAGCAGGTAGAGGCAGCGCGGCACGGCGGCCGGCGGGCCCTCGATGGTGACCGATCCGCTGAGCACCGCCTCGACCGGCTCGATCAGCCCGGAGCCGAGGTCGAAGAACGTCTGCGTGTCGGTGCCGATCCGCAGCACCGGGTCGGTCGCCGGCCCCGACCTGGTCGCGACCTTGCCGTCGCTGGCGATGACGTGGAAGACCTCGCCAGCGACGTCGAACTCGTACGTCTCGTCGGCGGTGGCCCGCTCGGCCTGGCACATCGCCTCGATCGCGAGCACCGCCCAGGAGGCGCGGGTGACCGTGGCCGGGCTGGGCTCGGACTGCCCGGACATGACGGCGAGGCCGAAGCGGGCCATGGCGAGCACGGGCTCACGCAGCTTCTCGCCGAGCTCGGTGAGCGCGTAGCCGCCGGTGCGCCGGTCGGGGTCGGTCGGCTCGATCACCCCGGCCTGGGTGAGGAAGTTGAGCCGTTCGGCGAGCAGGTTCGTGCCGATGCCGGGCAGCGCGTCGAGCAGTTCGCGGTAGCGGCGGGGGCGCAGCAGCATCTCCCGGACGATGAGCAGGGTCCAGCGCTCGCCGACGATGTCCAATGCGTACGCCAGACCGCACTGCTGCCCGTATGTGCGCCGTTCGCGCTGCTCCTTCACCGTCGCTCCTCACCGGGCCGTCCCGCGGGCCGTGTTCCGGCCGCGGCGGCGCCTACCCGGGGCCGCGCGCCCGCGGCCCCACCACCACCCGGCCCCACCATCACCTGGTCAGAACACCGCCTGGCCAAACACCACCCGACCCCACCCGGGCCGGGCGGCACCGCAGCGGGGCCGCCCTCCCAGCTTACCTTCAAAATCACGTAGTGCGGGGTACCCGTTCGGTGGGTGCCGGTGTGGTCGTTACATGATCCCGTTTGCCGTGCTAGACGATCTGCGATCGGCTCGCTACCGGCAGTGCCGAGGGGGTGGTGAGGTGAGCGTGGCGGCGCGGTTGGTATGTCCGGAGGATAGTAAAGGGTCTCAGGTGGGTGGATCCGTCCGGGCCGGCCGTCGCCGGGCGAGCTTCCAGCCGATCACCACGAGGGCGACGACGTTGGCGGCCAGCACGGTGAGCGTCACCGGGTCGATCTGCCCCCCGTGGCTGGCGTGCCCGCCCGCCACGCGGGGCGGTGCGCCGTCGCCGACCCCGAACGACACCGTGCCGGTCGCGACCGCGCCGTTGGCGAACCTGACGTGGTACGTGGCCGAGTAGCCACCGGAGCCGCTGATCGAGACGGGCTGGCGGATCTCGTAGCGGTCCACGACCGGACGGCCGGCGATGACCGCCCGGCCGTCCGCGTCCAGGACCGTGACGTGCGCCGAGTCACGGTCGATCTCGCCGGCGAAGGTGAGCGAGACCGTCTGCGGTGCCGCCTCGACGACCGACTGGTCGGCCGGTGCCGCGGCCGCGAGCCCGACGGGTTCGTCCAGCACCAGCGGCAGCAGCCCGAGCAGCGAGACGGCGAAGATCCCGATGGCGACCGCGCGGCGCAGGGTCGCCGCGGTCATCGGGCCAGTGCGGCCGCCGTACGGGCCGGTGCGCAGCGGCAGGTCATCTTCGCGGCCTCGACCTTGGTCGGGCGCACGTGCAGGTACATCGCGATGATCATCGGCAGGAACACGATCGCGTTGTAGAAGAGGTGCAGCTCCACCCGGGGCACCACCAGCTGGGCGATGCTGACCGGGGTGGCGCTGCCGAGCAGGTGCGCGCCGGTGAGCGACTGGATGAGCAGCAGCAGGTGCTCGAGGTGGTGCCACACCTGGATGATCAGCGAGATCCGCCACCAGGTCCGCGACCGGCCGTGGAAGCCCGGCAGCAGGATGGCCAGCCCGATCAGCATCACCAGCGCGTATCCGTAGTGCAGCCACTCCTGCTGCACCAGCCAGGGGAACGGCATGCCGAGCACGCCGCGCGCCTCCGGCGTCGGCCAGCCGAGGCCCCAGATCTGCACCGCCTGGACGATGTGCTCGGCCCAGTGGGCGACCACGATGATCATGTAGATGGCGAGGGCCCGCTGGTGCAGCGGGCCGTTGAGGGTGGCGATCAGGCTCTTGGCCCGGCTGCCGGATGACTGGGTGGCGGTCATTGACGCACTCCGTCCGGGGTGGTGACGAGGGCGGTCGCCCCCGTCCTGGTGGACAGCTCGACCGGTCGAGGGCGCTCGACCGGTGGTGTACTTGACGACACCGTCAACCTAAGATCGATCGATGTCATCCTCTCTGTGTCATGCGGACCTCTCGGCCGTCGTGGCGGCGATGCCGAAGGTCGAGCTGCACGTTCACGTCGAGGGGTCGATGCGCCCCGAGACGTTTCTGCGGCTGGTCCGCAAGCACCACCTCGACCTCGGCGTGCGCACCGAGGCGGAGGTGCGTGAACTGTTCCGGTTCCGCGACTTCGCGCACTTCCTCGACCTCTACGAGAGGTGCACGGCGGCGATCCGCGAACCGGACGACATCTCTTTGATCACGTACGAGCTGGGGCTGCGCGCGCACGGTCAGAACGTCCGCTACCTGGAGGCGACGTACAGCCCCGGCCCCCGCTACCGCGGCCGGGGCATCCCGTACGACGAGCAGCTCGACGCGCTGTCCCGGGCGGCCGACCGGGTGCTCGCCGACACCGGCGTACGGATGCGCTTCGTGCTCGACCACGTCCGGGGCGAGCCGCTCGACGAGTGCCACGAGGTGGCGGCCATGTGCGTGGCCGGTGCCCGCACCGGTGCCGTGGTCGGCCTGGGGCTCGGCGGCTTCGAACCCGGCCGGCCGGCCTCGCTGTTCGCCGAGGCGATCCGGTACGCCACCGCCAACGGTGTCGCCTTCGTCCCGCACGCCGGCGAGGCGGTCGGACCGGAGGGGATCTGGGACTGCCTCGAGTTCGGCCCGGCCCGCATCGGGCACGGCATCCGGGCCGCCGACGACCCGGACCTGCTCGCCGTGCTGCGCGACCGCCGGATTCCGCTGGAGGTCTGCCCGACCAGCAACCTGTGCACCGGCACCGTGCGCGACCTGCGCGAGCATCCGCTGCGCCGGCTGTGGGAGGCCGGGGTGCCGGTGACCGTCAACACCGACGACCCGTCGATGTTCCACACCGACCTGACCGACGAGCACCGGCTCGCGGTGACGCACTTCGGGTTCAGCGTTGCCGAGCTGGCCGAGATGACGCTGGCCGGGGCCGACTCGGCGCTGCTGCCGGAGCCGGACCGGCACGACCTGGGCCGGCGGCTGCGGGCCGAACTGGCGGAGTTCCGGGTCAGCGCGCACTGAACCTCGCTCCCGCCCCGGCGAACCCGGCCGCGGCCGCCGCCACGTGTGCGGGCGTGGTGCCACAGCATCCACCCACAATGGACAGTCCGAAGTGGTCGCACCAGTCGGCCAGCAGGGCGCCGAAGCCGGCGGGGCCGGTGTGCGGTGCGACGTACCGGTCGACCGCGGTGTTCGGCGCGATCCCCGTCCGGTCCTCCACGTTCGGGTACGCGCCGAACGGCGTACCGGTGTCGGCCAGCGCCGCCGCCAGGGCGGTCAGCGCGGCGCCGGTGTCGGCCGGCCCGGTGCAGTTCACCAGCACCGCCGCCGCCCCGGCCCGCACCAGCCGGGCCGCCACCGGTGCCAGCGGCTCGCCGGACAGCAGCCGGGCGCCGGGGGCGCACACCAGGCTGACCCAGACCGGCACGCCGTACGCCCGCGCCTCGGTCAGTGCCGCCAGCGCCTCGCGCGCGGTGTTGACCGTCTCGACCAGCAGCAGGTCCACCCCGTTGGCGACGAGCAGCCCGGCGAGCCAGCGCGCCTCGGCCCGGATCTGCGCGTCCGGCGGCACCAGGTGCGGCTGGTAGCAGTCCTCGGCCGGCCCGATCGAACCGGCGACCCGCGCCGCCGGCCGGACCGTGTCGCGGGCCGTGACCGCCAGCCGGACGGCGATTTCGACCAGGTGGCGGGCGGCTGGTTCGTCGAGTCCGGCGCGGTCCAGCGTCCGGCGGTTGCACCGCAACGTGTTGGCGGTGACCACGCCGGCGCCGGCGGCGAGGTAGCGCTCGTGCACGTCGCGGACCAGGGTCCGACCGGCGGCGTCGCCGAGCGCCTCGCTGCTCCACAGTGGATCGCGCATCGACCGGCCGTGCCGCTGGAGTTCGGTGGCCATCGCACCGTCGAGGAGCGTCGGTCGCGCCGTGGGCACCGGCACCTCCCGGGGAAGTCGGCTCGAATCGATGCTCCGCCGCCGTTTCCGCGTAGTCCACGGGTCTTGCCGCCGGTTGCCATATTTCGCGGCCGGTCGATCTACGGCACCTATGGTTTTGCTCGTCCGAGCCGTCCCAGCCGTGAGGAGTTTCCATGTCACGACGGCGCAGCAGATTTCCCACCATGGCACTGGCCCTCGCGGTCGTGCTGCCGGTCACTACCGCGGTGCTGGCCGGTGGCGCGCAGGCGGCCCCGTCGACCACCGGTGCCCCGTACGCCGAGCCGTGGCTGACTCTCGTCACCGGCGACCGGGTGCTGTCCCGCCCGGACGCACCGGCCGGACAGGAACTGGTCGTGAAGCCGGCGCCGGGCCGCGAGTCGGTCCGGTTCCAGCGGTCCGTCCGGGGCGGCGACGTACACGTCGTACCCTCCGACGCGGCCACCCTGATCGCCGCCGGCACCGTCGACGCGCGCCTGTTCAACGTCAGCCGCCTGCTCGAACTCGGCTACGCCGACGCCGACGCCCGTGAGCTGCCACTGATCGTGACCGCCGCCGACGAGACCCGGGCCGCGGCGGCCGCCGGCGGCCAGGCCGTCACCCGGCTGCCGCTGATCGACGCGGCGGGGGTACGGGTGGCGCGCGACCGGGCCGGGCAGTTCTGGTCCCGGCTGGCACCCAAGAACGACGTACCCGTGCTGGGCGGCGGAGCCGCCGGGCTCTGGCTCGACGCCCCGCTCTCCGCCACGGCCGGCGGCAGCGGCGCGCCGGACCTCGGTGCCGACTCGGAGTCGCGGCTGATCGCCGCGATGCGGGCGGCCACCGAGCGCCGGGAGGCCGTCGTCGACCTCGCGGTCGTCGAGCGGTTCCCGGCCACCGGGGCCGGTCCGATCGACCTCGCCGTGACCGCCGGCGGGACCGACGGCACCCGGTTCGTCCGGTCCGGCGCGGCGGCGCGTACGCCGGTCGTGACCCAGGCGAGCCACCAGCTGACCCTGGTCGCCACCGACCACAACGGCAACCCGGCCACGAACTGGACCGTCACCTTCAACGACGTGGAGCGGGAGAACGTCGTGACGGCGACGGACCCGTCCGGCACCGCCGTGGTCTCGCTGCCGGCCGGCAACTACTTCATGGAGGCCCAGATCGGCACCGGTGCGCTGAGCACCTACATCGCCGAGCCGCTGGTGGTGCACGACCGGGCCCGGACGATCGCGCTGACCGCCACCGAGGGCCGCCCGATCGGGCTGACCGTCGACCGGTCCGACGCCGAGCCGGGCGAGGTCGCCGCGATCTTCTCCCGGATGACGGTCGACGGCCGGATGATCGGCGGCAGCACGCACGGGGTCAACTTCGACGGCATGCTGGTCCGGCCGTCGGACAGTGCCGCGCCGGCCGACCAGTTCGTCTTCTACGTCGCCGCCCGGCTGGCCCGGCCGGACGGCCAGGGCGGATTCGGTGGCAGCCCGTACCTCTACCATGTGCAGTGGCTCGAACCGGACCGGGTGCCGACCGACCTGATCCGGCACATGGGTGACGCCGAGCTGGGCAAGGTGCAGGCCCGGCTGGCCGCCGCGGCCCCGGGCAAGACCGGCCGCAAGGACTACCTGGTCCACGGCACGCTGCCGTTCACCATCACCGAGTACTACGTGCCGGACACCCCGTGGCTGTCGTCGGTGGGCACGTTCACCGGGGCGCCGAACGACAACCCGGAGACGATGCTCTACAGCGGGGCGCGCATGTTCAGCGCCGGCAACCAGGGCAGCGAGCGCTGGAACACCGGGGTGTTCGGTCCGTCGTTCCCGGCGAGCTGGCCGTGGTCGTGGACGAAGGCGACCCGGACCGGCAACCAGATCGATGTCGAGATCCCGCTCTTCACCGACCACGGCGCGAACCGCGAGGCGCGCTCCAACGTGACCGGCGCGACGACGAAGCTCTTCCGCAACGGCTCGCTGGTCGGGCAGAACACGCAGGTGGCGACCGGGTCGTTCACCGTGCCGGCCGGGCAGGCGACGTACCGGCTGGAGGCGAAGGCGACCCGCAGCGGGGTGGCCGACCTGACGAGTTCGGTGTCGGTGCAGTGGACGTTCAAGTCGGCGACGGTCACGGCCCCCCAGCGGCTGCCGCTGGCGGTGGTCCGGTTCGCGCCGAACCTCGACGACCACAACCGGGCGCCGGGCAGCACGGTGTTCTCCGTACCGGTCTCGGTGCAGCGCCAGGACGGATCGGCCGGTGCCGCGACGAAGCAGTTGACCGTCGAGGCGTCGTACGACGGCCGGTTCTGGTTCCCCGTGCCGCTGCTCGGGTCGGGTGACTCCCGTACGGCACTGGTGCCGCACCCGCGGGGTGTGGACCACGTGTCGCTGCGGGCCACCCACCTCGACAAGGCCGGCAACCGGGTCGAGCAGACGATCACCCGGGCCTACCAGGTGCGCCGCTGACGCAGGACCAACCGCGAACCGGGGTCGGCCCGACGGGCCGGCCCCGGTTCGTGTGCCGGATCAGCGCACCGTGCCCCGTACGTCGACCAGGGCCGCTCCGGTGCCGGTCGTGCCGGTTCCGACGGTGACCTCGAACCCGTTGTCGGAGAGCAGCCCGCCGACCGTGTCGGCGATCTGGGTGGCCTTGCCGCCGCCGGGCGGCTCCCACACCAGATGCAGCCGGCCTCCGGGGCGCAGCAGCCGCTTGAGCAGGCCGGCCTCGGCGTCGGCGCGGCGCACCCAGAAGAGGTTCACGTTGACCGCGAAGATCACGTCGAAGGTGGCGGCACCGAGTTCGACGTCTTCCAGCGCCGCCGTGTGCAGGACGACGCGGCCGGTGTCGACGTGCTCCCGGTTGCGTTGCCGGGCGCCGTCGATGGCCTTGTCGGAGCGGTCGATGGCGGTGATCGTTCCGCCGTCGAGCAGGTCGGCGACGAGGGCCACGGCGACACCGCGGCCGCAGCCGATCTCGAGTACGTCGTCGCCGGGCTTCAGCCCGAGCCGGTCGACGGTCCATTGCAGACGCTCAGGAACGGACTGTGTGCCCATTTCACCATGTTAGCGGGTGAACCGGCGGAAAGCGGCCCGTGGCGGGCTTACCAGTCGACGCGGTACAGCGCCTGCTCGACCTCGTTGGCGAACCCGCCGATCATTCCCTCCAGCGCCGTGTTGGTCAGCGACACCACGCTGACCTCGGCCACCGGGTCGACGTAGCAGTGCGTGCCGTAGACCCCGCTCCAGCCGTAGCTGCCGACCGGCCGGGCGTCGCCCGCCTCCGCCCGGTCGCGTACGACCGAGAAGCCGAGCCCGAAGCCGTAGCCGGGCGCGATGTCCAGCGGGTGACCCTCGACCGCGTCGGTCGTCATCAGGTCCGTCGTGGCGGGGGAGAGGACCGGTGCGCCGCCCAGCCGAACCGCCTCCAGGAAGCGCAGGTAGTCGCGGGCGGTGCCGACCATGCCCATCCCCGCGGACGGGTAGGCGTCCGGGTCGGTGACCCGGTCCGGCGCGTAACGGATCACACCCGCGTAGGGCAGCGGCACCTCGTCGGCGGCGCCCATCCGGCGGGCCGGCCGGCCCGGCTCGTCGGCGTACGCGGCCGGCAGTCGGGCCGGGTCGGCGGCGTGGAAGACGGTGTCGCGCATCCCCAGCGGGCCGGTCACCAGACGCGCCACGACGGCGGGCAGCGGCTCACCGGTCAGCGCCTCGACCATCGCGCCGACCACGTCGGTCGCCAGCGAGTAGGACCAGGCCGTGCCCGGCTCGAAGAACAGCGGCACGCCGGCCAGCCGGCGCAGGTTGTCGGCCAGCGTCGACGTGCTGACGTCGGCGCCGTCGGAGACCCCGGCGTCGGCGTACGGCTGGTTGTCGGGCTGCAGGAAGCCGTAGCCGAGCCCGGCGGTGTGGGTGAGCAGGTGGCGCAGGGTGACGTCCGGCGTGCGGCCGTCGGCGAGCGCGGGGCGGAAGTACGGCAGCACCTCGTGTGCCGGGGTGTCCAGGGTGAGCCGGCCCTGCTCGACCAGGGCCAGCGCGGCAACCGAGACGAGCGGCTTGGTCATGCTGGCCAGCCGGAACTGGGTGCCGGCCGAGGGGCGGACCTGGTGCTCCCGGTCGGCCCAGCCGGCGTAGCGCTCGTAGACGACGACGCCGCGCCGGGCGACCAGGACGGCCGCGCCGATCACCCGCCCGCTGTCGACCGCGTCGTCGACGACCGGGTCGAAGTGCTTGGCCACCCCGGGATCGGGCACCGCCGGATCGGCGGCGTGGGCCGGGGCGTGGGGCGTGATGGGCGCGGCGTCGGACACAGCGGGCCTCCCGGGTCGGGGTCGCGTCGCCGCCAGATCCTAACAGGATCGACCGGCCAGCTATATGAATCTTGCAATCCGTCGACGGCTTCCGTCCGGCAAAGGTCTTTCAAAGCGTTGAAAGACAAGGATTACAGCAGGATGCGGACCGGTTCACGGGTATACATGGTCAGTCATCAACTCTATGATTTTCAAGTGACTGAGCACCCGGGTCTGTGATGGAGGAAGGCAAATGACGATCCCGCTCATCGGTACTCCGGTTCCCGCGACCGGCCTCGACCCGCTGGAGCCGAGCTTCCAGAACGACCCCTACCCCTACTACAACTGGCTGCTGCGAAACGACCCGGTCCACCAGGGCGCCGAGGGCACCTGGTACGTCACCCGCTACGCCGACGTACGGCTCGCGATGAGTGACAAGCGGTTCGGTTGCGCCAGCGTGCGCGACTTCTGGGAGGTCATGATCGGCCCCGGGCCGCTGAAGGACATCATGGCCTACACCCTCTTCTTCGAGGACGACCCCAACCACACCCGGCTGCGGTCCCTGGTCGCCCCGGTGTTCGCCCCCAAGCGGATGCGGGCCCTGGAGCCCGACATCGACCGCACCGTCGACGCCCTGCTCGCCCCGCAGGCCGCGCGCGGCGAGATGGACCTGGTCAGCGACTTCGCCGCACCGGTCGCCCTGGTCTTCGTCTGCGACCTGCTCGGCATCCCGCCGGAGGGCTACCAGGGTGTGCGCACCTGGTCGCTGGACATCGCCCCGACCCTCGACCTCGTGCCCAACGAGGAAGAGATCAGGAAGGGCAACATCGCGATGGGGGCCTTCGCCGACTACCTGCGCGAGCTGATCGAGATCCGCAAGGCCCAGCCGCGCGACGACCTGATCAGCATCATGCTCGCCGAGGTCGAGACGAGCACCCGCGCCGGCGAGCGCCCGGTGAGCGTCAACGAGATCATCAGCACCATCATCTCGGTCGTGTTCGCCGGCCACGACACGGTGACCAACCAGATCACCAACACCATCCTCGCCCTGCTGCGCCACCCCGAGCAGCTCGAGATGCTGCGCCGCGACCGCAGCCTGATCCCGGGCGCGGTCGAGGAGGGGCTGCGCTACGACTCCGCGGTGCAGTCGAACAGCCGCCGGCTCGGCGAGGACGTGGAACTGGGCGGCAAGCTCCTCAAGAAGGGTGACTTCGTCGTCGCGCTGATGGGCGCCGCCAACCGCGACCCGCTGCAGTTCGACGACCCGGACCGCTTCGACGTGACCCGCACCAACGTCCAGCCGATGTCGTTCGGCGCCGGAATGCGCTTCTGCCTCGGCGCGGTGCTCGCCCGGATCGAACTGCGGTCGGCGCTGGACCGCCTGGTCAACCTGGAGAACATGCGGTTGGCGTGCGCCGAGGAAGACCTTTCCTACCAGCGCAGCTCGATGTTCCGCAGCCTGGTCGACCTGCCGATCACCTTCGACCCGGTGCGCAACTACCCGCGCTGAGCGATCCGAGTCCGATCCACCGTGGTCAATCGGGGAATCCGTCGCCGGATCTTGGCTTTCACCCTGAGCGATGATCCGATGACATAAGATACGCCCGCACGGCCGCCCCTCCCGCCACGCGGGAGGGGCGGCCATCGTGCTCACTGGTGCGCCGCCGCCGTCCGCCGACCCCCAGGGAGATCCGCGCCGATGACCACCGAAGTCGCCAGCCCCCGCGCCGGACACCGCGAGTGGCTCGGGCTCGCCGTTCTCGCCCTGCCCTGCCTGCTGGTCTCCATGGACCTCACCGTGCTCAACCTGGCGGTGCCGCACCTCAGCGCCGACCTGCGGCCCAGCGGCGCCCAGCTGCTGTGGATCGTCGACATCTACGGCTTCCTCATCGCCGGCTCGCTCATCGCCATGGGCACCCTCGGCGACCGCGTCGGCCGGCGCCGGCTGCTGCTGATCGGCGGCGCGGCCTTCGGGGCGGCGTCCCTGCTGGCGGCCTTCTCCACCAGCGCCGAGATGCTCATCCTGGCCCGGGCACTGCTCGGCGTCGCCGGTGCGACCCTGATGCCGTCGACCCTCTCGCTGATCCGCACCATGTTCCACGACCCGGCCCAGCGGACCCTGGCCATCGGCATCTGGACGATCAGCTTCTCGCTCGGCGCGGTGATCGGCCCACTGGTCGGCGGTGTCCTGCTCGAACGGTTCTGGTGGGGTTCGGTGTTCCTGGTCGGCGTACCGGTCATGGTGCTCCTGCTGGCCCTCGGCCCGGCCCTGCTGCCCGAATACCGCAACCCGGCCGCCGGACGGTTCGACCTGCTCAGCGCGGCCATGTCGGTGGTCGCCGTGCTGGCGGTCATCTACGGCATCAAGCAGATCGCCGAGGGCGCCGCGGCCTGGACCGCCGTGGTCTCCATCGTGGCCGGCGTCGTGGTGGCCGTCCTGTTCGGCGTACGGCAGCGCCGCCTCGCCGACCCGCTGCTCGACCTGCGGCTGTTCCACCGCGTGGCGTTCAGCGCCTCGCTCGCCGCGCAGACGCTGGCGTTCCTGGTCGCCTTCGGCACGCTGTTCCTCATCGCCCAGTACCTGCAACTGGTGGTCGGGCTCTCGCCGCTGGCGGCGGGCCTGTGGACCGTACCGTCGTCGATCGGGTTCATCGCCGGCGCCATGGTCGGACCGGCGCTGGCCACCCGGCTACGGCCCGGGTACGTCATGGGCGCCGGACTCGCCTGCGCCGCGATCGGGTTCGCCGTCCTCACCCAGGTCGAGGCGGGTGGGGGAGTGGCCATACCGGTCGTCGCCTCGGTCGTGTTCTGCGTCGGCCTCGCCCCGGTCTACATCCTGGCCACCGACCTGATGGTGTCGACCGCGCCGGAGGAGGAGGCCGGTGCCGCGTCGGCGATCTCCGAGGCCGGCTCCGAGTTCGGCACCGCCCTCGGCATCGCCATCCTGGGCAGCGTCAGCACCGCCGTCTACCGCGGCATCATGGCCGACACCACGCCCGTCGGGGTCGCCTCCGACGCCGCCGGCTCGGCCCGGGACACCCTCGGCGGCGCGGTCGCGGTCGCGGAGGAACTGCCCGGCCCGCTCGGCGCCGAACTGCTCGCCGCCGCCCGCGACGCCTTCGCCCGGGCACTGGAGGTCACCGCCGTCATCAGCGTGGTGCTGACCGTGGCCATGTGCGCGGTCGCCGTCGTCGCGCTGCGCACCGTACGGACCGCGCCGGTCAAGACCGACTGACAAGTCCCTTTCAGGTTTCGGCCCGGCCCGTACGGCCGGGTGTAGAAAGCTCCTGGACGGCTGTCCGGCCCGCGCTGAGGAGGACCGATGAGCACCAACCCCACCGACAGTTCCACGATGGACTTCGAGGCGTTCTACCAGGGTGAGTCACCGGTCGAGGGGATGACCTTCGCCGCCGTCCCGTGGGACATCGGTGCGGTGCAGCCGGTCGTGGTCGACTGCGAGCGGGCCGGCCGGATCTCCGGCAGCGTGCTCGACGCCGGCTGCGGGCTCGGCGACAACGCCATCCACCTCGCCAAGCTCGGCTACCAGGTCGTCGCGGTCGACGTCGCCCCGACCGCCGTCGAGTGGGCCCGTAAGCGGGCCGACGCCGCCGGTGCCGACGCCGTCTTCGAGGTCGCCGACGCGACCAGCCTCGCCGCGTACGAGGGCCGCTTCGACACCCTGCTCGACAGCGCCCTGTACGACGTACTCGACGCCGACCAGCGCCGCGCCTACGCCGCCGCCCTCCACCGGGCCGGCCGTCCCGGCTCCCGGCTCAACCTCTTCTGCTTCGCCGACACGATGCCGTTCGACCTGCCCGGCGTCTACCGGATCTCGGCCGACGAACTGCACGGCACCCTCGGCGGCGCCGGCTGGCGGATCACCGACCTGCGGATCGGCACCTACCTGGTCAACACCGTCGCGGGCGAGTTCTTCAGCCGGGCCGGCATCCCGGTCGACAAGGACGAGCTGGGCCGCCCGAAGCTGCCGGCCTGGATCTGCGAGGCCGAGCGCGACTGACCGGGCGGCGGCCCGTTCAGGCCGTCGGCACCACCATCGGCGCACCGGTCGCCGGGTTGGGCATCACGATGCTCGGCAGGTCGAAGACCCGCCGCATCAGCGCCGCGTCCACGATGTCGGCCGGTGCCCCCTCGGCGACCACCCGGCCGTCCTTCATCGCCACCAGGTGGTCGGCGAACCGGCACGCCTGGTTGATGTCGTGCAGCACCGCGATGACCGTACGGCCCTCGTCCCGCAGCCGGGCGAACAGGGCGAGGAGCCCGTACTGGTGGGTGATGTCGAGGAACGTGGTGGGCTCGTCGAGCAGCAGGTACGGCGTCCGCTGGGCCAGCACCATCGCGATCCACACCCGTTGCCGCTGGCCGCCGGACAACTCCTCGACCTGCCGTCCGGCCAGTTCGGCGACCCCGGCCGCCGCCATCGCCTCGTCGACCGCCCGTTCGTCGTCCGGCGACCACGTCGACAGCAGCGACTGGTGCGGGTAGCGGCCCCGGGCGACCAGCCGCCGGACCGTGATGTTCTCCGGCGCGACGAGTCCCTGGGGCAGGAAGCCGACCTCCCGCGCGAAGGCCTTCGGCCGGTGGGCGGCCACGTCGCGGCCGTCGAGGCGGACAGCGCCGGTCGCCGGGGTGAGCAACCGGACGAGCGCCTTCAGCAGCGTCGACTTCCCGCACGCGTTCGGCCCTACGATCGCGGTGAACGCGCCGTCGGGGATGTCGAGGTCGATCTGTGTCGACACCACCCGGTCGCCGTACGCGAGGGCCAGGTCCCGGGCGGTCAGCCGCGCCTTCACCGTCGCTTCACCTCCCTGATGAGCAGCCAGATGAGATAGCAGCCGCCGATCGCCGTCGTCACCACGCCGACCGGCAGCGCGACCGGGGCCAGCAGCAGCTGCGCGACGAGGTCGGCGCAGAGCAGCAGCAGCGCGCCGGTCAGCGCGGCCGGCAGCAGGGTGACGCCGGCGGCCCGGGCCAGCCGGCGGCCGATCTGCGGCGCGGCCAGCGCGATGAACACGATCGGACCGGCGACCGCGGTCACCGTCGCGGTGCAGCCGACCCCGACCAGGACCAGCAGCAGGCGGAGCCGGTTCAGGCCGACCCCGGAGGTGACCGCGAGCTGGTCGCCGAGTGCCGCCTGGTGCATCGCGTTCGACAGCGTGACGAGTGCGAGGGCGAGCACGCCGACCACGGCGAACGGCAGGTACAGCTCGTCCCAGTCGACGCCGTTCAGCGAGCCCGCGTTCCAGCCGGTCGCGGCGATCGCCACGTCGAGTTCGGCGCGCAGCACGATCCACGAGTTGAGCGCGGTCAGGATGGCGTTGACCGCGATCCCGGTGACGACCAGCCGCAGGCCGCTGAGCCCGGAGTCGAGCGACAGCAGGTAGATCGTCGCCGCGGCCAGCAGGCCGCCGAGCACCGAGCCGGTGGCGAGCTGCGCCGACGTCCCGTTCAGGACCGCGATCGCGATCAGCGCGCCGGTGTACGCGCCGGCGTCCAGGCCGATGACGTCCGGGCTGCCGAGCGGGTTGCGGGTCAGGTTCTGGAAGATCGCCCCGGCGAGGCCGAGGGCGGCGCCGAAGACGAGGGCCGCGGCCACCCGGGGCAGCCGCCACTGGAGGATCACCACCGACGAGTCGCCGCGTCCGGTCAGCGCCGCGAACACCTCGGGCGGTGTCGACCAGGTGCTGCCGTGGCTGAGGCCGACGAACGCCAGCAGCAGTGCGACGCCGAGCAGGGTCAGTGACACGGCGACCGTACGCCGCTCGACCAGGGCCGAGAACCGCCCGGCCCGGATCGCGACCGGGGGTGCGTCGCCGGTCACAGCGCCGCCGCCCCGTAGCGGCGGACGGCCCAGATCAGCACGACGCCGCCGATGAACGCGGTCACCACGGCCACCGGCACCTCGCCGGTGGGCAGCAGGACCCGGGCGCCGATGTCGGCGATCAGCAGCAGGACCGGCCCGAGCACGATCGCGTACCCGGTCAGCCAGGGGACCGAGCCGGCGGCCAGCCGGCGGGCCAGGTGCGGGACGATCAGCCCGACGAAGGCGATCGGCCCGGCCACCGCCGTGGCCGCCCCGGCGAGCAGGGTGACGAGCACCAGCACGGCGGTGCGGGTCCGCGCGACGTGGGCGCCGAGCGCGTGGGCGACCTGCTCGCCCAGGGCGACGGCGCGCAGCGGCCCGCTCACCACCATGGCGCCGACCAGCGCGGCCACGATCAGCAGCACCGGTACGGCCAGCGGTGTCTGCTCGGTGCCGGCCAGCGTCCCGACCGACCAGAAGCGGTAGCGGTCGAAGACGTCGGGGAAGAGCAGCCGTAGCCCCAGCGAGACGCCCATCAGGACCGAGGTGAGCGCCACGCCGGCGAGGACCAGCCGCAGCGGTGAGGTACGGCCGACGGCGTACACCACGAGGGCGGCGAGGGCGCAGCCGGCGACCGCGAGCCCCAGCCGGGCGGACTGCGTGCCGGCGAGGCCGAACAGGACACCCAGGTTGATCGCGAACCCGGCACCGGCGGTCACCCCGAGGATGCCGGGTTCGGCCAGCGGGTTGCGGGTCAGGGCCTGGATCAGCGCGCCGGCGGTGCCGAGGGCGGCGCCGACGCAGATGCCGATCACCGTACGGGGGATCCGGATGTCGCGGACGATGAGGTGCTCGTCGGTGCCGGCGTAGTCGGTCAGGGCCCGCCACACCTCGGCCGGTGGGATCGCGTGCGCCCCGATGCTCACGCTGGCACCCGCCGCGACGACGAGCAGCGCGACGGAGCCGGCCAGGATGGCGACCTGCCGCGGCAGCTCAGTCGTCGTCAAACCCGGCAACTCCGCGCTTCCAGTACCCGGTGAACAGGGCGTCGAGCCGGCCCCGGCGCCACGCCCGCAGCGGCCTGATGTCACCGGCCTCGCCGGCCGCGAAGAGGAAGTTGCGCCCGTCGGGCAGCGGCAGCGCCTCGACCGTGGCGGCCAGCCGGGAGCGGCCGTCGGCGCGCAGCAGCCAGGTCACCTCGACGCCGGCCCGCTCCGCCAGCGGGTACGCCTGCTCGTCGGCGTGCCCGGTCTCGATCACGAGGTGGGCCGAGACGTCGGCCGGTGACTCCTCCAGCCAGCGGGCGGCGGCCGGCAGCGCGGTGGCGTCGACCGCGAAGACGTAGTGGTCGTAGTTGAGGGCGAACGCCTTCGAGCCGGGCGGGCCGGCGATGGTCACCTCGTCGCCGACCCGTACGCCGGCCGCCCAGGTCGAGGCGATCCCGCCCGTGTGGAGCACGAAGTCGAGGTCGAGTTCGCCGGCCGCCGCGTCGTACCGCCGAACGGTGTAGCGGCGGGTGGTGGGCAGCGGGTCCGGCCAGTCGAGCATCTGTCGGTCGTTGGGGACCGGCACCCGCCGGGTGCCGTCCCGATCCGGGAAGACGATCTTGACGTGGTCGTCGGCCTGGTAGGTGTGGAATCCGGCGAGATCCGGTCCGCCGACCGTGAGCCGCACCATGCGCGGGGTGACCTGTTGCCGGGCCAGGACCGGCACGGTGCGGACCCCGATCGGGTACGGCACGCGTGTCGTGCCGGTCCCCGTCCGCTGGTGGGCGGCCATCGCCGCACGCGGGTCGGGGCGGGCCGCGCTCATCGGGTGAGCAGCGGCGCGAGCGCCTGGTCGAGCGAGTCGAGGGTTTTCAGTGCCGACGCGAACGTCGCCGCCTCGGTGTAGCGCACCGGGAAGACCAGGCCGGCCTTCACCGCCGGCAGGTTCTTCCACAGGTCGGTGTCGAGCACCCGCTGCACCGCCTCGCTCACCGTGCCGTCGGCCTGGAGCGTGTACGTGATGGCGTCGGCCGCGCCGAAGCTCGCCGGCACCTCCTCGATCGACGGGTACTCGGTGACGTCGAGTCCGCCGCCGCCCTTCTTCTTGACCTCGCCGTAGTACGTCACGCCGACGTCCTGGGCGATGTTGGTGCCCCACGAGCCGGCGAACTCGCGGTGGAACGTGCCGGCGGCGACGGCGCCGTACGCGCCGAGGTGGCCGAACTCGAGGCCGGTGAGGGCGTCGGCGTACTTCGTCTTGAGTTCGGCGGCCTTCGTCTCGTACGCGGTCTTGGCGGCCTCGAAGTTGTCGAGCCGGCCGGCGGCGTCGGACTGGCGCCGCGACAGGTCGCGCCACGCCGAGGGGACGGTCGGGCCGATGGCCACGACGGGCGCGATCGACTCCAGCCGGTCCAGGTCGATGTCGGCGAGGACCGGTGCCGGTACGCCGATGACGATGAGGTCGGGTTTCGCGTTGGCGATGGCCTCGTAGTTGGTCTCGGCGGCCGTCTCCCCGGCGATCTTGTCGAGGCCCTCGTAGGTGGCGAGGTCCTCCTCGGTCATCATCGCCAGCCCGCGCTTCCAGGTCGAGATGCCCACCAGGGCGGCGTCGGCCTCGATCAGGACCGGGACGGCGTAGCCGGTGGCCACCACCCGCTTGGGGTCGGCCGGGATCGTGATGTCGCCGTTGTCGGCCTGGAAGACGCGGGTCGCCACGTCGCCGCCGGTGTCGTCGGTGCCGGAGTCGGTGGCGCCGCAGCCGGCGAGCAGGCCGAGCGCCAGGACCGTGGCACCGACCAGGCGCCAGGAGGGTCGAGTTGACATTGCCTTGTTCCTTTGAACCGTCGCAGGTCAGAGCGGTGGACCGGCTTCACGCCGGAGCGTAACTAAGGCTAGCCTTAGCTCCGGTCGTGCGATGTCGACGGGAGGTCACGCAATGTCGAGCGGAGGTCAGTCGGTGACCGTGCAGGACCCGGTCGGCGCCGACCCGCACAGTTGCGAGGAGTACGGGTACGGCCTGGGCCGACCCGACGGGATCCTGATCCTCAAGTACCGCTCGGCGGCCCTGCTCGACTTCGGGGAGAGCCGGCAGGACTTCCTGCACCAGTTCTACTGGTCACCCACCGGCGTGCTCGCCACCCGGCACGGGACGCGGACCCGGTTCGTCGGCGGCGGGGAGGTGTTCTGGGTGCACCGGGCCGTCACCCACGAGGTGCGGGCGGCCGACCAGCAGACCGTCTACCGGGTCTGCCTGCGCCAGGTGCCGCCGGCCCTGGCCGACCTGCGCGCCGGCGCCGCCGCCATCGACGACGAGGCGGCCCGGCTGCTGCCGGTCATCGCCCGCAAGGGCTGCGCCGAGGACACCGCGCTCACCGCCCGGGCCCGCATCATGGCCGGACTCGGCGCCCCGGTCGCCGAGTCGTCCGCCGGTCCGGCCGGCGGCCCCGGGTTCGCGATGACCGTCGCCCGGGCGATCTCACACGATCCCGGCGACCCGACCCGTCTCGACGAGTGGGCCGACCGGCTGCACATCAGCGTCAAGACCCTGCAACGCGACTTCGAGCGGGAGTTCGGGATGCCGTACTCGCGGTGGCGGACCCGGCTGCGCCTGCTCGCCTCGCGGGTGCTGCTGGAGACACATCCGGTGACCGAGGTCGCGCACCGGGTCGGGTACGCCAGCCCGTCGTCCTTCATCACCGCCTTCGCCCGGGAGTACGGCTACACCCCGGGCCGCCACACGCCCCGGGAGACGACCTGAACGGGGATCATGCCTACTCCCCGTGACTGTCCACGATCGGACTGACGCCCGGCGTGCCGGTGCCCACGATGGGGGGTAGGCCGTCGTAGACGATTCCGTTCCAGGTCCGCCGCCTCGGCCGCCCGGCCCGAGGAGGCCCGCGTGTCCGATCCGCAGCGTGGACGCCGCGTAGCCAGCGACGCCTTCACCCAGATCACCGCAGACATCGACGACGACAGGTTCGCGGGCATCCCCGCGGACGCGCTGGTGGCGCACCGGCGCGACGAACACCAGATGCTCCTCGCCGGCCGGCCGGCGGACGCCCTGTCCGGGCTGGCGCCCGCCCGGCGGCTCGGGCCGTACCGGAACCGGGCCGGCGTCGACATCTGGTTCGACGTGTTCGCCGCGGCGCGCCGGCTGGAGGTCCGGGCCGGCGGGGTCACCGCACCGGCCCTGGTGCTGACGGCGGCCCGACCGCCGGTGGTCACGCCGCGCACCACGACCGTCGACGTCGGTCCGGGCACCGTCTGGGTCCGGGGCGACCTGCTCGACGCCGCGCTGCCCGCCGACGCGTACGTCGGGGTGCGGGTGCGCGCCGGGGCGCTGCGGCTCGCCGGCGCCGCGACGGTCACCGGCGACGTCGTCGAGTTCGGCACGCCGCTGGAGGGCTCGGTACGGCTCGAACCGGAACCCGACGACCCGGCGGCCCGCGGCTCCGTGCTCCCGGAGGCGTTGACGCTGTGGTTCCGCTCCGGCGGCAGCCGGGTCGAGGGAGCCGCCGGCCGGGCCGAGGTCTGGGGCCGGGTGTTCGACCTGCCGGGCCCGACCGGCGCCCGGACCTTCCTTGAGCCACTGTGGACGCTCGTGCTGGAGTACGACGTCGATCCGCGCACCCTCGACCCGGCGGCGGCCGACACCGAACTGGTCCGGTACGCCGGCACCGGTCGGGTCACCGGCGCCGGCCTGGGGCTGCCGGTCGTGGTCGCGCCCGACCCGGCGATCCTCGGCACGGCCGCCGTCACGCCACACTGGTGCCTGCGGGTGAGCGGCCTGACCGCCCGCTGGTACGGGCCCGACTCCCGGCCGCACGAACTCGGCGACGCGTGGCTCACCGTCGCCGGCACCGGCGTCACCGTCTTCGCCGAACAGGTCGCGCCGCTGCCCGTACCCGTCACCCACGAATTCGACCTGTGGGCGATCAGCGACGGCGGCGGGCAGCGGCTGCCCTGGCGGCAGCGGTACGACGACACGTTCCTGTTCCACCACCGGTGCCACGTCGCCGACGGCGAACAGCTCATGGTGACCGGGCGCGCCGACCTGGCCGTCGACCGGCCGGTCACCAGCGACGGCCGACCGGTCGTCACGCCGACCGGCGGTTCCGTGCTGCTGCTGCGCCACGCGGCCGGCACGGTCACCGCCCGGCTCGGTGCCACCGTCGCCGGCGGTCCGGCCGTCCACCAGTTCGCGCTGCGCAACGCGCTGGTGTGGACCACCGCACCCACGCTCGTCATCGTCGACGGCACCCTGGCCGACGCCCGCCGGATCGACGCCGGCACCGCGCAACTTCTCCTCCAGGCGTACGCGTGGGCGCCGATCCTGCCCGACCCGTACGTGTCGAACGTGTCCGTGCGCCGGCCGCGGATCGGGCGGGAGCCCCGTACCCCGTTGCTGTGCCGGGTCACCTGGACGGCGCCGGAGACCGTGGCGGTGTCGTTCGCCGGCCTGCTCGCCGGCAACCTCGCCGTCGGCGGGCGGACCGCGTCACCGGGCGGGTCGCGGCCGGTGCCGGCTCCCGACGGCGCCCCGGACGTCGGCCTGACCCAGGTCGAACAGGGCACGCTCACCTTCGACCGCGCCGGCGCCGCCGCCTGGAAGGCGGCGCGGACGGCCGAGGAACGCGGCCGTGGGCAGCGGGTCGAGGTGGCGCGGCGGGAGGACGAGCGGAGCCTCGCGATCGTCGACAACTACCTGACCGAGTTCCTCGGCCCGGCCCCGGGCCTGACGCTGCTCGACGTGTCGACGAACCAGGACCTGCTCGGCGTGGCGGTCGGTGACCGGTCCGACGGCCCCGCGCCGACCGGCGCCTTCCCGGTGGACGGCCTCGCCGTGCGGTCCGAGGTGGCCCGGATGCGGGTGGTCGCGCTGCCCCAGCACCAGTGGGAGCCGGTCCGCACCCTGGACGAGGACCAGGACCTCATGACGCTGGGCTGGTTCCCGACCCCGCTGGCCGCGGCCGGTGACGGCGGTGCCACCCAGGTCGGCGCCCGCTCGCAGCGGCTGATGCCGATCATTCCCGAGGACGCCCTGCACGGCACGGTCGAGGCCCACCGCGACGGCGAGACGGTCGCGGTCCGCACCACCTTCCCGTTCGGTCTGATCGCCGCGATCCGGTTGCAGCCGCAGGAGACGCCGGACCGGCGGGCCGACCTCTACGGGCTGACCCGGCCGGAGTTCCCGGAGGTGACGGCGCGGGGCGGCATCCAGATCACCGCACGGGCCGAGGGGGGCCGGCCGGACGGCGGTGGCGTCTCGCCGACGTTCGCCGGCCGGATGCGGCAGTTGCTCAACGGCGTCGACCTCACGTCCGGCGCTCCGCTCGGCCTGTCCGTGCTGGGCGCGACCGCCGGATCGGGCGGCAGCGTCGAGACGGTCTTCAACAACGACATGGCCGCCCGGCCCCGGGTCCCGGTCACCCGGATCGACCTGTCCGGCTACGGCGGTTCCAACTTCAGCGACTGGAACAACCCGTTCGCCGCGTTCAGCGAGGCGGCCAAGGTGCAGTTCCGGGTCCTGCTCGGCCGGACCGCCCTCGAGGTGGTCAAGGTCAACAGCGTGCTGCACCCGTGGGGCATCCGGGTCACCCGGTCGGTGACCATCGAACGGCGCCCCGGCGGTGGCGTGATCCGGCGGGACAGCGGCTGGCAGGCGTTCACCCCCGGCCTGTTCGACTACCGCTACTTCGACTCCGCCGCTGGCGACATCGTGGTGGCGCCGTACGGGTTCGACGCCGGGCTGTTCCGGGGCCTGTTCGACGTACGCACGATCCGGCCCGCGCCCGGCGCGGAGTTCGCGCACGGCGGCGCCCGGTTCGTCCCGTACTACTTCGACGCCGACGTGGCCCTCGACGGGCGCGCCGGCCGTACCCCGGCCCGGGGTGTCCTCGGCTACCTGCAGACCGCGCCGAGCGGCGTACCCGCCGGCGCCGACGCGCTGCGGGCGCTGATCGAGGCGCAGGGCCCGATCGGCGGACCCGTCGACACCTGGCTCGACCTCGGCGGCAGCGGGCTGCCGTTCCGGGCCCAGCGGGTCGAGGTCGGCGTGGCCATGGCCGGCACCGACCCGCTCTTCGTCGCGACCGTGCGCGGCGTACCGAAACTGCCGACGACCGGGGCGTGGTCGATGGTCACCCGGCCGGTGGCGGCCGTGCCGCCCGGCGGCGGCGAGGCGGTCCCGGTCGCCGACAGCCGGGGCGTCCCGGTCGTCCGCCGCTACCCGATCGCCTACCCGGCCGACGACTCGCTCCACGCCGAACCGCCACTGGCCGGCGTGCCCGGCCCGTACCGGTTCGCCGACGCCGCCGACCTGCTCACCCCGGCGACCCCGGCCAACGACTACGCCCTGCTCCAGAGCACCCCGACGCACGCCTTCCTGTTTCCCCGGCCGTCGGTGCCGGCCGCCGGCACCGCCCGGATCGAGGCCGGCGTACGGCCGGCGCTCGCCGACATCCTGGCCCGGTCGACGTCGAAGGGGGCGTTCCCGCCGCCGGCCAACACGATCGAGCTGACCGGCGGGCCGCACCTCGACGTCGGGCCGGGCGGTGAACTCGCCCTCTCCGCGCCGGTCGAGGTCGTCAACCATCCGACCCCGCTGCGACTGTCCGGCACCCCCGGCCACGGATCGAGCCTCTTCTACGACAGCGCGACGCTGCGGCTGGACCTGCGCTTCGACCGGTGGGACGTCGACTTCACCGGGCTGCGGATCTGGAGCGACATCTCCGGCCTGGCCGGGCTGACCG
Source organism: Polymorphospora sp. NPDC050346 (assembly GCF_040655695.1). Taxonomy (NCBI): domain Bacteria; kingdom Bacillati; phylum Actinomycetota; class Actinomycetes; order Micromonosporales; family Micromonosporaceae; genus Polymorphospora; species Polymorphospora sp. NPDC050346. The sequence continues at coordinate 272,479 of NZ_JBFAKM010000001.1, read as the reverse complement.
GCTCGCAGTGGCACGTCGTGGGCGGCTCCGACCGCCGGCCGCAGATCGCCGAACTGACCTCCCTGCTCCTGCCGGAGATCGAGGAGATCCTGCGCTACATCCCGACCTTCGGCGCCCGGGGCAGCCAGGGGCCGGTCGACCTGGGGGCCAGCAACGCCAAGCACGAGATCAAGATCAGCGTCCGGGTCGGAAAGACCATCCCGCCGACCACCGCCGTCTTCCCGGCCGGCAGCGGCGTCAAGCTGACCCTGTCGATAACCCAGAGCGCCGGCGTCGACCTGGCGACCGGTGGGGCCAAGGCGTCGGCGGCGTTCGGCGCCGAACTGGAGGGCAAGGTCCCGCTGTTCACCGTCGGGGCCGCCGCAGCGTTCCTCGTCGTCAGCGGCAAGGTCGGTTTCAGCCTCTCGTCGGTGAACGGCGTGATCGACAGCGAACAGCTCGAACTGACCGCGTTCGTCGGCATCGGCGTCGAGGGCACCATCGGCCCGTTCAAGGCGTACGCCTTCCTCGGCATCGGGTTCGTCCTGGTCTACGACGTGATCGCGGGCACGACGAAGTACGGCGGCCTCGTCGCGATGGAGGCCGGCGTCGACCTCGAAATCGTCAAGGTCAAGATCAGGGCCGAGCTGAAGGGCCTGGTCTACAAGGCCGACGGCGTCACCAAGTGCGACTACAGCGGATCGGTGAAGATCCAGGTCGACATCTTCCTGTTCCTGTCGATCAGCGCCACCTACCAGGTCACCGAGACAGCGGAGCTAGGGAGCTAGCGATGGCCACCCCACCCAGACTCACCCTCGTGCCGTACCTCCAGCGGTGGAACCCCGGCTCCCGTACCCTCTCGATCCGGCTTCTCGTCGCACCGACCGGCAACCCGCTCGCGCCGCTGCTCGCCGCGCCGCCCGCGGTTCCCGCGTTCGCCGACGCGAAATGGGCCTTCACCGTCCACATCAGCGACACCGCCGGCGCGCTGCCGCAGCGCACCCTGGTCGACCAGACGGTGTCGCTGCCGGCCACCGGGACGATCGGACACCCGCACTCCCGGGCCGTCTTCACCGCCATCAAGGACGCCCTCGACATCCCGGACTCGCCCGCCGCCGACACGTTCGCCCCCCAGGGCCGCGACCTGACCCGCCAGGTACGCAAGTACCTGCCGACGAGCTACCGGCGGTCCTTCCCGTTCGTCCGGCCCCGCACCTCGCTCGCCGTGGTCGACGACTCCTACCACTGCCTGATGAACTGCCCGCCGGAGCCCGAACCGGCCCCGCCACCGATGGTCGTCGGCTGGGGCGAAGCCCTCGCGTACGCCCTGCGCCTGCCCCGGCTCGCCGAGGTGCTCGGCCTCGTCGTCGACCTGGACGTGCCGCTCGACGCCGCACCCCGGCTGGCCGGCGGCGGCTGGCTGTGGGCCGAACTCGCCCCGGCCGGCGACTACTTCGGCCACGTCGTCCCGCGCCCGTTCGCGACCCGGGTCCCGGAACTGTCAGACACCGAACGGCCGGTCTTCACGCCGGTCGTCTTCCCGGTCTCCGACGACGCGACGGCCGCCGCCGCCCTCGGCAACTTCGACAAGGTGTTCGTCGAGGCGGTCCGGTTCGACGACGGGCACGCGAAGGTCGTGCACGCCCGGCAGCCGGTCAGCGCCGACCCGCTCGACGAGGACGGCACCGGCGCGCCCATCGCCCGGGACGAGGGCATCCAGCTCGCCTGGGACGACGAGGACATCCTCGAGGGTCAGAACCGGGCACTCGGCGCGCCGCCCGACGGCGAGGACCCGGTCCTCGCCCCGCGCGGCATCCTCGGCTACCGCGTCGACGTACGCCCCGCCGGCGGCACCACCTGGACGTCGCTGTCGGTGGTCAAGGCCCCGCTCGACATCGGTGTCGACCTGGGGGCCGCCGTCGAGGAACGCTGGACCGAGGTGGCGCCGGCCGAGCACAGCGGCCAGACCTGGCTGCCGGCCTGGTTCGCCAACTGGCGCGGTGGTTCGCTCGTCGTGGACACCGTCGACGAGCAGCGGCTGATGGAGGTGCCACCGGGCCGTCCGGAACCCGCCACCCCGGTCGGCGCCGACGCCGTCGAACTCCGGTACGGCAACCGGTACGAGTTCCGGGTCCGACTCGCCGACACCACCGGCGGCGGACCGGGCGTCGACAGCGCCCCGGGGCGCGGCGGTGAGGCGCCGACCACGACCATCCATATGAGACGCCACCGGGCGCCCGGCATGGTCGAGGTCGACCAGGTGACCGCGCCACCGGACGGCGCCCTGCCCACCGTCCGGATCCGGCGGCCACGGCTCGGCTATCCGGAGGCCGTCTTCGCCGCCGGCCCCGCCGCCCGCGCCGACCTCCTCGCCCAGATCGCCGCCAACGACACCGCGCCGCCCGACACCGCGAAACCGCCGACGATCCCCGACCCGGACGCCGCCCTCCTCCGCATCCAGGTGCTGCTCCGGGCGCCCACGTTCGACCCGCTCGCCGACGACGAGGGCTTCGTCGAGTGGTACACCACCACCCGCGCCTTCCCGGACGACCCGGCCGAGCCGCTCGACCTGGCCCTGTCCTGGACCGACGCCGCCGACTACCACGCCGTCGACGTCACCGCGCAACACGGCACCGTCGACGGGCCGGTCACCCTGGTGACCGCCCGCGACGTCCGCCTGCGGGTACGCGCCCTCGGCCCGGACGACCCCGGCTACTTCGGCAGCCAGCGGGCCCGGACCGGGCCGCCGGAGACCATCGACCTCCACGCGACCGCCACCGAGACCGACCCGCTGCGCCCGCTGCCGCCGGCAGACCGACTGCGGTCGGTGTTCCTGCGCCCCGACCCGGTCGGTGACCGGGCCCCGGCCCGGCCGGTGGTCGCCCAGAACCAGCCGACCCCCGCCCTGCTCGGCCGGCTCGCCGGCGCGCTCGACCTGGTCGCCGACGGCCCGCTGCTCACCGGGCCGCCCGGTGACCGGATCGCCTTCGGCTGCGCCGGGCTCACCCACCACGCCGCCCCCGACGCCTCCAGCCTCGAGTTCGGCGAACCCACCGAACTCGCCGACCAGTGGATCAACGCCGTCCAGGTCGTGGTCGACCGGGACTGGACCTGGCGCGGCAACGGATCACCGACCCTGGTCGTGACCAGGGCCGTCGACCTGCCCGACGCGCCCGGCGCGGCCACCGAGACGGTCGACGTCGGCGCCATCGAACTGATGCACACCGTCAGCGTGCAGGCGGCGAACCGGCCCGACCGCTCGTCGGTCCGGCTGCTGTTCCTCGACGCGCTGCCGCCCCGGTCCGGCCCCGACGGGCTGCCGTACGAGATGGCGGTCACCTACCGGGCCCGGTTGCTCTTCGAGGACGGTGCCGCCGTCGACCAGACGGTCGAGACCCTGCTGCCGGTCGTCACCCCGCCCCGGCAGGCGCCGCGGGTCGTCGCCGCGGGCATCGCGCTCACCCCCTACGGCCACGACCCCGGGTACGCCAGCACCACCCCGCGCGTACGGCGGCTCTGGCTGGAGTTCGCCGAGCCGCTCGCCGACCCCCGGGACGCGTACTTCGTCCGGCCGCTGACCGGCACCCCCGACCCGATGCTGCTGCCCGGCGTCGAGCCGGTCGCCGATCCGGTCGTCGTCGAAGGCGTCCCACTCGACCCCGAACCCGTCCGGGTGATCACCCCCGGCCAGGTGCAGGACCTCGCCGGCCTGGCCACCATGCAACGGCTCGAACCAAGCGCCGACAGCGACCGGCACTTCCTGGTGCCGCTGCCGCCGAACACCGACCCGAACTCACCGGAACTGTTCGCCTTCTACACGTACGAGATCCGGGTCGGCCACGACCGGGGCCCGGCGGCCGACCCGCTCTGGTCGACCGCGCAGGGCCGCTTCGGTGAGCCGCTCGTCCTCGACGGCGTCCAACACCCCGCGCCCGAACTGGTGTGCTCGGTCGTCGCCGAACCGGACGGGGCGGTGCGGACCCGGGCCCCGTACGCCGCCCCGTACCTCGGACTGCGGCGGGTGCTGCCACACCCGCCCAACACCGAACTGTGGACCGTGCTGTACGCCCGGGTGGTGCAGGCCGACGGCAGCACGAGCCGCAACGTCCAGATCGACCTGCGCCGGATGCGTCCGCCCCGGAGGCGGCGGACCGACACCGTCCCGCTGGTCGTGCAGGGGGAGACCCACTGGACCGGTGCCGAGGTGCGGGCGGCCCTGCAACTGGCCGGACTGCCGCCCGGGGCGCCGGTCAGCGCGCTCGCGGTCGAGCTGCTGCCCGAGCCGAACGGCGACTTCGCCGATCCGCTCGGCGGCGACCTCGGTGAGGTACGCATCCTGCGTACCTCACCGCTGGCCGGGGTGGAACGCGACTGCTGCGCGCCGTAGCCGGCCGGGTGCCGGGAGCGCGGGTCAGCGGGCGTTGACCACCGCGATCCCGGCCTCGCCGTCCTCGAAGGAGGCGAACAGTTCGGGCAGGGTCGCCGGTCCGACGTGATCGATGATCAGGACCGGCGGCATGTCGTCCGGACCGACGCCGACAATGAAGTCGGTGTCGGTCCGGATCTCGCGGTGCAGCAGCGTGACCCGGCCGTCCCCGATCTCGTCGGGCGGCAGCCCGGCCGCCGTGGCGGCCAATTCGTCGTCGCGCGACTTCAGGGTTCTCTCGATCACCGTCGGCCAGCCCAGCAACCGGACCGAGACCCGGTCGCCGATCCGCTCGCAGCGCGCCAACAGATCGTCGGGGAGCAGGTAGAACACGCCCTCCTCGCCCTCGTGTCCGTAGTCCAGCAGCGCCGAGACGATCCGCTCGCCCGGTCCACCCTGGATGTCGACACCGAGCACGAGGTTGAGGCCGTCGGCGTCCTCCATCGGCACCGTGGTGATCCACATGCCGGCCGCCGGGGTGGCGTCGACCGGGGCTCCCGCTTCGCTCATGGGCCGCAGTCAACCAGCCGGTCCGCCCCACCCGTACGCCGGGGCGGGGCGAACCGGCCGACGTCCGCCGGGGTCTTCAGATCAGCAGGTCAGAGCCTTACAGTTTCATGATCACGTGATCATCGGGACACACGCCGGACACGATCCGGCCAGAGATTGTGGCCATCCCTTCGCAACCAGGAGGTTCCATGCCCCCGACTCCTCCGACCGACGACGAACTGAACACGTTCATCCGCGCCCACCTCGCCTCGCTCGGCATCGACCTCGACCAGCTCCCCGCCGGCACCGCCGCCGACCCGGTCACCGGAAGCCCCGGCCGGGACTCCGTCCTCGCCTCGCTGCGCTCCTTCGTGCGCGGCACGGTCCCGGTCCTCGCCGCCTACCAGCTGCCCACCCCCGGCACCACCGACCCGGCGCTCGCGATGGCCCTGTCCCAGCAGCCCGCGCCGATGCTCTACCCGTCGATCAGCACAGAGTGGCGGCAGTCGTGACGACCGAGACGACACCGGACCAGCAGCCCCTCGACCGCACGATCGACCGCCGCGCCTTCCTGGCCCGCACCGCCGCGCTGACCGCCGCCGCCTCGGCCGGCACGGTCGTGCTGCCCGGACTGGCCGGCGTCGCCGCCGCGGCACCCGGCCCGGCCAGCGGCCCGGCCGCCGCGAGGTTCAACCCCGAACTGGACAAGCCGGCCGCGTACAACAAGCCCCGCGCGGCCACCATGGCCGACCCCACGGAGTGGACGGTCTCCGAGGCGGCCTGGATGATCCGGCAGAAGAAGATCACCCCGGAAGAGCTGGTCAAGGCCTACCTCGACCGGATCGCCGCGTACGAGCCGACGTACCAGGCGTTCAACCTGGTCCTCGCCGAACAGGCGGTCAAGGCCGCCAGGCAGCTCGCCAACCGGCCGCACCGCGGCCCGCTGCACGGCATCCCGCTGGCGATCAAGGACAACTACTTCACCGAGGGCGTGCCGACCACCGCGAACTCCTACCTGTTCAAGGACTTCGTGCCGCCGTACGACGCGACGTCGGTCGCCAAGCTCGTCGCCCAGGGCGGGATCGTGCTCGGCAAGACCCAGATGGGGCCGCTGGCCACCACCCGGGCCACCACCCCCAACGGCGAGATCACCACGGTCAACGCCTGGACGCCGACGAACCCGGGCACCAACCCCGGCGGCTCGTCGACCGGCACCGCCACCGCGGTCGCCGGCCGGCTCGCCACCGCCGGCACCGGCACCCAGACCGGCGGCTCGATCACCGCGCCGTCGAACGCGCAGAACCTGACCGGCCTCAAGCCGACCATGGGCCGGGTGTCGCTGGCCGGCATCATCCCGCTCAGCTACACCCGCGACCACCCCGGACCGCTGGCCCGCGACGCCAAGGACGCCGCCATCATGCTGATGGCGATGGCCGGCGAGGACCCGGCCGACCCGCGCAGCCAGGGCCTTCCGCCGGTGCCGAACCTGATCAACGCGGCCACCCCGCGGTACGACGGCGGCCGGCTGCGGATGCGCTGGAAGACCCGGATCGGCGTGCTCCCCGGATACGCCGACGGCACCTCGGCGACCGCGCTGGCCCGGCAGGCGTTCCTCGCCGCGCTGGCCGCCATCCCCGACGCCACCCTGGTCGACGTGCCGTACCCCGATGACTGGGACCTGCTCACCGGCACCGCGTTCAACAACGTACGGCTGCCCGAGCGCAGCGAGCCGTTCATGCCGTACCTGCGGACCGACCTGAAGGGCTTCGGCGTCTCGCTGACCGGCTGGCTCCAGGGCGCGATGCTCGGCGCGAACGCCTTCGTCACCGGACAGCGGGCCAAGCTGGTGCTGCTGGAGCGGGTCTTCGACCAGATCTTCAGCAAGTGCGACGTGGTGGTGCAGACCAGCCCGAACCCGTTCGACGCGATCGGTCTGCCGGAGATCGGCTTCCCGATCGGGTTCACCGCGGCCGGGCTGCCGATCGGCACCATCCTCGGCGGCCTGCCGTACGCCGAGGACCGGCTGCTGTCGGTCGTCGCCGCCTACCAGGCGGTCACCGACTGGCACTGGCGCCGGCCGGTGGACCCGCCGGTGGCGGGCGCGCAGGCGCGTACGGCTCCCGGCTCCCGCGGCCGGCTGACCGCCGAAGAGGTCGCCGAACTCAGCCAGTGAACCGGTCCGGCCGGTGCGACGCCGCGTCGCACCGGCCGGGCGCCGGTCTACCTCAGGTACGGTCCGGTGTCGCCGACCTTGCCGGGGGCCGGGTTGCCGGGCAGGTCGAGCACGTACGCCCGCAGGTTGCCCTGGCCGCTGACGTTCGCGGTCAGGGTGCCGTTGGTGACCGTACGGCGGTCACCGGTGACCGCGTCGGTGTAGGTGCCGTTGGGGATGCCGGTGAAGGTGGCGTTGCCGGAGACGGTGACCAGCACGAAGCTGTCCACCCCGCCGCCGGTGTATCGGCGCTTGAACGCCATGCCGCCGCTGATCCCCTCGGTTGAGTACTGGCCCTTCTGCAGGGCCGGGATCGCCCGCCGGATCTGGTTGAGCCGCTGGACGTGCTTGACCAGCGGTTTGTCCAGGGTCGCCGCGACCGGGCCGGTGGCGCCGGTGACCACCCCGAAGTCGGGTGCGGTGACGGTGCCCTCGATGTGGTCGCCGAAGTACGCCCGGCCGGTGGTGGCCAGCGGGCAGGTGGGCCCGCAGTCGATCCGGGCGCCCTTCTGGAACTCGATCTCCGAGCCGTAGTAGAGCGTCGGGATGCCCCGGAAGGTCCACATCAGACTCATGTTCTCCGCCCAGGCGGCGGTGCCGCCGGTGTAGCGGACCGACGACTTGTTCGGGCCGTAGTCGTGGCTGTCGACGTACACGACGTTGTAGGTGGCGTCGTTGTAGCTGTCGTCGGAGTCCTTGCCGTTCCAGAACGCGTTCCCGGCGTTGCCGAAGTTCATGTGCATCCGCATGTCGATGACGTTCATGCCGGAGAACCTCGAGTGGTCGGGGGTGTGGTAGCTGTTGCCGCGCAGGAAGGCGTTGTCGCTGGTCGGCTGGCCGCCGGTGCCGAGCAGTTGCTCGTGGTCGTACTGCTCGATGGCGGCGCGTACGTCGTCCGGGCTGTACTCCTTGCGCTCCTTCCAGGTGAAGAACTGGGCGGAGTGGTTGACCGAGCCGCGGTTCCACTTGTCGTTGACGAACGCGGCGACCTCGCCGAAGACGTAGAAGTCCTTGCCCTTCTCGCCGTGCTTGGCCACCGCGTGCTGCTGGAGGGCGGGCAGGAAGCGCCGGTTCCAGGTGACCCGGGGGATGTGTACGGCGGTGTCGATCCGGAAGCCGTCGACGCCCATGTCGATGTAGCGGTTGTAGGCGTCGATCAGGTACTGCTGGACGGTCGCGTTCTCGGTGTTGAAGTCGGCCAGGTCCTCGTGCAGCCAGCAGCTGCGCGAGTCCTCGCCCTCCCAGTTGCCGATCCAGCACTGGTGGTAGAGGTCGGCGGGGAAGAGCTTGTTGGTGGGCGACGGCCACTGGCAGTTGTAGAGCGCGTAGCCCTCCGGGCTGGTGCCGTTGCGGACGCCCCAGTTGAGGCACTGGTTGCCGGCCGGGACGGTGGTCGACCAGACGTCGCCGTTGTACGGCCTGCCCTTGGCCAGCGCGTTCTGCGCCGGGGTCAGCGCCGGGTCGTTTCCCTGGTGCTCGACCATCGGGTCGTACTGGCGGCCGGCCTGCTTCTCGCTGTACATCCACTTCCACTGCTCGTCGCGTACGCCGTAGACGGTGGGGGTGAAGAGGTCCTTGGCGCCCCAGCGCGAGCTGTGGTTGTAGACCACGTCCTGGAAGATCTTGATGCCCTTGGCGTGCGCCTTGTTGATCAGATCCTGGTAGCTGGCACCGGGTGTCTCCAGGCGCGGGTCGACCCGGTAGAAGTCCCAGCCGTGGTAGCCGTGGAAGTCGTAGTCCGAGCGGTTCAGCACCACCGGGGTGATCCAGATCGCGGAGAACCCGAGCCCCTTGATGTAGTCGAGCTTGTCGATCAGGCCCTGGAAGTCGCCCCGGAACATCGGGTCGTCGTTCGCGGCGTTGCCGGACCGTACGTGCTGGCTGCCGCCCCGGTTGTTGGACTCGTCGCCGTCGAAGAAGCGGGCGGTCATCACGAAGTAGATGGTGTCCTCGCGCGGGTCGCCGCCGAGCGGCGAGCCGTTGGTCGGCGCCGGGGGAGCGTTGCCGGTGGTCGCCGACGCCGCCGCGCTGGCCGCCGACCGGTTGCCGGCGGCGTCGCGGGCCCGGACCGTGTACGTGTACCGGGTGTTCGGGGTCAGCCGGTTGTCGACGTGGCTGGTCGTGGTCGCGGTGAAGCTGGCGGTGCCCTGCGGCCCGCCGGTACGGGTGATCTCGTAGCCGGTCACGCCCCGGTTGTCGGTCGACGCCGACCAGGCCAGCGTGATGCTCAGCCCGCTCGCTGTCGCGGTGACCCCGGCCGGCACCGACGGCGCCTCGGTGTCCGGCGGGGGCGGCGGGCCGCACGGGTCGGTCGCGTTCGGGGTCACCACACCGGCCCGTACGGTGCTGCGGCCGGTGCCGAGGGTGTAGTCCGCGCCGTTGTTGTTGTCCCACTGGCCAGCGCTGTTGAACGCCGCCCGGAGGCCGCCGGCGGTGCCGAGGGCGACGACCTTGCGCACCCACCCGGCGCAGGCGGCCTCCATCGCCACCCCCGGCACGCTCGTCCAACTCCCGCCGGTCGGCTGGTAGTGGATGTTCGCGCCGGACCAGCCCCGGGTGGCGGTGTGGTAGTAGACCTCGGCCGTGGCGCCGGTCGGCTCCGGCGTCGGCGCGCAGGGGTCGCCCGCGCCGACCGTGCCGCCGGAGACCCGGACGGTGCCGGTGCCGAGCCGGTAGTTGCGGCCGTTGTTGTTGTCCCAGACGCCGGAACCGTTGTTGAACACCACCTGGAGCCCGCTCGCGGTGCCGAGGTCGATGGTCTTCTTCCGCCAGCCGGTGCAGGCGGCCTCCATCGCGATGCCCGGTACGGCGGTCCAGGAGCCGCCGTCCGGTGCGTAGTGGACGTTGACCGTCGCGTTCCACGCGGACGGTGGCTGGTAGTAGACGGTGACGCTGTTCGCCGCCGCCGCGACGTCGAGGGGGAGCAGGCTCGCCGCCAGCGCGGTGGCGAGGGCGAGTCCGCCCCACCGTCTGCGAACCCTTGCTGTGCCTGGTCTCATGGGGAACTCCTGACCACGCGCACCGGCTCGGCCGGCGCGATCGGTGGAACCTCTTGCAGACAGCGCAAGCAGCGGGCACGCCATGGACCGGTGCTGCGCATCAGTCGTGCCTTATTTGGACAGAGACCAGTCCGGGTGCGACTGGTATTGCAAGACCTTGCAGAGTTTCCAGGAAGTTACCAGTCCAACGTGCATGACACTAGAGGTTCACAATGATCGTCTATGTTGCTAGGTTGTTGAGCTGCGGTCCTGGAGCCGTCGTCTCGTGCAAGAAGTTTCAGGCGTGCCGTGGGGGGTCGGGGTCGGGGTCGGCCGGGCGGCGGAGGTGGTCCGCCGGCGGCGCGGCCCTCCGGGGCGCTCCGGTGCCCTCCGGTCGCCCGGAGGGTGAGGTGCCTCCGGGAGTGATCCAGGGCAATGTGACGTATTCGCCCTAAAGCCGTGTTGGCCCTTGAAGTGGTCCGCAGATCGTGAACTCGAATAACGGGGTGTTGGCGTACGGCATCCGGATGGGTGTGGTGAATTCCGGCACACCGGTCGCAAGTCGCTCAATCATTGCCCCAGGTAACTCGATGTATTCACATCCTTGCCTTCGGAAGTGAAGGCTGTTAGCCTTCTGGCCACGGCCTTCTGATATGGGGTCGGCATTTCATTTCGCTGTTCGCGGTTCTGGTATTCGGAATCTCCCCGGCCGGCACGCTTTCGTTCATTGATTTGGACACTTATGCGATCAATGCGATCCATGTAATGGCAGCTCATTCGCCATCTGCCGTGAAAACGGAGGAAGACGCCCGACGGAGCCGCGATTTCCGGCTCTATTGGATGGCCGGAGCCATCGACCAGATCGGGTCGCAGGCGTCCGGAATCGTGTTTCCTCTGGTGACTCTCGCGGTGACGGGCTCACCGGCGGCGGCCGGACTGGTCGGCGCGCTGGCACTGGCCGGCCGGCTCGTCACCGCACCGGTGGCCGGTGTGCTCGCCGACCGGCTGCCGCGGAAGCGGATGATGATCGGCGCGCTGCTGCTCGCCGCCGCCGCGATGGCCGTGGTCTTCGTCGCGGTCGCGGCCGGGGTGCCGACGCTCACCCTGCTGGCCGGTGCCGCGTTCGTCGAGGGGATCGCGCAGAGCGGCTACGAGTCGGCCGGCGCCGGCGCCATCCGCCGGGTGCTTCCGGCCGACGACAAGAAGGCCCTGGCCCGGCTCGAGGCGCGCAACCACGCGGCGCAGATCGCCGGCCCGGTCCTCGGCGGCGCCCTCTACCAGCTCGGGCGCTGGGTCCCTTTCCTGGTCGACGTCGTGTCCTATGTGCTCGCGGCCGGTCTGGTGGCCGCCATCCGCACGGATCTCACGCCCGACCGGCAGGAGCGCACCTCGTTCCTGAGCGACCTGCGGGCCGGGCTGCGGTTCGTCTGGCACCAGCCGGTCCTGCGCTTCGTGACCATCTGGGCGGCCGGGATCAACTTCGTCTTCGGCGCGCTCATCTATTACGCGATCCTCACCGCCGGCCGGCAGGGCACCCCGGCAGTCTCCATCGGACTGCTGCTGACCATCGCCAGCGTCGGCGGGCTGGTCGGCGCGCTGGGCGCCCCCCTGGTCTTCAGCCGGGTCCGCCCGATGACGGTCGTCGTGTTCGCGTCGTGGGCCATGGTCGCCCTCGTCGTCGTGATGTCCCAGGCCCGCCAGACCTGGAACTACGGGCTGTTGTTCGGGCTGGTCTTCCTGCTCAGCCCGCTGCTGGGGGTCATCTTCCAGTCCCGGGCGATCGAGCTGACCCCCGACGGGATGCAGGGCCGCGTGGCCACCGTGATGGGAACCGTGGGCGAGGTGCTCCAGACGCCGGCACCGCTGCTGGCCGGCGTGCTGGTGGCGTGGCAGAGCCCGACCGTGGTCGCCCTGGTCTTCGCCGCCGCGCTGGCGGTGCTGGCCGCGTACACCACCGCCAACCTGCGCCGGCTCGCCGCCCCCGTCGACACCGGGACCGGCCCCGAAACCGACCAGGACGCCGGCGCAGCCGGCCGTGGAACCGACCAGGATGCCAGCGCAGCCGGCGGTGGGGCCGGGCAGGACGCCGGCCCGGCCGGCCGGGAAACCCAGGCGACCGAGGAGGTCCGCGGATGAGTCGCGGCTACCGGCTCTTCTACCCGGCGCTGCCGGTGCTGGCCGAGCATGCCCCGCACCGGGCCGTCTACGTCGGCGACGTCGACGGCCGGTGCGAGATCCTGGCCTGGGACCGGCGCGACGGTACCGCCCGACAGGTCACCGACCGGGCCACCGGCACCATCCGCGCGGCCCTCGACCCCACCGGGAACACCGTGTGGTGGTTCGACGACGACCTCGCCGGCGTCGGCCGGTGGCGGATCTGCGACTTCGACCGGCCCGACCGGTCCGTCGAGGCGCTGCCCGGGGTCGCCCCGGCCCGGCACGGCGGCATCGCGACGGCGACCGACGGCACCACCCTGGTCGGGCTCTCCGGCGACGACGGGCTCGTCCTGCACCTGCGCACCGCCGACGGGCGGATCACCGAGGCCGCCCGGATCCCCGGATACGCGTACCTGGTCGACCTGGATCCGGCCGGCCGGCTGGTCGCGGTCGGCGCCGACGCCTCGGCCGGCGCGGCGGTCACCGTGCTGACCGCCGACGGCGAGCGGGTGGCCGGGATCGCCGGCCGGCCCGAGCGGCGGGTGTGGGCCCTCGGCTTCGCCCCCGGACCGGGCCCGGCCCGGCTGCTGCTGGTCGTCGAGGACGGTGGCGGCTACCTGCCGGCGACCTGGACCGAGACGGACGGGCTGACCCGCCACGACTGGTGCCGGTTCGACACCGAGGTCACCGCCGGCTGGTTCGCGGACGGGCGGCGGATCCTGGTCCGGCAGGACCGGCACGCCCGCAGCCTGCTGTACGAGGTGGACCTCGACGGGCGCACCCGGACGGTCGTCGACACCCCACCCGGCAGCGTCCTCGACGCGGCCGTCTGGCCGGACGGCGACATCGCCTACATCTGGAGCGACTCGGTCACCCCGCCACAGCTGCGCTCCCTGCGTGGCGTGGAACTGCCGTACGGGCCGACCGGGCCGGACGGCCCGAGCGCACCGGACGACACGGCGACGACCGACTGCCGCCGCGACGAGATCTGGGTGCCCGGACCGGGCGGCCCGGTCCACGCGCTGGTGGCCACCCCCACCGACCGGGAACTGCCGCGGCCGGCCGTCTTCCTGGTCCACGGCGGCCCCTTCCAACACGCCCGCGACGCCTACGACCCGCTGGTCGAGATCCTGGTCAGCACCGGCTGCACGGTGGTCCGGGTCAACTACCGGGGCTCCAGCGGCTACGGATCGGCCTGGCGCAACGACTTCGGCGCCGGGGTCGGCCTCACCCAGCTGGAAGACCTCGCCGCGGTCCGCGCCCACCTGGTCGCGCAGGGCGCCATCGAGGACCGCCGGGTCGCCCTGTGGGGCACGTCGTGGGGCGGCTACCTGACCCTGCTCGCGCTCGGCCGGCAGCCGGACCTGTGGCGGCTCGGGGTGGCGATCAGCCCGGTCGCCGACTACGTCGCGGCGTTCGAGGCGGCCACCCCGGCTCTGCGGGAACTGGACGTCCTGCTGTTCGGCGGCACCCCCGACCAGGTGCCGCAGGCGTACGCCCGCGCCTCGCCGGTTACCTACGTCGACCAGGTCCGGGCCCCGGTGCTCTTCGCGATCTCCACCGGTGACGTGCGCTGCCCGCCGGCGCCGGTCGAGGCGTACGCGAAGCTGCTGGCCGCCCGGCGGGTTCCGCACCAGGTGGTCCGCCGGCAGGCCGGGCACGAGGACTTCGACGCCCAGAGCCACCTGGCCCTGATGCAGACGGTGCTGCTGTTCATGCAGCGCCACTTCGACGGCGTGCGGGAGGAGGGCACGCCGGTCGCGCTCGCGATGGCGCGACCGGCGGGCTGACCCCGTCGGCACGCGACCCGGTCCCGGCGACGCGGAGAGGAGGTGAACGACATGCGCAAGAACGTTGTCGAGAACGACCCGATCAACGGCAACCGCGACCAGCTCCGCAGCTCGAACGTCACGGTCACGGTCACGGTCAAGGTCAAGTTCTAGGTCCGGCCGTACGGGGTGCGGGCCGCCGGGCCGGCGGCCATTCGTGCCGGCGTGGCGTCCCCACCCCGTATCCGGTCATCCGGCCCTGGCGGAAAACGAGAGGAGAGGTTACGTGCGGATTCTGCTGGTCAACATGCCATGGACTTCTATCGACGTCCCTTCACTGGCGCTGGGAATTCTCACCAACAGTGTCCGCCAGAAGCTGCCGGATGCCGAGGTCGAGGTTCTCCACGCCAACCTCGATTTTGTCGACTGGGTGGTCGACCGGACCGAGTTCGGATTGAGCGACTACTACTACTATTCGCTGTTCACCTATTTCGCCGGCTGCGGCGACTGGGTCTTCTCGTCGGCCCTGTACGACGATCCGCAATGGCGGGTGGAGGAGTTCACCAGCCGGGTCCGGGACCAGATGACCGAGCGGGAGCTGGCGCTCAACCTCGAACTGCACCGGATCGCCCCCGAATTCGTCGCCGAGCTCGCCGCCCGGATCGTCGAGCGGGCCCCGGACGTGGTCGGCTTCACCTCGACGTTCCAGCAGAACGCCGCCGCCCTGGCCACCGCCAAGGCGATCAAGCGGCTGGCGCCCGGCATCCACACCGTCATGGGCGGCGCCAACTGCGACGGCGAGCAGGGCGCGGCCATCCACCGCAACTTCGCCTTCATCGACTACGTGGTCCGGGGCGAGGGCGAGACGGCGTTCCCCCGGCTGCTCGCCGCGCTCGACGCCGAGCGAGCCACCCCGGCCGCCGACCCGTCGGGCGCCACCGGCCTGGCGGACGCGCTCGCCGGCATCGAGGGGCTGTGCTGGCCCGGCCCCGGCGGCCGGCATGTCGCCAACAAGATGAGCACCACGCCGCTGCCGCCGGCCGAGATCGTCGCCCCCGACTACTCGGGCTACTTCGAGCGCCTCGCCGGGTCCCGGGCCCGGCACTGGGTCGAGCCCCGGCTCGTCGTCGAGGGCGCCCGCGGCTGCTGGTGGGGCGAGAAGCACCACTGCACGTTCTGCGGTCTGAACGGGTCGTTCATGCAGTTCCGCAGCAAGCACCCGGGCCGCTTCTACGAGGAGATCATCGGCCTGGCCGAGCGGCACCAGGTCCTGGACATGTTCGTGGTCGACAACATCCTCGACATGTCGTACGTGACCTCGCTGCTGCCCCGGCTCGCCGAGTCCGGCTACGACCTGCGGCTGCAATACGAGATCAAGTCCAACATGAAGAGTGCCCAAGTGCAGGCCCTCGCCGACGCCGGCCTCGTCAGCGTGCAACCCGGGATCGAGAACCTGAACAGCCGGGTGCTGAAGCTGATGGACAAGGGCGTCACCGGCTGCCTCAACATCCGGATGCTCCGCGACGCCGAGACCAGCGGGATCACCATCGCCTGGAACTACCTCTACGGCTTCCCCGGCGAGACCGACGACGACTACCTGTCCGTCGTCGAGCAGATGCCGGCCCTGCACCACCTGTGCCCGGCCGACGGCAGCACCCGCATCGCCATCGAACGGTTCAGCCCGTTCTTCGTCAAGCCCGAACTCGGCTTCACCGACCTGCGCCCGGCCGCCCAGTACCGGCTCATCTACGACCTGCCCGAGTCCGAGCTGATGGACCTCGCATACCTCTTCGACGTACCACCGCAGGGCATCGACGAGGAGACGGCCGACCGGCTGGAGCGGGCGGTCACCGAATGGCAGCACGAGTACGCCCGCAGCAGGCTCTCCCACCACGACCTCGGTGACCAGATCGTGCTGGTCAGCCGCCGGCGCCACTTCGACTGGCACGTCCTGCGGCTCACCGACCCGGTCGAGGTCGCCGCCTTCCGGCAGCTCGACCAGCCGCACACCGTCGCCGCCCTCGCCCGTCGGCTGTCCAGCCCCGAGCCGGCCGTGGCGGTGCTGCTGCGGCGGTGGCGCGAACTGGGCATCGTCTTCGAGGACGCCGGCCAGTTCATCCAGATCGCGCCCAAGGCGATGAACCAGGACCTGCTCCGGATCGACCACCTGCACCAGGAGCGGGAGGCGGCCCGGCAGGCCGCCGCCGCGCAGGAGCCCGCCGTACTGACCGCCGTCTGAGGGGACCGAACGTGCCCAGCACCGACACCGACCTGCGGCCCATCCCGGTGGGCCTCGCCCGCGACCACGACCCCGAGGTCATCGCCGTCCCCGGCATCGACATCGGCCCCGCCGAGCTGCGCGGCCCGGCCGCCGACGCCGTCGTGCGGTGGCTCCGGGACGGCGTACGCAAGGTCGTCCTGCCGGATCCCGTCGACCTGACGGTGGCCGGCGGTGCGCAGGCCGTCGACACCGTACGGCGCCTGGTCCTGATCCGCGAACTGACCAGCCACGGCATCGCGGTCGACTGGCGGCTGCGGCTGCCCGGCGAGGAGGAGCAGGAGTGGCTGCCGTACGGCCACCTGCGGCCGCCGCTGGAACTGCTGCCCCCGCCCGGGACGGGGGGTGGAGACCCGGCCGGGCAGCTCGCCGACTGGCGCAAGGCGTTCTACTTCGACAAGTGCACGTACCGGCGTGGGCCCGGATTCGTCCAGGTGCGTGACCGCCGGTCCGGCCGGCTCAACCTGATCACCATCGACGACCCGGCCTACCTGGCGGTGCTCGACCAGCTGATGGACGGTGCCGACCTGACCACCGTCGACCTCGACATCGCCCGCGACTTCGGCGAGGAGGGGCTGGTCACCAAGGTCGGCGACCTCCTGGTGTGGCTGCCCTACCGGCTGCGCCGCTGGCCGCTGCCGTCCATGGTGGTCTGACCCGGGTGGGCCGGGCTAGAAGTCGACCCGCATCACGACCCGCCGCCGGGTGGGCCGGCTGACCTCGGTGTAGCCGGCGGCGGCGAAGATGCTGCGGCTGCCGACGTACAGCTCGCCCCAGACCAGGTCCTGCCCCGCCTCCGTGATCATCGGATAGCCCTCGACGGCCCGGGCGCCGCGCTCGCGGGCGAAGTCGACGGCGGCCCGGGCGAGCGCCCGGCTCACCCCCCGGCGACGGAACCCCACCCGGGTGACGAAGCAGGTCACGGCCCAGACGCCGGGGTCGCCCGGGTCCTCGTCGCGTCCGCTCCACGGGACCCGGGCCCGCAGCAGGCGTACGTATTCGGTGCGCGGCTCGACCGCGCACCAGCCGACCGGTTCGCCGTCCAGGTAGGCGACGAGGCCGGTCGTCGTCTTCGCGTCGGGATCGCCGCAGTTGGTCTGCTCGCGTAGCCGGCGGGCCCGTTCCTCGACCGGAGCCGACCGCCACGACGAGTCGGCGTGCCGGAAGTGCTGGCACTGGCAGTTGGCGGCCTCGCCGCGGGTGCCGAAGACGGCCTGCAGGTCGTCCCCGCTCGCCTCATTGGCCGGTACGACGGAGATCTTGCCGCCCGCGTCCGTCCGGGCCGTGCCTGCCATCTCGAACACCTCCACCGGCGCGGCGTGCCTGACCCGTCACGCTACCGATGGTCCGGGCGTCTGTTCGTCCCGACGGGCCGGTGAAAGGCATGACCCATTGGTCGTCCGGCGCCGGCAGCGGATTCCGGCGGCCGTGTCGGGTGGCGGCGGTCACGTCACGTCCCTCGGTTGTCGCCCGTCTACCCGCTATGAGCCTCCACGCAAAACGCGTCATCGTCCTGGTGCTCGCGCTCTCCGCCGCGGTTGTCGGTATCTGGGCCGCCGGCTTCCCCGTCTCGTTCTACGACGACTTCCCGTTGCCGGGGCGCAAGTGGGTCTCGACGTTGGGTCCGTACAACGAACACCTCGTCCGCGACGTCGGCGGCCTCTATCTCGCCCTGATGGTGCTCAGCGTCTACGCCTGGCGCCGACCCACGGTGGCGGCGGTACGTATGGCCGGCGCCGCCTGGCTCATCTTCAACGCCGAGCACTTCCTGTGGCACATGCTGCACCTGGACATGTTTCCCACGATCGACAAGGTCGGACACGTGGTCGCCCTCGGCGGGGTCCTCGTGCTGTCGATCCTGCTGCTCCTGCCCGACCGCCGGCCCGCGCCAACTCTCGACACACCCCGATGACGTCCCGGTCCTCGGCGCCACCTCCGGGCGGCAGGCGCCAGGCCACTGAGGAGCCGTCCCAACCTCGGCCCGCATCCGGCACGGGTATCCGGGAAATCGCCGGATCTGGCCGGACACACGAATAAGGCCGCTGACCGGTTTACGCCTGGTCAGCGGCCTTTCGTGCTGGTCATCGGTGGTGCCCCCGGCAGGATTCGAACCTGCGCCCCCGCCTCCGGAGGGCGGTGCTCTATCCCCTGAGCTACGGGGGCTCAGCGACCACGGAAGAGTATCAGGGCCCCTGCTGTCCCGCCCAACCGGTATCGCCCGTGTCGGCGCCCGGCCGGGTCGCGGTGCCGCGTCCACAACTCGGCAGCGGGTGCAGCACGATCCGGGCCGGCGTGCGGCGGGGACTGTCGACCGAGGCCCACGATCCGTCGACGACGACGTGGACCGTACGGTGGTCGGCGCCGCTGAGCCGGAGCAGGAAGTCGCGGGGGACCGACCGGTCTGCCCACGGTGTGGTGATCATGAAACGGATCCGACCCCGGGCGGAGACGGCCGACAGTACGTCGGCGGTCGGTGCCACGCCGTGCAGCCGGGTACGGCCGACCCAGTACAGGTCGGCGTGGTGGTCCAGCGCGCTGCGGACGATGGCGGGGTATTCGGTGTCGACCCAGTGGGCGACCGCGCCGGCGCACAGGCCGCAGGCGCGTTCCACGGGCTCGCGTGGGCCGAGGCCCCAGCCGCGCAGGTAGCGGCCGATGATCCGCGGGGTCATCGGGATGTCGTAGAGGTGCTCGACGAGTTCGGCGACGCTCTGCCGGGTCCACAGTTCCTCGTCGAAGCCGACCTGGTCGGGCAGCCGGCCGCGGAGCACGTCGATGAGATCGAGTTCCTGCTCACGGGTGAGCGGGTCCGCCTGCTCCGGCCCGTCCGTGCGGCGGGTGACGACCGCGCCGTCACCGCCGATCGTGTGCCGCCGGCACCAGCTGGCGACCGACCGCCTGGTGTCTCTCAATACAGCCCGCACGTCCGGACAACGAGCCCGGGACGGGCGGGGTCGCCGTCAGCGCAGAGAAACTACGCAAACAGCATGGTCGGACATTTCAGGAGGTAAGTCGCTTCTCGAGGGTGTCGAAGTTGGCGAGCTCGGTCTGCTGGGTGTTCTTCATGGTGGTCGCGACCTTGATGACCTCGGGGTCGTCGGTCATGTCGATGATCGCGTCGGCCATGTGGATGCCGCCCAGGTGGTGGTCACGCATCAGCTGGATGAAGAGCAGGTCGACCTGTGGCCCGGTGGCGGCACGGAGCGCGGCCATCTGCTCGGGGGTGGCCATGCCGGGCATCAGGTTGCCCCGGTCGCGCATCGCCTCGGCCCCGTCCGGCATCCACGCCATCGGCGCCTGGGAGCCGGACGCCGCCACGCCCCAGAACCGCAGCCAGGTCTGCATCGTGCCGATCTCGCCCTGCTGGGCGGCGGCGATGTCGATGCCGATCTGCTGGGTGTCCGGGTCGGTGGCGTTACGGAAGGCGATGAGGCCCATCTCGACCGCCTGCGCGTGGTGCGCTGACATGTCCCGGGCGAACCCGACCTCGGGCGAACCCTCGCCGGGACGGGTCAGGGTCGGCGTGAGCCAACCGCCCGCGTAGCCGGCGAGCAGGCCGGTGACGAGGGCGATCACCACCACGGCCAGGCCGTAGCGCGGGGCGGGCCGGCGCTCGGTCGAGTCGCCGGGAGCCGAGGTGCCGGTGTTCGTCGGCACCTCGGCCTCCACGGATGTGGCCATTCGCGTTCCTTACCGGTCGGGTGCGGGCCGCTGGACGGCTCGGTTACTGGCCGTTACCGATGTTGCGCGGGGTGGTGCCGGTGGCGGTGATGCCCTGGGCGCAGAGCGCGGTCGGGCCCTCGATCGACGCGTTGATCCGGAGTGCCCCGATGAAGTCGTCGATCCGGCTGTCGCCGGCGTCGTCGACCTTGAGCTGGTAGCCCCAGGCCTGGAGCGAGATCGCCGAGTCGAGGCCCTCGTAGGGGCTCATCATCGTCTTGTCGGTGCCCTGCACCCGTTCTGCCAGCCGGGCGACCTGGTCCTGCGGCAGGTCGGGGCGGTAGGTGATCCAGATCGCGCCGTGCTCGAGGCTGTGCACCGCGTGCTCGTTGGCGATCGGGGCGTCGTAGACGTCACCGGAGCAGTTCTGCCAGGCGGCGTTGTGCGGACCGGCGACCGGCGGGGTGATCGTGTACTGCACCGGGTCGGGGGTGTGCTGGCTGCCCGCGACCAGTTCGGGGTCGGTCTCCCGGAAGTTGGTGATGCCGGAGATGTCGGCGGCCCGGTCCTCCCACGGCTTCGAGCCCTGGAAGGCGGCGAAGGCGCCGTAGCCGATGATGCCGGCGGCCAGCACGCCGACCGCGACGAACATGGCGATCGGGCCCCAGGCCCGGCCCTGGCTCACCTTGACCGGCGCGATGGGCTTGCGGCCCTTGCCGCCGCCCTTGCCGCCGCCGGCCGGGCGCCCGCCGGGGCGGCCGGGGCCTGTCTTCGGTCCGCTCTTCGTCGCGGTGCCGGCCTTGCCGCCGGTCGTGGCGTTCTTGTCGTCCGTGTCCGGCTTGCCGTCGGCGGTGGCCTTGCTGGCCGGGGCCTTCTTACCGGTGCTGACCACGGAGGGACGGCGTTGGTTGCCACCCGGGGTGCTGATGCTCATGGGGCCTCGCCATATCGGGATCGGTCACGGGGGGACGTGTCGTACGCGGATCTTGGTGCTGTGGTGCTCGTCACTGCGCGTGTTGCGAACCGTGCTGCGATCCGTACTGCGTCCGCAGCACGGTCTGTTGCACGGGGCCGGCGGCTCCCGAGAACGCGCAGGGTCGCCGCCGAGTGACCGAGTCTACCCCCGGTAACATGCATCGGTGACTCCCGCCAAACTCGCCGAGGTCGTGCTCGCCGCTGCCCACGCCGTCTTCGACCAGCGCGGGCTCGACCCGTCCGTGCTGCCGGACGTAACGACGGTGGAGCGGCCGCGTAATCCCGAGCACGGCGACTACGCGTCGACGCTGGCGATGCAGCTCGCCAAGCGGGTCGGTGTGCCGCCACGTGATCTGGCCGCCAGCCTCGCCGAGCAGTTGAACCGGACGCCCGGTATCAAGTCGGTCGAGATCGCCGGCCCCGGCTTCCTCAACCTGCGTCTCGACGCGGCCGCCGCCGGCCAGTTGGCCCGCGAGGTGGTCGAGGCCGGCCCGACGTACGGGCACAGCGACCGGCTCGCCGGCCAGAAGATCAATCTTGAGTTCGTCTCCGCCAACCCGACCGGCCCGGTGCACATCGGCGGGGTGCGCTGGGCGGCGGTCGGCGACGCGCTCGGCCGGCTGCTGCGGGCCACCGGCGCCGAGGTCGGCACCGAGTACTACTTCAACGACGCCGGTGCCCAGATCGACCGGTTCGCCCGCTCGCTGCTCGCCGCGGCCCGGGGCGAGCCGACGCCGGAGGACGGCTACGGCGGGGCGTACATCGCCGAGATCGCCACCGAGGTCCGGGCCCGCCGCCCCGACGTGCTCGACCTCGACGACGCCGCCGCCCAGGAGGTCTTCCGGGCCGAGGGTGTCGCGCTGATGTTCGACGAGATCAAGTCGTCGCTGACCCAGTTCGGGGTGCACTTCGACACGTACTTCAACGAGAAGGACCTGCACGACCGGGGTGAGCTGGACCTCGCCCTGGCCCGGCTGCGCGACCAGGGCCGGGTCTTCGAGGCCGACGGGGCGACCTGGCTGCGCACCACCGACTTCGGCGACGACAAGGACCGGGTGCTGCGCAAGTCCGACGGCGACTGGACCTACTTCGCCGCCGACTGCGCCTACTACCTCGACAAGCGCGAACGCGGCTTCGACCGGGTCGTGATGATGCTGGGCGCCGACCACCACGGCTACGTCGGCCGGCTGCGGGCGATGTCGGCCTGCTTCGGCGACGACCCCGACCGGGCGCTGGAGGTCCTGATCGGGCAGCTGGTCAACCTGGTCCGCGACGGCCAGCCGATGCGGATGAGCAAGCGGGCCGGCACGGTCGTCACGCTCGAGGACCTGGTCGACGCGATCGGCGTCGACGCCTCCCGGTACGCCCTGGCGCGCTACTCCAGCGACTCGCCGATCGACATCGACGTGGAGCTGTGGACCAGGGCGAGCCGGGACAACCCGGTCTACTACGTGCAGTACGTCGCGGCGCGGACGGCGAGCGTGTCCCGCAACGCCGCCGACGCGGGGCTGAGCCGGGGCGACGCCGCGGACTTCCACCCCGAACTGCTGGACCACGACAAGGAGCACGAACTGCTCAAGGCGCTGGGCGAATACCCGGCGGTGGTGGCGGCCTCGGCCGAGTTGCGTGAACCGCACCGGGTGGCCCGCTACCTGGAGGAGCTGGCCGGCACCTACCACCGGTTCTACGACGAGCCGAAGTGCCGGATCCTGCCGCGTGGCGACGAGGAGATCACCGACCGGCACCGCGCCCGGCTGTGGCTCAACGACGCCACCCGGACCGTGATCGCCGCCGGCCTGGGCCTGTTGGGCGTATCCGCGCCGGAACGGATGTAGTGCTGGCGCGGCGGCGCGTCACGGCCCGGCGTCGTGCCGTGACCCGCCGGCCGCGAGCCGTAGGAGAGTAGGAACACATGCGCGCACACGAAGCGGGGGCGCTGCACGGCGACCTCGGCAGCCGGGGGCCGGCCTGGCTGCGTACCCCGGACGACGTCAACCACCTGGTGCCGCAACTCTGGCCGCGCAACGTGGCGCGCGACGCGACCGGCACCCTCGCCGTCGGCGGGCTCACCGCCGGGGCGCTCGCCGAGGAGTTCGGCACTCCGGCGTACGTGCTGGACGAGGGCGACCTGCGGTCGCGCTGCCGGGACTTCCGGGCGGCCTTCCCCGACCAGGACGTCTACTACGCCGGCAAGGCGTTCCTGTGCCGGGCGGTGGTCCGGGTCATCGCCGAGGAGGGCCTGCACCTCGACGTCTGCACCGGCGGCGAACTGCGGACGGCGCTCGCGGCCGGGATGCCGGCCGAGCGGATCGGTTTCCACGGCAACAACAAGTCGGTCGCCGAGCTGACCCGGGCGGTCGACGCCGGGGTGGGCCGGATCATCGTCGACTCGTTCGACGAGATCGACCGGCTGACCGGGATCGCCCGCGAGCGGGGCGTACGCCCCAAGGTGCTGGTCCGGGTGACGGTCGGGGTCGAGGCGCACACGCACGAGTTCATCGCCACCGCCCACGAGGACCAGAAGTTCGGCTTCTCGCTGGCCGGCGGGGCGGCGGCGGAGGCGGCGTTCCGGATCATCGACGAGGACGTGCTGGACCTGCGCGGCCTGCACTCGCACATCGGCTCGCAGATCTTCGACGCCAGCGGCTTCGAGGTGTCGGCCCGCCGGGTGCTCGGCCTCCAGGCCCAGATCCGTGACGCGCGCGGGGTGGAGCTGCCCGAACTCGACCTCGGTGGCGGGTTCGGCATCGCGTACACGACCCAGGACGACCCGGCGACGCCGCAGGACCTCAGCAAGCGGCTCAACAAGATCGTCGACAGCGAGTGCGCCGCGCTCTCGCTGGCGGTGCCGCACCTGTCGGTCGAGCCGGGCCGGGCGATCATCGGGCCGGCGGTGTTCACCCTCTACGAGGTGGGCACGGTCAAGGACGTCGACGGCATCCGCACCTACGTCAGCATCGACGGCGGGATGAGCGACAACATCCGCACGGCCCTTTACGATGCGTCATATTCGGCGACGATCGCGTCACGATCGTCGGGCGCGACGCCGATCCTCGCCCGCGTGGTGGGAAAGCATTGTGAGTCCGGGGACATCGTGGTGAAGGATGAATTCCTGCCCGCCGACGTGCAGCCCGGAGATCTTCTCGCCGTGCCCGGCACGGGTGCCTACTGCCGGAGCATGGCCAGCAACTACAACCATGTCCCGAGGCCCCCGGTCGTCGCTGTCCGTGACGGTAAGGCACGTGTGATCGTTCGCCGGGAGACCGAGGACGATCTGCTGGCACTCGATGTGGGGTGATCATGGTTAAGCCGGTGCGCCTGGCGCTGCTGGGGTGCGGAACCGTCGGCGCCGAGGTGGTGCGCCTGCTGCACGAGCAGGCCGCCGACCTGACGGCACGGGTCGGGGCACCGATCGAGATCGCCGGCATCGCCGTACGCCGGATGGGCCGCGACCGGGGTCCGCTGCCGGTCGACCCGACGCTGTTCACCACCGACGCGCTCGGCCTGGTCAAGCGCGACGACGTCGACGTGGTCGTCGAGGTCGTCGGCGGCATCGAACCGGCCCGCACCTGGCTGGTCGAGGCGCTGCGGTCCGGCAAGAGCGCGGTGACCGCCAACAAGGCGCTGCTGGCCGAGGACGGCGGCTCGCTGCACGACGCCGCCGCCGAGGGCCAGGCCGACCTCTACTACGAGGCGGCGGTCGCCGGGGCGATCCCGCTGCTGCGTCCGCTGCGCGAGTCGCTGCACGGCGACCGGATCACCCGGGTCACCGGCATCGTCAACGGCACCACCAACTTCATCCTGTCCGCCATGGACGCCACCGGCGCCGGCTTCACCGAGGCGCTGGAGGAGGCGACCGAACTCGGGTACGCCGAAGCCGACCCGACCGCCGACGTCGAGGGTTTCGACGCGGCGGCGAAGGCGGCGATCCTGGCCTCGCTGGCCTTCCACAGCCGGGTGACCGCGGCCGACGTGCACCGCGAGGGGATCACCGGGGTCACCGCGGCGGACGTGGCCAGCGCCAAGGCGATGGGCTGCACGATCAAGCTGCTCTGCATCGCGTCCCGGGGGCCGGACTCGACCGGCGCCGACTCGGTCAGCGTGCGGGTGCACCCGGCGATGATCCCGCGTACGCATCCGCTGGCCAGCGTCGGCGACGCCTTCAACGCGGTCTTCGTCGAGGCGGAGGCGGCCGGCCAGTTGATGTTCTACGGCCGGGGCGCCGGCGGCTCGCCGACCGCGAGCGCGGTGCTCGGCGACATCGTGGCGGTGGCCCGCAACCGGCTCGCCGGCGTACGGGCACCGAGCGAGTCGGTCTACGCCGACCTGCCGGTGCGGCCGATGGGGGAGGCGGTCACCCGCTACCACATCAGTCTCGACGTGGCCGACCGCGCGGGTGTGCTGGCCACGGTGGCCGGTGTCTTCGCCAAGCGGGACGTGTCGATCGCGACGGTCCGGCAGTCCGGCCGCGCCGACGACGCCAGCCTGGTCGTGGTCACCCACGGCGCGCCGGAGGCGGCGCTGGCCGCGACGGTCGAGGAGTTGCGCGGGCTCGACATCGTCCGGTCGATCGCGAGCGTGCTGCGGGTCGAGGGCGGCGCCTGACGGTGCCGGACGGCGGCCGGCGGGCCGCGCCGGGCCGGTACGGCACCGGTGACCGGGCCGCCGTCCCGCCAGGTGGGTAACCGGCGGTGCGGCTTTCCGGCACCGGGTGGGCTGGGGGACCCTGGGCTGACCGCGGCCCGGGTGGGACGGACGGGTCGAGTTGCGCGAGGAGAGCGACATGTGGCGGGGTTTGATCGAGACCTACCGGGACCGGCTGCCGGTCACCGACTCCACGCCGGTCGTCACGCTGCACGAGGGCAACACGCCGCTGCTGCCGGCCCCGGTGCTGTCCCGCCGGCTCGACTGTGACGTCTATCTCAAGATCGAGGGTGCCAACCCGACCGGTTCCTTCAAGGACCGCGGCATGACCATGGCCGTGTCCAAGGCGGTCGAGGCCGGCAACAAGGCGATCATCTGCGCCTCCACCGGCAACACCAGCGCCTCCGCGGCCGCGTACGCCGCCCGGGCCGGGATCACCTGCGCGGTGCTGGTGCCGCAGGGCAAGATCGCGCTCGGCAAGCTGGCCCAGGCGCTGGTGCACGGCGCCACCCTGCTCCAGGTCAGCGGCAACTTCGACGACTGCCTCTCGCTGGCGTCGAAGCTGTCCCAGGACTTCCCGGTGGCGCTGGTCAACTCGGTCAACCCGGACCGGCTGCACGGCCAGAAGACCGCCGCCTTCGAGATCGTCGAGGCGCTCGGCACCGCCCCCGACATCCACTGCCTGCCGGTCGGCAACGCCGGCAACATCACCGCGTACTGGATGGGCTACCAGGAGGACGCCGACGCCGGCAACACCAAGGTCCGGCCGAGGATGTACGGCTTCCAGGCGGCCGGCGCCGCCCCGATCGTGACCGGCCAGGCGGTCCGTGAGCCGTCGACGATCGCGACCGCGATCCGGATCGGAAACCCGGCGAGCTGGACCAAGGCGCTCGACGCGCGCGACGCGTCCGAGGGACTGATCGAGGCGGTCACCGACCGCGAGATCCTCGCCGCCTACCGGCTGCTCGCCCGCGAGGTGGGCGTGTTCGTCGAGCTGGGCAGCGCCGCCAGCGTGGCCGGGCTGCTCCAGCAGGCGGCGGCCGGCCGGGTGCCGGCGGGGTCGACGGTGGTGTGCACGGTGACCGGGCACGGCCTCAAGGACCCGGAGTGGGCGATCTCCACCGCACCGGCCCCGATCACCATCGCGAACGACGTGCTGGCCGCCGCCGCGGCGCTCGACCTGGCCTGACTCCGGCCCCGGCGTCAGGCCGGCAGCACGCCGTGCTCGCCGGCGTCGGCGATGGCCGCCCGGGCCAGCAGGGTCGCGGCCCGGTCGATGGTGTCCAGTTCGTCGACGGTGAGCTGTTCGAGCATCCGTTGCAGCCGTTCGATCCCGGCGGTGATGATGCCGTCGATCAGCCTGGTGCCGGCCGTGGTCAGCTCGATCCGCCGGACCCGCCGGTCGTTCGGGTCCTCGCGGCGGGCGACCAGGTCGTGGCCGACCAGCCGGTCGACGATCCCGGTCACGGTCGCCAGGCTGACCCCCATGATCCGGCCCAGGTCCTGGCCGGAGGCGCTGCCCTCGAGCGAGAGCACGAGCAGCACCTTCAACTGCGGCACGGTGAGGTTGGAGTCGAAGAGCGGGTGCGACCGGTCGTAGGCGAGCTGGTGCTGTAGCTGCCGCTGGGAATCGATGATCCGGGCGATGATCCGCGCCTTGTCGATCATCGCACCTCCGCTGGCCGTTCCCTGATCGGACGCTATCAGCGACCCTGCCGGGAAGCGAATCGTACGCCTCGGGCAAACTGTTTGGGTCGAGCTAACCTAAGCCGTCAGGAGTCAGCCCGCTCATGTCGTTGCTCGCCAGACTCAGTCTCGCCAACCGGGGGCTCGTCGCACTCATCGCGGTGGTGATCACCGCCTTCGGTGCGTTCAGCATCCCCAACCTCAAGCAGCAGCTCCTGCCGTCGATGGAGTTCCCGGCGGCCTTCATCATCGCCGCCTACCCGGGTGCCTCGCCCGAGATCGTCGAGGCGCAGGTCGCCGAGCCGATCGAGAACAGCGTCCAGGGCATCGCCGGACTGAGCAAGGTCACCTCGACCTCCAGCGAGGGAATGGCGACCGTCCAGGTCGAGTACGAGTTCGGCACCGACCTCGCCGACGCGGTCAACAAGATGCAGACCGCGATCAACCGGGCCCCGCTGCCCGCCGACGTCGAGCCGACCGTGATCGCCGGCAGCACCGCCGACCTGCCCGCCGTGGTGCTCGCCGCGACCGGCACCGGCGACCAGCAGGAGCTCGCCCGGAAGCTCGCCGACAACGTCGTACCCGAGATCGAGGCCATCGACGGCGTCCGCGCCGT
The DNA here is from genome assembly GCF_040655695.1 of Polymorphospora sp. NPDC050346. Classification (NCBI taxonomy): domain Bacteria; kingdom Bacillati; phylum Actinomycetota; class Actinomycetes; order Micromonosporales; family Micromonosporaceae; genus Polymorphospora; species Polymorphospora sp. NPDC050346. The sequence goes on along the minus strand of NZ_JBFAKM010000001.1, from coordinate 244,610 downwards.
CGAGGTCAGCGGCGCCCGCGACCAGGTCGTGCTGATCACCCCGGACCCGGCGAAGTTCGCCGCCGCCGGCATCCAGCCCACCGCGATCGCCAGCGCACTGCAGGCCAACGGCATCGCCATGCCGGCCGGTGCGCTGACCGAGGGCGACCGGACGCTGTCCGTCCAGGTCGGTACCAGGATCGCCACCATCGAGGACCTGCGCGGCATCTGGCTCGGCCCGGCCGGCTCGGCCGTCCGGCTCGGCGACATCGCGACCGTGGAGTCGCAGGCCGCCCCGCCGACCTCGTTCACCCGCACCAACGGCGCGGACAGCCTCGGCATCATGGTCACGGCCACGCCGGACGGCAACGCCGTGCAGATCTCCCACGAGATCCGTGACCAGCTCGAATCGCTCGGCGCCGGCATCGGCGGCGAACTGACGATCATCTTCGACCAGGCGCCGTACGTCGAGAAGTCGATCGAGACGCTGACCACCGAGGGCCTGCTCGGCCTCGTGATGGCCGTACTCGTGATCCTGGTTTTCCTGATGTCGGTGCGCTCGACCGTGGTCACCGCGGTCTCCATCCCGCTGTCGGTGCTGGTCGCGCTGATCGCCCTGTGGATCGGCGACTACTCGCTCAACCTGCTCACCCTCGGCGCGCTGACGATCGCGGTCGGCCGGGTCGTCGACGACTCGATCGTCGTCCTGGAGAACATCAAGAGACACATGAGCTACGGCGAGGACAAGCGCCGGGCGATCCTCACCGGCGTACGCGAGGTCGCCGGCGCGGTGACCGCGTCGACCCTGACCACCGTCGCGGTCTTCGCGCCGATCGCCCTCGTCGGCGGCTTCGTCGGCCAGATCTTCGCCCCGTTCGCGATCACCGTCACGGTGGCCCTGCTCGCCTCGCTGCTGGTCTCGCTGACCATCATCCCGGTGCTCGCCTACTGGTTCCTGAAGCCGGACGCCGGCGGCGAGAAGGCCCGGCTGGCCGCCGAGGAGAAGGAGCTGCGCAGCCGCCTCCAGCGCAGCTACCTGCCGGTGATCCGTTTCGCCACCCACCGCCGCTGGACCACGCTCGCCCTCGGCCTGGTGGTCCTGCTGGGTACGTTCGCCCTGGCCAGCCGCCTGGAGACGAACTTCCTCGACGACTCCGGCCAGGACACCCTGAGCATCTCGCAGGAGATGCCGGTCGGCACCAGCCTGGCCGCCACCGACGCCGCCGCCCGGCAGGTCGAGGCGGTCCTCGCCGACACCGACGGCGTCGAGTCCTACCAGGTCAGTGCCGGTGACAGCGGCGGGCTGTTCGGCGGGGGCGGCGGTGCGGCGACCGCGTCGTACTCGGTGGCGCTGGACGGCGAGACCGAGCCGGAACAGGTCCGCGACGCGCTGCGCGAGCGGTTCGACGCGCTGACCGGCGTCGGCGAGCTGTCCTTCGGCGCCGGGGGCGGCGGCCCGGGCGGTGCCTCGGCCAACCAGCTCGCGGTGATCGTGCAGGCCGCCGACGCCGACGCGCTGACCACCGCCGCCGAGCAGGTGCGCCAGGCGATGGCCGGGACGCCGAACGTGACCGACGTCTCCAGCAGCCTCGGCGAGCGGGCCCCGCGTATCGACATCACCGTCAACCGGGCGGCCGCCGCCCAGGCCGGGCTCTCCGAGGCGGCGATCGGCCAGATCGTCGGGCAGGCGTTCCGGGGCAGCCCGGTCGGCCAGGTCACCCTCGACGGCGGCCGGCAGAGCGTCGTCATCGGCGGCGGTACGGCCCCGGCCACCGTCGAGCAGCTGCGGGCCCTGCCGATCGGGCCGGTGACCCTCGGCGACCTCGCCCGGGTCGAGCAGGTCGAGGGCCCGCTGTCGGTCACCCGGATCGACGGCGAGCGCAGCGTCACCGTCACCGGCACCGGTACCGGCTCCAACCTCGGCGCGATCACCAGCGCGCTCAACGAGCGGCTGGACGCGCTCGACCTGCCGCCAGGCGCCAGCGTCACCGTCGGCGGGGTCAGCGCCGACCAGGCCGAGGCGTTCGCCGACCTCGGGCTGGCCGTGCTCGCCGCCATCGCCATCGTCTTCGTGATCATGGTGGCGACGTTCCGCAGCCTGATCCAGCCGCTGATCCTGCTCGTCTCGGTGCCGTTCGCCGCCACCGGCGCGATCGGGCTGCTGCTGGTCACCGGCACCCCGCTCGGCGTACCCGCCCTGATCGGCGTACTGATGCTGGTCGGCATCGTGGTCACCAACGCGATCGTGCTGATGGACCTGATCAACCAGTACCGGGACCAGGGCATGGGCGTGCAGGAGGCGGTGGTCGAGGGTGGCCGGCGCCGGCTGCGGCCGATCCTGATGACCGCCATCGCGACCATCTTCGCGCTGACCCCGATGGCGCTCGGTCTCACCGGCGAGGGCGGTTTCATCTCGCAACCGCTGGCCATCGTCGTCATCGGCGGCCTGCTCAGCTCGACCCTGCTCACCCTGGTGCTGGTGCCGACGCTCTACACGATGGTGGAGAACAGCAGGGAGCGGTTCCGGGCCCGGCGGGCCGGTGCGCCGGCCGAACCGCCGGCCGACGACGAGCCGGTCGCGGAGGCGCCGGAACCGGCCCTGGTCGGTGCGGGTGCGTCCGTCGAGGGCCGGCACGCCGCGCCGGCCCAGCACCGGGCCGAACCGGAGCCGGGGCCGGCCCCGTCGGGCGCGCTGGTCGACGGCACCGACCAGTTCGAGGTGCTGCGCCTGCCCCGCTCCAACCGGTCTCCGCTGCCGCCCAAGGAGTAGCCGGACCCGACCGGTCCGCTGTCCGTGACCGAGGCGTCCGCACACGGTGTCGACCGTGTGCGGGCGCCTCGCGTCGGTTCACACCCTCCGCCGGGGCGACGCCGGGCGGCCGGCGGGTAGGGTGCCGGTACGTGGCATCCCCTCTGTCGCTCCTTACCGGAAACCGCGACTTCCGCAACCTGTTCGGCGCGCAACTCGTGGTCTTCGGTGCCGACTGGTTCGTCATGGTGCCGCTGCTGGTGCTGCTTCCCGAGCTGACCGGCAGCGGTGTGTGGGGCGCGCTGGTGCTGGCCGTCGACACCGGCATCGTCGCGCTGCTGCTGCCGTACACCGGGACCGTCGCCGACCGGTTCGACCGCCGCAAGGTCATGATGATCGCGAACGCGGTCGCCCTGGTCGCGCTCCTGCTCCTGCTCGGGGTACGCAGCGCGGGTACGGCCTGGCTGGCGGTGCTGGCGATCGTCGGTGTCGCGGCGGGCAAGGCGTTCTACTCCCCGGCCGCCCAGGCGGCACTGCCGAACGTGGTCGAGCCGGCCGAACTGGCCGGCGCCACCGCCGTCGCCGGCGCGGCCTGGGGAACGATGGCGATCGTCGGCGCCTCGCTCGGCGGGGTGCTGAGCAGCGCCGTCGGCCCGTACGCCTGCTTCTGGATCGCGGCCGGCGCCCTGGCCGTGGCGATCGTGCTGGCCGGCCTGATCCGCCGCCCGTTGCAGGCGCCCCGCGACGGTACGCAGCACGTCCAGCACCCGGTGGCGGCGCTGCGCGAGGCGGTGCAGTACGTCGTACGACGACCGAGGCTGCGCGCCCTGGTGACGGTGAAGTCGGGGGTCGGTCTCGGCAACGGGGTGCTGACCGTGTTTCCGCTGCTGGCCGGGGTCTACGGGGTGGGGGCGCTGGGCGCCGGCCTGCTGTTCGCGGTGCGCGGCGTGGGCGCCCTGCTCGGCCCGATACTGATGCGCCCGGTGCTGACCCGGCGGTCCTGGCTGCTGCCGGGCGTGGCGCTGTCGATGGTCGTGTACGGCCTGTCCTACGTGGGCGTGGCGGTGACGACCTGGTTCCCGCTGGTGCTGGTCCTCGTCTTCCTGGCCCATTTCGCCGGTGGCGGCAACTGGGTGATGTCCAACTACGCCCTGCAGCGGGTGGTGCCCGACCGGCTGCGCGGCCGGATTTTCGCCGTCGACCTGATGGTGGCCACCCTGGCGATCTCGATCAGCCAGCTCGGCGTCGCGGCGGTGATCGACCACGTCGACGAGCGGGTGGTGCTCGCCGGCTGCGGCCTCGTCACGGTCCTCTACGCGATCGTCTGGCGGCTGGCGACCCGCAAGCTGTCGCTGGCCGACCCGGTCCCGGCCGGCTCCGAGCCGCCGGCCTAGCCGCACCGGCCCCGCCCATATCCCACTTCCCTTCGGGCCGCCTGCCGGGCTAGCATGGTGATATCACTTCAATACCAAGGGGATGTCATGGAGAGACGCGCCTTCCGGTTTTCCGGGTTCCTTGCCATCGCCGGCCTGCTGGTGCTGACCGCGGCCGCGCTCCTGGTGGTCGTTCCGCTGCTCGGCGAGCCCGGAGTCCACCCGCTGATCCCCGTCGTCGTGGTGGTCTGGGCCCTGATCGCCGTGCTGGCGGCGACCGGGTTCATCGTCGTCAACCCCAACGACGCCCAGGTGGTGCAGTTCTTCGGCCGCTACGTCGGCACCATCCGTGAGCCCGGCCTGCACTGGACCTGGCCGCTGTCCGCCCGCAGCCGAGTCACCCTGCGGGTACGCAACTTCGAGACGGCCCGGCTCAAGGTCTCCGACGCCGACGGCAACCCGGTCGAGATCGCGGCCGTCGTCGTGTGGCGGGTGATCGACTCGGCCCGGGCCGTCTTCTCCGTCGACGACCACGTCGAGTACGTCTCCGTCCAGGCCGAGTCCGCCGTCCGGCACCTGGCCGCGAGCTACCCGTACGAGGCGCACGACAGCGGTCGGGCCAGCCTGCGGGACGGGGCCGTGGTCAACGAGGAGCTGACCAACGAGCTGCGCGAACGGGTCGAGCTGGCCGGCGTCGAGGTGCTGGAGTCCCGCACCACCCACCTCGCGTACGCGCCGGAGATTGCGCACGCGATGCTGGCCCGGCAGCAGGCCAGCGCCATCGTCGGCGCCCGCTTCAAGATTGTCGAAGGCGCGGTGGGTATGGTCTCCAACGCCCTCGACCGCCTCCGCGAGGAGCACGTCGTCGAACTGGACGAGGAGCGCAAGGCCCAGATGGTGTCCAACCTGCTCGTCGTGCTCTGCGGCGACCGGGCGGCCCAGCCGGTGGTGAACGCCGGCTCCCTCTACAGCTAGGACGGCGCTGGGCTCATGGTCGAACGCAAGAAGCTGTTGCTCCGCCTCGACCAGCAGGTTTACGACGCGATCGCCAAGTGGGCGGCCGACGACCTGCGTAGCGTGAACGCGCAGATCGAATATGCCCTACGGATGGCGCTGCGGACCGCCGGCCGTTCCCCGAAACCCCCTCGGCCCGCGGAGCCGGCTCCACCGCCACGAGGGTCCGAACAGGCCGAGCCGGACGACGACTGAAACCGGGCGACCGGTCGGCACCGCGCCGGCCGGTCGCCCGCCGCTGATCGGGGTCCGGCCGGGCTCAAATAGCATGAGCCGATGGGCGTCGAATTCGTTTCCGGGCCGGTCCGCGTGCGGGTACCGGCCACCAGCGCCAACCTGGGGCCGGGCTTCGACTCGCTGGGCCTCGCCCTCGCGCTGTACGACGACGTCAGCGCCGAGGTGACCGCGGGCGGCTGCCGGGTGACGGTGACCGGGCAGGGGGCCGGCGAGCTTCCCACCGACGAGACCCACCTGGTCGTACGCGCCATGTTCGCCGCCTTCGACGCCCTCGGCGGGCGCCCGCCCGGGCTCGCCGTCGAGTGTCTGAACCGGATTCCGCAGGCCCGCGGGCTGGGATCCTCGTCGGCGGCGATCGTCGCCGGCGTACAGCTCGCCCGGGCGCTGGTCGTGGACGGCCCGGACCGGCTCGACGACGCCGCCGCCCTCGACCTGGCCGCGGCACTCGAGGGCCACCCGGACAACGTCGCGCCCTGCCTGCTCGGCGGGTTCACCATCGCCTGGTCCGGGGCCGCCCCCGGGGCGCGGGCGGTGACGCTGGCCCCCGCCGACCAGATCCGGCCGGTCGTCTTCGTGCCCGAGGAGCGCGGCCTGACCGCGCAGGCCCGGGCGGCGCTGCCGGCGACCGTCCCGCACGGCGACGCCGCGTTCGCCGCCGGCCGGGCGGCGCTGCTGGTCCACGCGCTGACCCACGATCCCGCCCTGCTGCTGCCGGCCACCGAGGACCGGCTGCACCAGGACTACCGGGCACCCGGCATGCCGGCCACCGCCGCCCTGGTCGCCGCGCTGCGTGCGGCGGGTGTGGCTGCCGTGGTCAGTGGGGCCGGGCCGACCGTGCTGGCACTTTCCGAACCGCCCGAGGGTTTCGACCCGGGAATGGGCTGGGCCGTTCTACGGTTGCTGGTGGATGTAGCCGGTGCCCAGGTTGACAGGGGTACACTGGGACACGCCGAGCGGGACCCTGTTGCCGCAGGTCGGAAGAGTTGATTACGCTCTAGGCCAAGCACAGCCGCGAAGCACGCGATCTCCTGCGGAACGGCGCACCCCGAAAGCTTTCGGCGGTCAGCCGTCTTACCTCTGCCTAGGCATACGCCGCACCGCAGTTTCCACAGATCGCCGCAGACGGCGAGACGCGCACACCGACCCATGGTGAGCCGGAATCCGCCGTTGCTGTTGTGCCACAGACTCCCGCGACGCGTTACGCGAGGCGGGTGCACCGAGGCCGCCCGGCCACCAGTTTCTCCGATCCGGGCAGCCCCGGCCTTATCGAGGGAAGGAATCCATTGAGCGACACCACCGACGTGACGTCGGACGTTTCCAACGTCGCTGCTGACGCCACCACCGGTCCGGTCCGCCGCCGTCGGTCCGGCACCGGTCTGTCGGCGATGCTGTTGCCGGAGCTCCAGAGCCTGGCCGCGTCACTCGGCATCTCCGGCACCGCCCGGATGCGTAAGGGCGAGCTGATCTCGGCGATCACCGAGCGGCAGGGCGGCGGTGCGGCCGCCGCCGCGCCGGCGAACCCGCCCCGGCCCAGGGCCGAGGTCGCGGCCGCCACCGCACCGGCCCGCGAGGAGGTGCGCGCCGAGGTCCGCGAGGCCGACGGCGAGCGTCGTGGCGCCGACGCGGCGGTGGTCGAGACTTCGGCGCCGCCCGCCACCGAGGGGCGCCAGCGCGCCCCGCGCCGTACCCGGGCGACGACCGCCGCGACGGCCGCCGCGGCCCCGCCGGCCACCGTCGAGCCCCGCACCGAGGAGCCGGCGCCGGCCGAGCGGGTCGAGCGTGCCGAGCCGCGCGGCGGACGCGAGCGTTCCGAGCGCGGTGAGCGCACCGACCGTGGTGAGCGGTCCGAACGCACCGAGCGTTCCGAGCGGTCGGAGCGCGGCGAGCGCACCGAGCGGTCGGACCGGGGTCCGCGCAACAGTGACCGGGACCGGGACCGGGGCGCCGAGCGCGACAGCCGCAACAACGAGCGCGACAACCGCGACAACCGGGACAACGACGATGACGACGAGAGCGGTGGCCGGCGCAGTCGGCGCAGCCGCTTCCGGGACCGTCGCCGGGGTCGTGGTGAGCGTGGCGAGGGCGACACCGGCGGCCGCGAGCCGCAGGTCGCCGAGGACGACGTGCTCGTCCCGGTCGCCGGCATCATCGACGTGCTCGACAACTACGCCTTCGTCCGCACGACCGGCTACCTCTCCGGTCCGAACGACGTCTACGTCTCGATGTCCCAGGTCAAGAAGTACGGCCTGCGGCGTGGCGACGCGGTGACCGGCGCGGTGCGCGCGGCGCGTGAGGGCGAGCAGCGGCGCGACAAGTACAACCCGATGGTCCGCCTGGACACCATCAACGGGATGGACCCGGACGAGGCCAAGCGGCGCCCCGAGTTCTACAAGCTCACCCCGCTCTATCCACAGGAGCGGTTGCGGCTGGAGACCGAGCCGCACATCCTCACCACCCGGGTCATCGACCTGGTCATGCCGATCGGCAAGGGGCAGCGGGCGCTCATCGTCTCGCCGCCGAAGGCCGGTAAGACCATGGTGCTCCAGGCGATCGCCAACGCGATCACCCACAACAACCCGGAGTGCCACCTGATGGTGGTGCTGGTCGACGAGCGGCCCGAAGAGGTCACCGACATGCAGCGGTCGGTCAAGGGCGAGGTCATCGCGGCCACGTTCGACCGTCCGCCGCAGGACCACACCACGGTCGCGGAGCTGGCGATCGAGCGGGCCAAGCGCCTCGTCGAGCTGGGCCACGACGTGGTCGTGCTGCTCGACTCGGTGACCCGGCTCGGCCGGTCGTACAACCTGGCCGCGCCGGCCAGCGGCCGGATCATGTCCGGTGGTATCGACTCGACCGCGCTCTACCCGCCCAAGCGCTTCCTGGGCGCGGCCCGCAACATCGAGAACGGTGGGTCGCTGACCATCCTCGCCACCGCGCTGGTGGAGACCGGATCCATGATGGACACGGTCATCTTCGAGGAGTTCAAGGGCACGGGTAACGCCGAGCTGAAGCTCGACCGGAAGATCGCCGACAAGCGGGTCTTCCCGGCGATCGACATCCACCCGTCCGGCACGCGTAAGGAGGAGATCCTGCTCGCGCCGGAGGAACTGGCGATCACGCACAAGCTGCGCAAGGTGCTGCACTCGCTGGACTCGCCGGCCGCGCTGGACCTGCTGCTGGACCGGCTCAAGCAGAGCCGTACCAACATCGAGTTCCTGATGCAGATCGCGAAGTCGGCGCCGGGCGAGTAACCCGCGCAAACGAGGAGGGGCCCGGCCGGGTATCGGCCGGGCCCCTCTCTGTGTCCGGTGTCGCACATCGTGTCCGCCGTTCGGATGACGGCACGTGAAACCGTCCTCACACTGCGCGGTGAGATCGCCCGGTAGTGCCTCGGCGAGACCGGCTCCGGTACGGCGATCCCGCGGAAATCCGTCGCGAGGAGACACAGATGGCGATACCGGGTTATCGAGACGAGCCGTCGCCGGACCGGGACCCGTCGGCACCGGTCGACGTCGCGGAGGCCGAGGACTTCCTGCGGATGTGTTACGCGGAGAACCCCCGCTTCGGCGATCTCGGACCCCGGCTCGACGAGGTGCGCGCCCAGATCGACGCCACCGGCACCTACACGCACAGCACCGAGGAGCTGACGTACGGGGCGAAGGTGGCGTGGCGCAACGCGAGCCGGTGCATCGGCCGGCTCTACTGGCGCAGCCTGGTGGTGCTCGACGAGCGGAAGGCCCGCGGCGCGGACGAGATCTTCACCCGGATGGTCCGCCACCTCAACCTCGCCGGCGGCACCGGCCGCGCCGACCGGGCGGCGGGGGCGATCCGGCCGGTCATCACGGTGTTCGCGCCGGCCGAGCCCGGCCGCCCGCACGCCCGGGTGTGGAACGAGCAACTGATCCGGTACGCCGGTTACCGCACCCCGACCGGCGAGGTGGTCGGTGATCCGCGGAACGTCGACTTCACCCGGGCCGTACAGGACCTGGGCTGGAAGGGCGCGGGCGGGGCGTTCGACGTACTGCCGCTGGTGATCCAGACGCCGCAGGACGGCGTACGCCTCTTCGACCTGCCGGCCGACGCGGTGCTGGAGGTGCCGCTCGAACACCCCGAGTACGACTGGTTCGCCGGCCTCGACCTGCGCTGGCACGCCGTACCGGCGATCGCGAACATGCGGCTCAGCATCGGCGGCGTGGACTATCCACTCGCGCCGTTCAACGGCTGGTACATGGGCACCGAGATCGGGGCCCGCAATCTCGCCGACCCCGACCGCTACGACCTCGTCCCGGTCGTGGCCCGGGCGATGGAACTGGACACGTCGCGGGCCAGCACGCTGTGGCGGGACCGGGCGCTGGTGGAGCTGAACCGGGCGGTGCTCTGGTCGTTCGAGCGGGCCGGCGTGCGGATCAGCGACCACCACACCGAATCGGACCGGTTCGTCACCCACCTGGGCAACGAGCGGCGGGCCGGCCGGGAGGTGCCGGCGGACTGGACCTGGATCGTGCCGCCGATCTCGGGCGGGGCGACCCGGGTCTTCCACCGCTACTACCACGAGGCCGACCAGCGGCCGAACTTCTATCTCGACAGTGCGGCCCGCGACCTGGGCCGGTACGGGCACCTCGGCCCGTCGCCCCGGCACGCCGCGCCCGAGGACGCCCCGGAGGGCGCCCCGGTCGCGGGGGAGCGCGTCCCGGTTGCCGGGGAGTCCGCCGCCCCCGCCGCCCCCGCCGCCGCCGCCCCCGCCGTGCCCGGCGCCCGGACTCCGCTGCCGGCCGGCGGGGCGCCCCGGCAGTCGGCACCGGCGATCCGGCCGGCCTGCCCGGTGGCGCACTGAGGAGGATCGACTCTTTGGAGTTTTTCTTCAAGTAACCCGGTAGCTATTGAAAGTTCTATACGGGCTCGGGTTGACTACCGGACATGCGTACCCGCAGCCGATCACTCCGCCTCGTCGGCGTCCTCGTCCTGGCGCCGCTGCTGACGCTCGCCGGCCCGCTGCCGGCGTACGCCGAACCCCGGCCGGGCCTCACCGGCCCGGCCGGCACGGCCGTCGAGGACGCGCCCGCCGCCTCGTCCTACCCGGCGGCCGGCGCGTCGCCGCTGTCGGTCGAGCCGGCCGGCGGCATCGAGACCGCGACCCGGACCCGCCCGGTCGCCCCCGGCCTCACCCTGACCTCGTTCGACCGCTTCGACCCGGCGGGCTGGCTGCGCGCCGACGCGCTCACCGCCGACCTGTCCGGCGGCCTGACCGTCGACTACGTCAACTCCGGCGCCGTCGCCCGGGCCGAGCCGCTGCGTAGGGCCGCCGACGCGGCCGGCGCGGTCGCCGCCGTCAACGGCGACTTCTTCGACATCAACAACTCCGGCGCCGCCCAGGGCATCGGCATCCGCGACGGCGAGCTGGTCCAGTCGCCGATCGCCGGGCACCACAACGCCGTCGCGATCACCACCGGCGGGCTCGGCCGGGTGATCCAGGTGCACTTCGACGGCACCGCCACCCTGCCCACCGGCCCGGTGGCGCTCACCCAGTTCAACAACCTGGTCCAGACCGGCGGCATCGGCGTCTTCACCGCGCTGTGGGGGACGTACCCGCGCGCCCGGGCCGTGTCCGGCGCGACCCGGGTGACCGAGGTCGCCGTCGTCGACGGGCACGTCGCCCGGGTCGGCGCCAGCGCCGGTGAGGGCGCCATCCCGGCCGGTACGACGATCCTGCTCGGCCGCGACGCCGGCGCCGACGCGCTCGCCGCGCTGCGTCCCGGCGACCCGGTCACCGTCGCCTACCGGCCCAAGCCGTCCGACGGCAGCGAACTTCACGCCGCCGTCGGCGGCAACCACGTCCTGGTCCGCGACGGCGTCGCCCAGAACATCGGCGACGTCAACCCCGAACCGCGTACGGCGGTCGGCTTCTCCGCCGACGGCCGCCGGATGATCCTGCTGACCGTCGACGGCCGGCAGGCCGACAGCCGGGGCGTGACGCTGACCGAACTCGGCCGGATGATGACCGAACTCGGCGCCCACCACGCGCTCAACCTCGACGGCGGCGGCTCGTCCACACTGCTCGCCCGCGAACCCGGGGCGGCCGCCGTCCAAGTCGAGAACAGCCCGTCCGACGGCTCCGAGCGGGCCGTACCGAACGGGCTGGCGATCTTCGCGCCGCGCGGCAGCGGCCGGCTGAAGGCGTACTGGGTGGAGACGGCGACCGACCCGTCCGCCGCGCCCGGCCTCGGCCCGGTAGGCGGCGGCCGGCCGGACCGGGTCTTCCCCGGCCTGACCCGCCGGCTGACCGCCGCCGGCCACGACGAGACGTACGGCCCGGCGGCCGGCGCCCCGAACTGGCGGGCCAACCCGGCCGTACACGGCGTGGTGTCCCGGGACGGTGTCTTCCGCGCCCTGGTACCCGGCCCGACCACGGTCACCGCGTCCCGGGGCGCGGCGAAGGGCGAGCTGAAGCTGACCGTGCTCGGACCGCTGGCCCGCATCGACGCCACCGCCGACAAGGTCGGCCTGGCCGGCGCCGACGCGTCGGCCCTGGTCGGCATCGTCGGCTACGACGCCGAGGGCAACACCGCGCCGATCGAGCCCGCCGACGTACGCCTGGACTACGACCGCGACCTGCTCGACGTCACCCCGACCGACGACGGCTTCCTGCGGGTGACCGCCAAGGCCGGCACCGGCGGCGGGCTGCTGACCGCCCGGGTCGGCACGGCGACGACCGCCGTACCGGTCACCGTCGGGCTCGAAGAGGTGCCGGTCGCCACCTTCGACGACGCCGCCAACTGGCGGTTCAGCGCCGCCCGGGCCACCGGCTCCGCCGCCCCGGCACCCGGGCACACCGGCACCGGGCTCAAGCTGACGTACGACTTCAGCACCTCGACCGGCACCCGGGCCGCGTACGCCGACCCGCCGGCCTGGATCGAGGTCGACGGCCAGCCGCAGGCGTTCGGGATGTGGATCCACAGCACCGGCAAGGGGGAGTGGCCCAGCCTGCACCTGCACGACGCGCTCGACCAGCAGCACGTACTGCGCGGCCCCTACCTGGACTGGACCGGCTGGCGGTACGTCGAGATGGCGGTTCCGGCCGGCGTGCAGTACCCGGTCCGGATCCGGCGCTTCTACGTCGCGGAGACCGACGGGGCGGCGGCGTACACCAACGAGATCGTCATCGACGACATCGTGGCGAAGGTGCCGCCGACGGTGGAGGCGCCGGCCGAGCCGGCCCGTACCGACCGGGTGGTGGTCCGCGACGGCACCGTCGACGGCGCCGACTGGCGGTTCGCGGTCCTCTCCGACGTCCAGTTCGTCGCCGCCGCCCCGGACAGCGACCTGGTCGCCCAGGCCCGCCGTACGCTGCGCGAGGTGAAGGCGGCCCGGCCGGACTTCCTGGTCATCAACGGCGACTTCGTCGACACCGCCTACCCGGCCGACTTCGCGCTCGCCAAGCGGATCCTCGACGAGGAGCTGGGCGGCGAGTTGCCGTACTTCTACGTACCGGGCAACCACGAGATCATGGGTGCCCCGATCGCCAACTTCCAGGCGGTTTTCGGCGCGCCGTCGCGGGTCTTCGACCACAAGGGCACCCGCTTCGTGACGCTGAACTCGGCGACCGGCACGCTGCGCGGCGGCGGCTTCGACCAGATCCGCGCCCTGCGGGCCGCCCTCGACGGCGCGGCCACCGACCCGGCGGTCGGATCGGTGGTGGTGCTGCACCACCACCCGCCGCGCGACCCGCTGCCGGCGAAGGCGAGCCAGCTCGGCGACCGCAAGGAGGCGGCGCTGCTGGAGCAGTGGCTGGCCGAGTTCCAGCACCGCACCGGCAAGGGCGCGGCGTTCGTCGGCGGGCACGTCGGCACGTTCCACGCCGACCGGGTCGACGGGGTCCCGTACGTCATCAACGGCAACGCCGGCAAGAGCCCGTCGACCCCGCCGCACCTGGGCGGCTTCACCGGCTGGACGATGTTCGGTGTCGACCGGGTGAGCGAACGCGACGCCGAACGGGCCCGCCGCAACCCGCTGGCCGAGGGGCCGCGGTGGATCAGCGCACAGACCCGGGCGCACGTCGACTCGCTCACCGTGACCGCGCCGGCCACCGTCGCACCCGGCACCCCGGTGCCGGTGACCGCCACGGTCGGCCAGGCCGGCGGGCGGCAGGTGCCGGTGGCCGCGCCGCTCAGCGCCGACTGGAGTGCCTCCCCGAACGTCCACATCGGCGGCGTGCTGGGCCTGCGGCCCTGGCACGTGGCCTGGTTCGACCCGGACAGTGGACAGCTCAGGGCGCTACGCGCCAGCGGGTCGGTCGTGCTCGCGGTGACCGTGAACGGGGTCCGGGCCGAGACGACGCTGACCCTGCGCCCGGCGGCCCGCCAGGCGGCCTGAGCCCTGATCGCGTGCCCCGGCCCGGCGGTCCCCCGGGCCGGGACACGCCTGCCCGACCCCCGTGGCCCCCGGGGCCGGGCACCGCCGGCGGGCGGTTGTCCCGGTGGATTTCCCGGGCCGGTCGGGACAGCCGCCTCATGCGGCCCGAGTCAGTCCCCCGCCATCCTTCCTGGTGAACGCCGACACCCAGGGAGGATCCGATGCACCCCACCATGTTCCGCGAGACCACCAACGCCGCCCCGATCCCGGCCCCCGCAAGCCCCCGGCGCGGCTGGGCCCTGACCGGTACGGCCGGCGGCCTGATCGGTCTCGTCGGCATCTTCGCCACCGCAAGCCTCGGCGGTGAGGAACAGCGGGCCGACAACGCGGGCTACGTCGCCGCCATCGCCGACGGCGCCGCCTACGTCTGGGCGCACCAGGTGGTGTGCTCGGTCGCCATCGTCTGCCTGGCGATCTTCGCGGCGGGGCTGCGCCGGCACCTCGGCGCGCAGGAGCCGGCCGGCAGCCTCGTGCCGACCCTCGCCGCGACCGGTGTCGGCCTGGTGCTGGTCGGCCTGCTCATCGGCGGCGGCATCTCGACCCAGCTGTTCTTCGACCTCGGTGCGGCCGACGAGGTCGACCCCGACACCATCGCCGCCGGGACGACGATCTTCGCCACGATGTCCTGGCTCTGGGGCGGCATCGGGCTGACCGCCGGCGCGGTCGCGGTCGGCGGGTTCCGGCACGGCTCGGTCAGCCGCTGGTTCGCCGTCTTCAGCGCGGTCATGGCCCTGCTGGTCGCCGCGACGCAGCTCGCGCCGGTGCAGTACATCTCGCTGGTCCCGGCCGGGCTCTGGGTGATCGTCGCCGGTCTCGTCCTGGCGTTCGCCGGCCCGCGTCCGGTCGCCGAGCGACGGTGACGATGCGTCCCCGACCGAGACCGACCGGTTCGCACTGGGCCGGGCCGACCGTCCGGGCGTCGGGCACCACCCTCGGTGCCCGGCGCGCCGGGACGGTTGTCCCATGACAACGGGACACGACGATCATTAGTGTCGGCGACGACATGACGACCGACCGTACGGCCAGGTGGGCGCGGCAGGCCGCCTGGCCGCTGTGCGGGCTGACGCTGCTGCTGACCGCCGCCGCCATCTGGCTGGCGCTGCTGAACGGGGCGCCGGTCAGCCACATCAGCTACCACCTCCTGGTGGTCGCCTCCGCGGTCGTCGGCGGGCTGATCACCGCACACCGGCCGGCCAACCCGGTCGGCTGGCTCGCGCTCACCAGCGCCCTGTGCTTCGCCGTCCAGGAGGCCGGCGGCCAGTACGCCGCCCGTGGTGCGGTCGTCGACCCCGGCTCGCTGCCGTTCGCCGCCGCGCTGGCCTGGCCGCAGACCTGGCTGTGGCTCCCCGGCAACGCCGCCATCGCACTGATCCCGGCGTTCTTTCCCGACGGCCGGCTGCTCTCCCGCCGGTGGCGGCCGGCGGTCTGGACGGTCGTGGCGCTCACCGCGCTCGCCGTGGTGACCAACGCGGTGCGGCCCGGCGACAACGAGCAGATCCTTCCGGTCGGCGCGCCCAACCCGCTCGGCGTCCCCGGCTGGCAGCCGATCGCCGACACCACCGGTGGGCTGGCCATCCTGGCCAGCGCGGTGTTCCTCTTCGCCGCCGGCGGCACCGTCGTCTGGCAGGCCCGCAAGGCCCGCGGCGCCCGCCGCCAGCAGGTCAAGTGGGTCGGGTACGCGGTCGCGCTGAACGTGCTCGTGGTGGCCGGCCGTCTCGTCGTCGGCCTGACCGACGGCCACCCGGGCCTGTTCCCGTACGAGAACTTCCTCTGGGACTTCGCCGGCTCCGCCAGCGTGTCGTTGATCCTGGTCGCGGTCGGCATCGCCATCCTGAAACACCAGCTCTTCGACATCGACCTGCTGATCAGCCGTACCGCGGTGTTCGTCACCCTGTCGGCCTGCGTCGGCGGCGCGTACGTGCTGGTCGTCGGCCTGCTCGGGGCCGGGTTCGACACCTCGGCCAGCCTGCCGGTCTCGTTCGTCGGGGCGGCCGTCGCCGCGCTGATCTTCGCCCCGCTGCGGCACTGGCTGCAACGCCGGGTCAACATCCTGGTGTACGGCGAACGCGACGACCCGTACGCGGTGCTGGCCCGGCTCGGGCAGCGGCTGGAGCAGACCCAGGACTCCAGCGCCGTCCTGTCCACCAGCACGGCGACCGTACGCGAGGCACTGCAACTGTCCTACGTGGAAATACAGACCGTCGACGGGCGGTCGTACCGGCTGGGCACCCCGCCCGCCGACCCGGTCCGGATCCCGCTGGTCGCCGGCGAGCCGGTCGGCGACCTGCTGCTCGGCCCCCGCAGCGGGGAGGTGTCGCTCGGCGACCGCGAACTGCGGCTGCTCGCCGACCTCGCCCGGCACATCGGCGTCGCCGTACAGGCGGTCCGCGCCCTCGACCGGGCCCAGTCACTCGCCGCCGACCTGCAACGCTCCCGCGAACACCTGGTCGTCGCCCGCGAGGAGGAGCGCCGGCGGCTGCGCCGCGACCTGCACGACGGCCTCGGCCCCACCCTGGCCGGGCTGACCATGCGGGCCGAGGTGGCCCAGGAGATCGGGCCGGGGGAGCAGGCCAACCACATGCTGGAGGAGATCGTCGTCGACGCGCGTACGGCCGTCGCCGACGTACGGCGGCTCGTCGACGGGCTGCGGCCACCGGCGCTGGACACGATGGGGCTGGCCGGGGCGCTCCGGTCGCACATCGCCGCCTGGCCGGCCGCCGGCCCCCGGGTCGTCTTCGAAGCCCCCGAGACGCTGCCCGCACTGCCCGCCGCCACCGAGGTCGCCGCCTACCGGATCGCCGTCGAAGCGCTGAACAACGCGCGCAAGCACGCCCGGGCGGACACCGTCGAGGTACGGCTGACCATCACCGGGGAACAGCTCCGCCTCGACGTCCACGACGACGGCCGGGGCCGCCAGCCCGGCCAGCCGGACGGCGTCGGCATGCACTCGATGCACGAGCGCGCCGACGAACTCGGCGGCGAGTGCACCGTCACCTCGGCCCCGGGTACGGGCACCCGGGTGACCGCGATCCTGCCCACCACCACAGAGGAGACCGATGGACCAGATCCGGGTGCTGCTGGTTGACGACCACGCCCCGTTTCGGGCCGGGCTGCGCGCCCTGCTCGCCACCAGTCCCGAGATCGACGTCTGCGGCGAGGCCGCCAGCGGCGAAGAGGCACTGGTCGCCCTGGACCGGCTCCAGCCCGACGTGGTGCTGCTCGACCTGACAATGCCCGGCATGGGCGGCATCGCGGCCACCGAGCGGATGGTGCGGATGAGCCCGCACGTCCGGGTGCTGATCCTCAGCATGGCCGACGACGACGACTCGATCTTCGCCGCGTTGCGGGCCGGCGCCCGCGGCTACGTCCTCAAGGGCGCCCGGCGGCTGGAGATCATCCGATCGGTACGGGTGGTCGCCGACGGCGAGGCGATCTTCGGCCCGGCCATCGCCACCCGGCTGATGGGCTACTTCGCCGGGCTCAACCGGGCCGAACCGGCATTTCCGGAACTGACCTCGCGGGAGCGGGAGATCCTCGCCCTGATCGCCCAGCACCTGACGAACCCGCAGATCGCGCTGCGGCTCGGGCTGAGCCAGAAGACGGTCCGCAACCACGTCTCCAACATCTTCACCAAGCTCCAGGTCGCCGACCGCGCCCAGGCCATCATCATGGCCCGCGAACAGGGCCTCTAGCTCCGATTCCTCCCGCCCTTCATGATCGTCTGCTGTTGCGCCAGGGGAATGACGGCGTGTCGACTGCTGGAACAGCAGACGATCACGGCGGATACCACGAGCAGCCGAAGATCGGTTGGTCGTCCACAGGGATAGGCGTTGTCCACAGGCCGCGGTGCGACTGCCCTGGCCCAGGGCACGGGGTGGCAGGTTCGTTGGCGTGGACCCAGTACTTCGTGCTCTCGTGGACGGTGCCGGCGGGGTGGTGACGCGGGCGCAGGTCTGCCAGGTCGTGCAACGGTGGGTCTTCGAGTCAGCCTGCCGAGACGGTCACCTGCGCCGGGTGCTGCCCGAGGTCTACGTGGATGCCCGACTCGTGGCCGCGCAGACACCAGGCCCGGCCGGGATCGCCGGACTCGGCCCGTACCCACGCCGCCGGGCGGCGCTGGCACACGTCGGCGCCGCCGGTGGACTCAGCCATACGACCGCGCTCGACGTGTGGGGACTTCGCCCACAAGGCGCCGAGGAACCGGTGCACGTGTGCGTACCGAAGAACTCCGGTCTGCGTGACCGGCCGGGGCTGGTGGTGCACCACCGGCGTCAAGTCGCCGTCGTGGCGCGTCGGGGGTTGCCGGTCACCGGACTGGAGCGGAGCCTGGTCGACGCCTGGCCGCTGATCCCGCCTGCCGAGCGGGTGGCGCCGGTGATCAGGGCGGTCAACGAACGTCGCACCACGCCGCAACGCATCGGTGTGGCGTTGGCCGCCGCGCCGAAGTTGACCGGCCGGGCCGAACTGGGTGTCCTGTTGGATCGCCTGGCCATCGGCTGTCGGAGCGCCCTCGAGATCTGGGGCCACGAGCACGTCTTCAGCGGTCCCGGGATGCCGCCGTTCGAGCGGCAGGAGCGGATCAAGGTCGGTGAGCGCACGATCTACCTCGACGTGTACGCCGAACGGGAGCGCCTCGACATCGAACTCGACGGTGCCGCTTCGCACGGCGATTCCCGCCAGCGTGAGATCGACCTGCGCCGGGATGCCCTGCTGGCCACCGTAGGAATCATGGTCGTGCGTTTCTCGCACCGGCGGTTGCTGACCCAATCCGACCAGGTTCGCCGGGAAGTCCTGGCGATACTGGCGAACCGCCCTGTCGGCCGGTCCGCCGCATGATCGTCTGCTGTTCCGCCAGTCCGCGCACGGCGTGTCGGCCGTTGGAACAGCAGACGATCATGGCGATCGGGTGGGGCGGGTCAGAAGTCGCCCTCGGCCACCTGGAAGACGGTCAGGCCCAGTTCGCGCCACATCCGGACGACCTGCATCCGGTCGTCGAAGACGCCGACGACGGCGTACCGGTCCTTGATCTCCCGTTCGAAGATCTCCTTCTTGACCACCGAGTCCTTGCGGGAGTCGCCGACCGGGCGCATGTACAGCCCCAGGTACGGCACCTCCACGTGCAGGTCGAGCCACGCCTCCGTGTCGGGCCGGGCCGACTCGTCGCGCCCGGAGCAGTAGACGACGCCGTACCCGGCGGCGTGCATGGCGCGTACGGCCGAGATGACCGCCCGGTTCGGCAGGTCCTCACCGACCCGGGTCATGTCGTACGGGCTGCGGCCGGCCATCAGCGCCACGGTGCCGTCGATGTCGACGAGGACCACCTCCGGTGCCCCGGTCGGCGGGGTGTAGACCACCGCCGGGCCACCGGTCTCGACGTACGGGACGGGCAGCGGCAGGTTGCGGCCGGCGAGGTAGCGCTCGTGCATCCGCCGGATGGCGTCCTCGCCGACCCGGTCCTCCTCGGGCCGTTCGGCGTCGCGCCGCAGGCACTCGTCGAGTGGCACGTCGGTGAAGTCGTGCACCTCGAAGGTGGCGCCGAAGCGGGCGGCGAGTTCGGCCCACTCCCGTACGGTCTTCGACCGCAGGTTGGTGTCGTCGACGCAGACGTCGGCGCGGGCCCGCAGCAGGGCCTCGACCTGGGCCCGCTGGGCGGTGGTCACCTGGGCCTCGGCCCACTGGGTGAACAGCCGGGTGCCGTGCAGCATCCGGCGCAGGTCGTCGCGGTTGACCCGGACCACGGACGGCTGGAGCTTGCGGGCGAAGGTGGTCTTGCCGGAGGCGGGCAGCCCACGGGTGACGATCAGTCGGGTCATTCGGCGCTCCGGTTGTGCGGGGTCCAGTCCGCGGCGGGCCGGACCTGCTGCCACAGCAGCGGACGGTAGTCCCTGCCGTCGAGGCGGAGGAAAAGGGAACCACGGTCGGGGTGCCGCACCGCGTGCGCGGCGAACTCGCGCCGGCCCCAGCCGTCGGGCAGGCCGGCCACGATCTCACCGTACGCGGACTCGACGGCGGCGGCGTGGGCGTCGACCGTACCGGTCAGTTCGGCGGCGACCGCCCGCGCCCAGGCGTGGAACTCGTCGGGCAGTGGCGCGATGACGGCCGCCAGGTCGCCGCCGGTGGCCAGGATCTCCCAGACGACACGGGCGTTGAGGCCGGTGACGAGCTTGTGCAGCCGTACGTAGTCGGCGTACTTGATTTTCACCCGCTCGTCGGTCGCCGGTACGTGCACGACCAGCCCCTCCCGGTCGGGGCGGGGAGCGGCGGCGAGGGCGGCGCCGAGGGTGTCGTAGGCGAACGTCTCGACGACCGGGCCCGGCCAGTCCGGGACGGCCTGCGGGCCGTGGCTGCGCCCGGTGGCGATGTCGACCGCGCCGAGCAGCATGAGGTCGTCGAGGCCGGCGTAGTCGAGCACGATCCGGTTGGCCGGGTAGATGATCTCGACGAGCACGGTGAGTCCGGGCGGCGGGGTGAAGCCGGCGTACCGGGTCCGCAGCAGCGCGGTGGCGTGCCGGGCCTGGTCGGAGGCGAACGAGCCGCGGGTGGCGACCGCCCAGCCGGTGCCGTCGGGGTAGACGATGCCGAGCGAGCCGTCCGCTTTGTCGGTCACCGTCACCTCCGCGTCGAGTGCGACGACGGGTGCCCCGGGCTGGTCGTGGTTGAAGAACTTCCGGTACGGCCGGGCCAGCACGTTGCCGGTCGCGTCGTCCACGATCAGCCCCCGGCAGGCGAGCGTCACCGGTGTCCAGTTGCCGGTGTACTGGCACGCCTCCGTGTAGTTGTAGATCGACAGGGCGAGTTCGGGGTGTCGCTGGATCCGGACGAATCCCTCGGCGACCGCGGCGGCGAGGGCGGCGGTGTCGACGACGTCGGCGAGCGGGATCGCCGGATGCCCGAGGGTGCTTGTCACGGGAATGCCTTCCGGGATAACGGGAATGGATCGAGGAGGGCCCACGTTATCGAGGGTGGCCAGTGCCGAGCATCCCGGTTTCGTGCGAGGAGCGAAGCGAAGCGGAGCCCCGCAGTACGAAACGAAGGTTGGTCCCGATATCAGGCCATCGGGAGTGGCATGGCAAACTGGTCAACCGGCCACGGTTCCGGTTCACGCCCGAGTCAACCGCGCCCGCCGCGGAAGACGCAGACGGCGACCCGGCGACCCACGAAGAAAGGACCGAGGCAGCATGAAGCCCAACATCCACCCCGCATACGGCGTGACCGAGGTCACCTGCTCCTGCGGTGAGAAGTTCACGACGCGCAGCACCGCCAAGGGCGGTTCGATCCACGTCGAGACCTGCAGCGCCTGCCACCCGTTCTACACCGGCAAGCAGCGCGTGCTCGACACCGCCGGCCGCGTCGCCAAGTTCCAGCAGAAGTACGCCAAGGTCCAGGCCAAGAAGGCCAAGTAGCGACGAAAACGGCGCCCGCCACCCGGCCAGTCCGGGTGGCGGGCGCCGTTCGCATGTCCGTGTCGGCCGATCCCATCCCGTGTCGTCTGATTGAGGTACGAGCATGAGCAACGAGCGTCTCGCCGGGCTTCTCGACGAATACGCGGAGCTGGAGAAGCGGCTGGCCGATCCGGCGATCCACGCCGACCAGAACACGGCGCGGCGGGTCGGCCGCCGGTTCGCCGAACTCGCCCCGCTGCACAAGGCGGCCGGCGAGCTGGAGCAGGCCCGCGCCGACCTGTCGGCGGCCCGCGAGCTCGCCGCCGAGGACCCGTCGTTCGCCACCGAGGTGGACGCGATCTCCGCCACCCTGCCCGGGCTCGAGGAGCGGCTGGCCGAGCTGCTGATCCCGCGTGACCCGCACGACGCCAAGGACGTGATCCTGGAGATCAAGGCGGGCGAGGGCGGCGAGGAATCGGCGCTGTTCGCGGGCGACCTGCTGCGGATGTTCACCCGGTACGCCGAGCGGCACGGCTGGGTCACCGAGGTCATCGACGCGCAGGACTCCGACCTCGGCGGGGTCAAGGACGTCTCGCTCGCGGTCAAGACCAAGGGGGTGCCCGACGGCGGCAACGGCGTCTGGTCGCGGCTGAAGTGGGAGGGCGGCGTGCACCGGGTGCAGCGGGTCCCGGTGACCGAGTCGCAGGGCCGCATCCACACCAGCGCCGCCGGTGTTTTGGTGCTGCCGGAGGCCGAGGACGTCGACGTCTCGATCGACCCGAACGACCTGCGCATCGACGTCTTCCGCTCGTCCGGGCCGGGCGGCCAGTCGGTCAACACGACCGACTCGGCGGTCCGGATCACCCACGTGCCGACCGGGATCGTGGTCTCCTGCCAGAACGAGAAGAGCCAGCTGCAGAACCGCGAGCAGGCGATGCGGATCCTGCGGGCCCGGCTGCTCGCCGTCGCCCAGGAGCAGGCCGACGCGGCGGCGTCCGACGCCCGCAAGGCCCAGGTCCGTACGGTCGACCGGTCGGAGCGGATCCGCACCTACAACTTCCCGCAGAACCGGATCACCGATCACCGGATCGGCTACACGGCGTACAACCTGGACCTGGTGCTCGGCGGCGACCTGGACGGGGTGCTGGACGCGCTGGCCGAGGCCGACCGGGCCGCCCGGCTGGCCGGCGACACCGACCTCGGCCGCCGGTAGCCCGTACCGCCGCTCCGTCGTTGGCGGGTTCGACGGGTTGCGCGGATGGCGAGAACCTTGCGCGGCAACAGGTTCCATCGATCGATGTTTGACTATCTTATCGGTGGAACCGGAGTCCGGCCCGAGGAGACGTCATGCGTGGAGTCCGAAGGTTCGTCGCGCTCGCCTGCGTCGGTGGAGCGCTGCTGATCGGCGCCGCCGCCCCGGCCCACGCGGCGGCGCCGGCCCAACGTTCGGCGGTGACCGCCACCTACCTGTTCGGCTACTACTACACGCTCGACGCGTGCCGCTACTTCGGCGAGAGTCTCGTACAGGGCGGGGCGTGGGGCTCGTACAACTGCGTCTACCAGTGGCACCCGTACGACCAGCAGTCGTACTGGTACCTGTACATGTCGTAGCGGCGGTCCCGCCGCGGCAGTACATGTCGTAGCGGCGGGTCCCGCCGGTCAGGTCGCGGCGCGGGCCCGGTCCCGGGCCCGCATCATCTCCCGGTCGGCGACGTCGAAGGCGCTGGCCAGCGCCTCCCGTAGGGCGGCGCCCGAACCCGTCACCTCGGCGAAGCCGATGCTCACCTCGACCGGCGTGCCCGGCACCAGCGACTCCCAGTCCTCGGCGGCCACCGCCTGGCCGATCCGCCGGGCGACCTCGCCCGCCTCGGCCAGGCCCGCCCCGGTCAGCACGACCACGAACTCGTCACCGCCGTAGCGGGCCACGAAGTCGCCCCGCCGCATCACCCGGTTGATCACCCCGGCCACCCGTTGCAGCACCAGGTCACCCGCGTGGTGGCCGTGCGCGGTGTTGACCGCCTTGAACCCGTCGAGATCACAGATGCCGATCACCGCCGGGCGCCCCAGTGAGATCATCGTCTCGACGTACTTGTCGAGCTGGCGGCGGTTGGCCAGGCCGGTCAGCGGATCGGTCATCGCCTCGCCCGCGTACTGCTCGGCGGTGCGGCGCAACTCCTCGTGGTCGATGCGGGTCGCGATGCCGTCGACGTACATGTCCCGCAGCCGGTCGGTGCGCTGGACGGCCAGCCGGAACGCGTGCCGGTCGGCCCGGTGCGCCGCCGCGTGGTCACCGCTGTGCGCGTACATGAGGCTGCGCAGCCGGGCCGGCTCGGCCGCCCCCAGGGTCTCGGTCGCGACCGCCGCCGTGTCGAGCCGGGCCGCCGCCTCGATCAGCCGGCCGGCGGTGATCGCCAGGCAGACGTCGCCGAGCCGGCGCAGGTCGTGGCTGCGCGCACCGTAGCCGCCCCGGGCCAGCAGGGCGGCCGCGTCGTGGCCGCGGGCCCGCGGGCCCACCTGCTCGCCGAGGGCACCCCGGCGGGCCAGCGCGTAGCCGTATGCGGCCAGGCTGCTCGGCCGCAGCCGGGACGGGTCGCCGCCGGCCAGGATCCGGTCGAGGTCGGCCCCGATGTCGCGCAGCACCCGGAGACAGCCGTCGCTGTCGCCGTTGTGGTCCAGCGCCACCGCGTTGCGCAGCCGGATGCCGGGGGCGGCGAACATCTCCTCGGCGATGCCGGCCCGGGTGCCCAGGACCCGGGCCTGCTCGATGGCGCCGAGGGCGTAGCCGTGGAAACCCAGGTAGGAGTAGGCCATCGCCAGGTCGTGCCAGGCCCAGGCGGTCTCCTGGTCGGGGTCGGTGACCGACTCCAGCGCCCGGACGCTGCGCACCAGATGGGTCACGCACCGGTCCAGGGCACCCAGGTCCTGCGCGGCCAGCGCCGCCAGCGCGTGCAAATGCCCCTTGAGGTAGGGCTCGGCGAGGTCCTCGGCCGCGGCCAGCGCCACCTCGGCCGCCCGGGCGTATTCGGCGGTACGGCCCAGGTTGATCAGCGCCGACAGTCGCTGCACCAGGGCGTCGGCCCGCGCGTACGGGTCGGTGGTGCGGGCGAGCACCAGGTCGAGCTGACCAACCGCCTCGGCGGACCGGTCGCGCTCCATCAGCTCCCGCGCGCGCGTCAGTTCCTCAACCTGGTCGGTGACCTGGTCGAGCCAACCCACGCCGGACCCCCTTGCGGAACGTGGTGGCAGCGCGCTGCCGTGCGGACGCGGCGTCGAGCCCGCGCAGGACACGGCCACGGGTTACCGCGTGACGGATCAGCGCGGCCGACGATTCATGATTATGGCGTGACATCGTCTCGTGAACACCCCCCCGAAGGGACCGAACGGACGCGACCCGGTCCGGTGCTGGCCACGGCCACCGCCGCGCTGTCGGCCGCGGGTGTCGGGTCGCCGCGGGCCGACGCGGAGTGGCTGGCGACGTACGTGCTCGGGGTCGACCGCAGCCGGCTGCCGCTCGCGGCCGGGTTCACCCCGGACGAACTGGCCCGCTACCGGCGGCTGGTGGAGCGGCGGGCCGACCGGGAGCCGTTGCAGCACCTGCTGGGCTCGGCCGCGTTCCGCTACCTGGAGCTGGCGGTCGGTCCGGGCGTCTTCGTGCCCCGGCCGGAGACCGAATTGCTCGCCGGGTGGGGGATCGCGCGGGCCCGCGGGCTGGCCGCCCCGCTCGTCGTCGACCTGTGCAGCGGCTCCGGGGCGATCGCGCTGTCGGTCGCGCACGAGGTGCCGGCCGCGACCGTGTACGCCGTCGAACGCTCGGCGGGGGCGCTGGAGTGGTTGCGCCGCAACGCCGTCGGCCGGGTCGCCGCCGGTGACCCACCGGTGCGGGTGGTCGCCGCCGACGTCACCGACCCCGACCTGCTGGCCGAACTGACCGGCCGGGTCGACGTGCTGCTGTGCAACCCGCCGTACGTGCCGGTCGGCACCGACGTACCGCCGGAGGTGGCCGACCACGACCCGGCGGAGGCGGTCTTCGCCGGGGCGGACGGCCTCGGGGTGATCCGGCCGGTGGTCCGCCGGGCCGCCGAACTGCTGGCGCCCGGCGGGGTCGTCGGGATCGAACACGACGACACGCACCCGGTGGCGGTGCCCGCCGTGTTCACCGCCGACGGCCGGTACGCCGACGTGACCTGCCATCCCGATCTGGCCGGCCGGCCCCGGTTCAGCACCGCGCGACGGGTGGCCTGAGCCCGACCCGGAACCCGACCGGCACCGCCGACGTCCCACGGGCGCGGGCGCGTGGCAGACTTTGTCCCCGTGATGCTCTATGACTGCCGGTCGCTCGCCGACCGCGACCGAGGCATCGCCGCGGCGATCGAGGCGGTCAAGAACGGCGAACTGGTCGTACTGCCCACCGACACCGTCTACGGCGTCGGGGCCGACGCGTTCACGCCGTACGCGGTGAAGGCCCTGCTGGACGCGAAGGGGCGCGGACGCGACGTGCCACCCCCGGTCCTGGTCGGCTCCCGGCACACCCTCGACGGCCTGGTCTATCTGCTGCCCCAGGCGGCCCGGGACCTGGCCGACGCGTTCTGGCCCGGTGCGCTGACCATCGTGGTCGAGCACTCGCCGAGCCTCCAGTGGGACCTCGGCGAGACCGGCGGGACGGTCGCGGTACGGATGCCGTTGCACCCGGTGGCGCTGGAGGTGCTGCGCGAGACCGGGCCGATGGCGGTCTCGTCGGCGAACAAGTCCGGCCAGCCGCCCGCCGAGACCGCCGAGCAGGCCCGGGACCAGCTCGGCTACGCGGTGCGCGCCTACCTGGAGGCGGGGCAGTGCCCCGACCCGGTGCCGAGCACGATCGTCGACGTCACGGGCGAGGTGCCCCGGCTGCTGCGGGAGGGCGCGGTGCCGCTGGCGAAGCTGCGCGAAGTGCTGCCCGACCTCGTGGGTCGGGAGGGCTGAGGTGCCGCCGTTCACCGTCCTGCACGTCTGCCTCGGCAACATCTGCCGGTCGCCGATGGCCGAGCGGTTGCTGGCGCTGGCCGTACGGGAGCGGCTGGCCCGGCTGGCGGTCACCGCGCCGTTGCCGACCGGCTTCGCCGACGAGTTGGTGCACAGCCACAGCGCCGGCACCGGCGGCTGGCACGCGGGCGAGGAGATGAACCCGCCGGCCGCCCGCCAGGTCCGGGCCCGGGGCGGCGACGTCGACGGTTTCCAGTCCCGCAAGCTGCTTTCGGAGCACATCGACGCCGCCGACCTGGTGCTCACCGCGACCGCCGACCAGCAGGAATACGTCACCGCGCTGCGTCCCGACGCGACCGGCCGCACGTTCGTGCTGGGCGAGTTCGGCCGGCTGCTCGCCCAGGTCGACGCCGCCGCGCTGCCGCCGGCGGAGGCGACGCCGGCCGGTGTCCTCGCCCGTGGGGTGGCGCTGGTCGCCGCGGTCGACGTGGCCCGGCGCGACGCCCAGCCGCTGCCCGGCGACGATCTCGACGACCCGTGGGGGCGCGGCGACCAGTCGTTCGGCCGGGTCGCCGACGAGATCGAGGAGACCGTGGTCCCGCTGGCCGGGGTCCTGCTGCCCTGACCGGCGGCCGCCGGCAGCGGTCTCAGCGGGAGACCGGCGTCTCCGCGCCGCGCGCGATGTTGCGGGCCATCCCGCCGAAGACGATCGCGTGGAACGGGCTGACCGCCGCCCAGTAGGCGTGCCCGGCCAGCCCGCGCGGGGCGAAGACGGCCCGCTGGTGGTACCGGCTGCGGCCGGTCCCGGTCGGCTCGGCCCGCAACTCCAGCCAGGCCAGCCCCGGCAGCCGCATCTCGGCCCGCAGCCGCAGCAGTTCGCCCGGCACGATCTCCTCGACCCGCCAGAAGTCGAGCGCCTCGCCGACGTACAACCGGTCCGGGTGCCGCCGGCCGCGCCGCAGGCCCACCCCGCCCACCAGCCGGTCCAGCCAGCCGCGGACCGACCAGGCGAGCGGGAACGAGTACCAGCCGTGCTCACCACCGACCCCCTCGATGACCCGCCACAGCGTGGCGGGTGCGGCGGCCACCTCGCGTTCGCGTACGTCGGTGTAGAGCGAGCCGCCGGACCAGCCCGGGTCGGTCGGCAGCGGCTCGGCGGGCGCGGTCGGCCAGGTGGCGGTGGACCAGCGGGTCTCCACCTCGGCGTCACGGATCTTCGCCAGGGCCAGCCGGACCGCCTCGTCGAAGCCGATCGGGCCGCCCGGCGGGTCCGGCACGTACCGGGCGATGTCGTGTTCGTGGGCGACCGCCTCGTGGACCAGGCTGTCGACCAGTGGCCGGGCGATCGAGCCGGGGACCGGGGTGACCAGGCCGACCCAGTACGACGACAGGCCAGGGCTCAGGGCCCGTGTCGGCAGGACGATCCGGCGGCGCAGCCCGGCGACGGCGGCGTACCGGCGCATCATGTCCAGGTACGTCAGCACGTCCGGCCCGGCGACGTCGAAGTCCCGGTTCACGTCGGCGGGCAGGGTGGCGGCACCGACCAGGTGGCGGAGCACGTCGCGGACGGCGATGGGCTGGATCCGGTTGTGCACCCAGCGCGGGGTGACCATGACCGGCAGGCGTTCGGTGAGGTGGCGCAGCATCTCGAACGACGCCGACCCCGACCCGATGACGACCGCGGCGCGCAGTACGGCGGTCGGCGTGCCGCTGTCGAGCAGGATCCGGCCGACCTCCTCACGTGAACGCAGGTGGGCCGAGGTGGGGTCGCCGGGGGCGGGGCGCGGGCCGCCGAGGTAGACGATCCGCCGTACGCCGGCGGCCTCCGCCGCGGCCGCGAGGTTCCCGGCCGCCCGCCGGTCGATGGCCGCGAAGCCGCGCCGGCCGAGGGAGTGCACGAGGTAGTAGGCGACGTCGACCCCGGCGAAGGCGGCGGTGAGCGATTCCGGGTCGGCCAGGTCGCCCTCGGCGATCTCGACGTCGGCGGCCCAGGGCACGTCGCGCAGCCGTGCCGCCCGCCGGGTCAGGCAGCGCACCCGGTGGCCCTCGGCGAGCAGCCGGGGCACGAGCCGGCCGCCGATGTAGCCGGTGGCGCCGGTGACCAGGCATCGCATGATTTCCATCATGCGTCCGGCCCGGCCGCACCGCCCGCCGGGGGCGCGGGCCCGCCCGCCTAGACTGCTGCGGGTGGAGACATTCTGGGGGCCCGATTTCGCCCAGTTGGAGGCGACCGATCCGGAGATCGCGTCGGTCGTCGTGGGCGAACTCGACCGGCTGCGCCAGGGCCTGCAACTCATCGCGAGCGAAAACCTGACCTCGCCGGCGGTGCTCGCCGCCCTCGGCTCGACGCTGACCAACAAGTACGCCGAGGGCTACCCGGGCCGGCGCTACTACGGCGGCTGCGCGCAGGTCGACCGGGCCGAGGAGATCGGCGTCGCCCGGGCGCGGGAGCTGTTCGGCGCCGAGCACGCCAACCTCCAGCCGCACTCCGGGGCGAGCGCCAACCTGGCGGCGTACGCGGCACTGCTCGAACCGGGCGACCCGGTGCTGGCGATGGAGCTGCCGCACGGCGGCCACCTGACGCACGGCAGCCGGGTCAACTTCTCCGGGCGGTGGTTCCGCACGGTCGGCTACCGGGTCCGGGAGGACACCGAGCTGATCGACTACGACGAGGTGCGCGAACTCGCCCTCGAACACCGGCCCAAGATGATCATCTGTGGTGCCACCGCCTACCCGCGACTGATCGACTTCGCCGTCTTCCGGGAGATCGCCGACGAGGTCGGCGCCTACCTGATGGTCGACGCGGCACACTTCATCGGCCTGGTCGCCGGCCGGGCCGTACCGTCGCCGGTGCCGTACGCCGACGTGGTCTGCGCCACCACCCACAAGGTGCTGCGCGGCCCCCGGGGCGGCATGATCCTGTGCCGGGCCGAGCTGGCCGCCCGGATCGACAAGGCGGTCTTCCCGTTCACCCAGGGCGGTCCGCTGATGCACGCCGTGGCGGCGAAGGCGGTCGCGCTGCGTGAGGCGGCGCTGCCGGAGTTCCAGTCGTACGCGAGCCAGGTGGTCGAGAACGCCCGGGCTCTCGCGGCGGGGCTCGCCGCCGAGGGGATGCGCCCGGTGTCCGGTGGCACCGACACCCACCTCGCCCTGGTCGACCTGCGCGATGTCGGGGTGACCGGGCGCGACGCCGAGGCGCGCTGTGACCTCGCGACGATCACCCTGAACAAGAACGCGATCCCGTACGACCCGCAGCCGCCGATGGTCGCCTCCGGCATCCGGGTCGGCACGCCGAGCGTCACCACCCAGGGCATGCGGGAGGCCGAGATGCGCCAGATCGCCACTCTCATCGCCCGCGCGATACGTACCGATCCGGGGCTGCCGGGCGGGGTGGAGACCCTTGCCGAGGTCGCCGCCGAGGTCGCGGAGCTGGCCCGCCTCTTCCCGGCGTACCCGCGGTGATGGCGCCCCGGCTCCGGCACCTGCGGGTGCCGCTGATCGTCTCGGCCGTGCTCCTGGTCGTCGTGGTGCCGGTCGGCTGGCTGGTCGACAATGCCGCGGGCGCGGCCGGCGCGGCGGCCGGCGTGGCCGTGGTCACGTTCAGCTACCTGCTGTCGAGCCTGGCGGTGGCCTGGGCCGACTCCGTGCTGCCCAAACTCGTGCTGACCGTCGGACTGGCCACCTACGTGCTGAAGTTCAGCATCTTCGGCATGGTCATGTTCGCGGTGGCGGCGACGGGCTGGGACGGCCTGCGGATGATGGCCGTGGCCATGATCTGC
Organism: Polymorphospora sp. NPDC050346; assembly: GCF_040655695.1. Lineage (NCBI taxonomy): Bacteria > Bacillati > Actinomycetota > Actinomycetes > Micromonosporales > Micromonosporaceae > Polymorphospora > Polymorphospora sp. NPDC050346. Next base: position 214,729 of record NZ_JBFAKM010000001.1, on the reverse strand, counting down.
GCCACCGTCGCGTGGGTCACGGCACAGGTCTGGTGGACCTTCAAGGCCAAGATCCCGTACGTCGAGATTCCCTCGAAGTAACCACCGGCCAACTGTCGCGTTTCCGTCAATCGGGGACGAGTCAGGGTGGCCGGTCTTCCGTACTGGCGTGACGGGAGTAGCGTGTCCGGAAGCCGCGACACGCCCCTCTGCGCCCACACAACTCGGTTGTGCGGGGGGTGACTCACAGCCTCATGTTTCCGGCTGATAGCGTTCGCCGCGTCATGGCTGACGACCAACCCACCAACGGCACCGGTTCTTCCGGCGCCGATGCGGGTTGGGCAGCCGTCGGTTACCTCCTCAGCGGCATGGGCATCTGGGGCGGCATCGGATGGCTCGTCGACCGTTGGCTGGACCTGCCAAACGTCGGGCTGCTGATCGGGTTGATCGGGGGCACGGCCGCCGGGGTCTATCTGACCATGAAGAGGCTGGGCGTCTGACACCGCCCGACCGACGGAGGGTTCGAATTGGCTGAGCTGCCGACCTACCTCGCTGCGGAGTTTCCCCCCGGCGTTGACAGCTTCAACTACAAAAGCCTGATCCCCTCGTTCGAAGACACGATGTGGGCGGGGGCCTTCACCAAGATCGCACTGCTGATCTGGATCAGTGTCGCGATCATCCTGGTCTTCTTCCTGGTGACCTACCGCAACCCCAAGCTGGTCCCGACCAAGGGCCAGTGGCTCGCCGAGTCGGTCTACGGCCTGGTCCGGGACAACATCGCCCGCGACATCATCGGACAGCAGGGCGTGCGCTTCGCCCCCTACCTGACCACGCTGTTCGTCTTCATCCTGCTGAACAACCTCTGGGGCATCGTCCCGTTCGCGCAGATCTCGCCGAACTCGCACATCGCCTTCCCGATCGTGCTGGCGGTCATGAGCTGGCTGGTCTACGTCGCCGTAGGTATCCAGAAGCACGGCTTCTTCGGATACATCAAGACGAGCTGTTGGGTGTCCGGCGCCCCGCTCTGGGTGCAGCCGATCCTGGTGCCGATCGAGTTCGTCTCCAACCTGATCCTGCGGCCGGTCACGCTCTCCGTCCGTCTTTTCGCCAACATGTTCGCCGGCCACATGATCCTGCTGGTCTTCACGCTCGGCGGCGTGGCGCTCTTCCAGGCCGAGACGCTGCTCATCAAACCGATCGCGTTCCTGAGCTGGGGCATGGCCATCGTCATGACGCTCTTCGAGCTCGGCATCCTGGCGCTGCAGGCATACGTCTTCACCCTGCTGACCGCCACCTACCTGCAGAGCTCGCTCGCCGAGGCACACTGATCCACCGACACGCACCCGTGCCTCCGGGCACCGTACGCGCCTGCGCTCCACCGATCGACAACTGAAAATCTCACCCTAAACGTGCGCGTGATGGTCACGCGTTCAACGCAGGAGGAATCCAACCATGTTGCTGGCCGAGATCTCGGGCAACGTCAACGTCATCGGCTACGGCATCGCCGCCCTCGGCCCGGGCATCGGCGTGGGCCTGGTGTTCGCCGCCTACATCCAGGCGACCGCCCGCCAGCCGGAGAGCGCCGGTCTGACCCGCGTCTACATGTTCATGGGCTTCGCCGTGGTCGAGGCGCTCGCCCTGCTCGGTCTGGTGCTCGCGTTCGCGCTGCAGGGTGGGTCCTGACGGGCTCGGACCCACTCGGAGCTGACTTGGTGCCCGGCCCTCGACGGCCGGTCACCGCTGGAGGGGAGTGTCCATGTACATAGCCGCGGAAGAGGGCGGGAACATCCTGCTCCCACCGCTGTCTGAGATCATCGTCGGTCTCGTCGCCTTCGGTGTCGTCCTGTTCATCCTGGTCAAGTTCGTCTTCCCCCGTATGGAGGCGATGTACCAGGCTCGGGTCGACGCGATCGAGGGCGGGATCAAGCGCGCCGAGGCTGCCCAGGCCGAGGCCAACCAGCTCCTCGAGCAGTACAAGGCTCAGCTCGCCGAGGCCCGTACCGACGCCGCGAAGATCCGCGACGACGCGCGTGCCGACGCCGAGGGCATCCGGCAGGACGTCCTGGCCAAGGCGCGCGAAGAGTCCGACCGCATCATCGCGGCCGGCAAGGAGCAGCTCGCCGCCGAGCGCCAGACCATCGTCCGGGAGCTGCGTGCCGAGGTCGGCACCATCGCCGTCGACCTGGCCAGCAAGATCGTTGGCGAGTCGCTGGCCGACGAGGCCCGCCGCAAGGGCACCGTCGACCGGTTCCTGAGCAACCTCGAGAGCACGGGAGCCCGCTGATGCAGGCCGCCAGCCGGGAGTCGTACGCCGTCGCGGCGGAGCGCCTCGAGGCGTACGCCCAGGCGGCGCCGCCGCCCGCGGTCGCCGCGACCGGCGACGACCTGCTCGCCTTCGCGGCGCTGCTGCGCCGTGAACTGCGGCTGCGTCGGGCGCTGTCCGACCCGGCCCGCAGCGGCGAGGACCGGGCCGCGCTGCTGACCAACCTGCTCGGCGGCAAGCTCGGCGACGACGCGGTCGGGCTGCTCGGCACCCTGGTGTCGGGCCGCTGGTCGGTCCCGTCCGAGCTGCTGGACGGCGCCGAGCGGCTCGGTGTGGCGGCGCTGCTGGCCAGCGCCGACCGGGCCGGCGACCTCGCCGAGGTCGAGGACGAGCTGTTCCGCTTCGGGCAGGTCGTGTCCGGTGACCCGGCGCTCGCCAGCCTGCTCGGCGACACGAGCGCTTCGGCGGCGCAGCGGGCCGAACTGGCCGCCACCCTGCTCAAGGGCAAGGTCAAGCCGGTGACGCTGCGCCTGGTCGAGGTCGCCCTCGACGGCTTCGGCGGGCGGTCGTTCGCCGGGGCACTGACCCGGCTCGTCGAGCTGACCGCGGACCGCCGCGACCGCCAGGTCGCCTACGTCACGGTCGCCGCGCCCCTTTCCGACGAAGAAGAGCTTCGGTTGGGTGCAAAGCTGGGCGAACTGTACGGTCGAGTGGTCACCGTGAAGCAGACGGTCGACCCGGCGGTCCTGGGCGGCATGAGCGTCCAGGTCGGTTCCGATCTCTACGACGGCACCGTCCTGCGCCGGCTCACCGACACCCGTAACGCGCTCGCGAAGCGCTAGAACCCAAAATCGATGCCGCTCCGGCGAACCCGGGCCCTGAATAGAGGAAGCAGAGGATGGCCGAGCTGACCATCTCGTCGGAGGAGATCCGCGGCGCCCTGGAGCGCTACGTCTCCTCCTACACTCCCGACATCTCCCGCGAGGAGGTCGGTACCGTCTCCGACGCCGGTGACGGCATCGCCCACGTCGAGGGTCTGCCCTCGACGATGGCCAACGAACTGCTGGAGTTCGAGGACGGCACGCTCGGCGTGGCGCTGAACCTCGACGTCCGCGAGATCGGCGCCGTGATCCTCGGCGACTACTCCGGCATCGAGGAAGGCCAGCGGGTCAAGCGCACCGGCCGGGTGCTCTCCGTGCCGGTCGGCGACAAGTTCCTGGGCCGCGTGGTCAACGCGCTCGGCCAGCCGATCGACGGCCTGGGCGAGATCGAGGCCGAGGGCTACCGGGAGCTGGAGCTCCAGGCGCCGAACGTGATGGCCCGACAGGGTGTCCACGAGGCGATGCAGACCGGCATCAAGGCCATCGACGCGATGACCGCCATCGGCCGGGGCCAGCGCCAGCTCATCATCGGCGACCGTAAGACCGGTAAGACCACGGTCGCGATCGACACGATCCTCAACCAGCGGGCCAACTGGGAGTCCGGCGACCCGACCAAGCAGGTGCGCTGCATCTACGTGGCCATCGGGCAGAAGGCGTCGACCATCGCCTCGGTCAAGGGCACCTTCGAGGCGCACGGCGCGATGGAATACACCACCATCGTGGCGTCGCCCGCCTCCGACCCGGCCGGCTTCAAGTACATCGCTCCGTACGCCGGCTCGTCGATCGGCCAGCACTGGATGTACGGCGGCAAGCACGTCCTGATCGTCTTCGACGACCTGAGCAAGCAGGCCGAGGCGTACCGGGCCGTGTCGCTGCTGCTGCGTCGCCCGCCGGGCCGCGAGGCCTACCCGGGTGACGTCTTCTACCTGCACTCCCGCCTCCTGGAGCGCTGCGCGAAGCTCTCCGACGAGATGGGGGGCGGCTCGATGACCGGCCTGCCGATCATCGAGACCCGCGGTGGCGACATCTCCGCGTTCATCCCGACCAACGTCATCTCGATCACCGACGGCCAGGTCTTCCTCGAGACCGACCTGTTCAACCAGGGTGTCCGCCCGGCGATCAACGTGGGTACCTCGGTCTCCCGGGTCGGTGGTGCCGCGCAGGCCAAGCCGATGAAGAAGGTCGCCGGTCGGCTGCGCCTCGACCTGGCCCAGTACCGCGAGCTGGAGGCGTTCGCCGCCTTCGCCTCCGACCTGGACAAGGCGTCGCGTAACCAGCTGGACCGCGGTGCCCGCCTGGTCGAGCTGCTCAAGCAGACGAACTACACCCCGTTCCCGGTCGAGGAGCAGGTGGTGTCGGTGTGGGCCGGCACCGAGGGCAAGCTCGACGACGTCGCCGTCGGCGACGTGTCCCGCTTCGAGTCGGAGTTCCTGGAGTTCCTGCGGCACCGCTACGCCTCGACGCTGGCCTCGATCGCGAACAACGAGTGGAACGACGACATCGTCGCCGCCCTCGACGATGCGATCAACAAGTTCAAGCCGTCGTTCCTCGCCGGTGAGGGGGCGTCGATCAACGAGACGCCGGCCGAGCCGCTCGCGGGCGAGCAGGACCGTGAGTCGGTGACCCGCTACACCGACCAGCCGGCCAAGAAGCAGTAGGGCGCAGCGTATGGCGGCCCAGGTTCGCGTTCTTCGCCAACGGATCCGTTCGGCGAAGGGCATGAAGAAGATCACCAAGGCGATGGAGCTCGTGGCGACGAGCCGGATCGCCAAGGCCCAGGCCCGGGTGGCGGCGTCCCTGCCGTACGCCCAGGCCATCACCGGGGTGCTGTCGGCGCTGGCCTCGAACGCGACGGTCGACCATCCGCTGCTCACCCCGCGTCCGAAGGTGCGGCGGGCCGGCGTACTGCTCGTCACCAGCGACCGCGGCCTGGCCGGCGGTTACAGCTCCAACGCGATCAGGACGGCCGAGTCGCTGATCGAGCGGCTCAAGGCCGACGGCAAGGACCCGGTGCTGTACGTCATCGGCCGCAAGGGCGTGACGTACTACCGGTTCCGTAACCGGCCGATCGCGGCCAACTGGACCGGCTTCTCGGAGCAGCCGTCGTTCGCCGACGCCCGGCTGGTCGGCGAGACCCTCATCAAGGCGTTCACCCACGGCGCCGACGACGAGGGCGACGACCCGGGCCCGGACGGCGTGCTGGGCGTGGACGAGTTGCACATCGTCTACACCGAGTTCAAGTCGCTGATGACCCAGACCCCGGTGCCGCGGATCATCGGCCCGATGGAGGTCGAGGACCGGCCGCGGTCGGAGGGCATCCTGCCGGCGTACGAGTTCGAGCCCAACGCCGAGGCGTTGCTGGACGCCCTGCTGCCGAAGTACATCAACACGCGGATCTACGCGGCGTTGATCGAGTCGGCGGCGAGCGAGTCGGCGGCCCGTCGGCGCGCCATGAAGAGCGCGACCGACAACGCCGGTGAAGCGATCGAGAAGTACACGCGTGAGATGAACTCGGCCCGCCAGGCCGGGATCACCCAGGAGATCAGTGAGATCGTCGGCGGCGCCAACGCGCTGGCCGCGGCGGGAAGTGAAGTGTGATGACTGCTGCTGTGGAAACCAAGACGGCGACGGGCCGCGTCGTCCGGGTCATCGGCCCGGTCGTCGACGCCGAGTTCCCGCGTGACGCGATGCCGGACATCTTCAACGCCCTGCACGTCACCGTCTCCCTCTCCGGGGGTGACAAGACGCTGACCCTGGAGGTCGCCCAGCACCTGGGCGGCAACCTGATCCGGGCGATCTCGATGCAGCCGACCGACGGTCTGGTCCGGGGCGCCGAGGTGCGCGACACCGGCTCGGCCATCATGGTCCCGGTCGGTGACGGGACCAAGGGTCACGTCTTCAACGCGATCGGCGAGTGCCTCAACCTCAAGGAGGGTGAGCGGCTCGAGATCAAGGACCGCTGGGAGATCCACCGCAAGGCGCCGGCGTTCGCCGACCTGGAGCCGAAGACCGAGATGCTGGAGACCGGCATCAAGGTGCTCGACCTGCTCGCCCCGTACGTCAAGGGCGGCAAGATCGGCCTGTTCGGCGGTGCCGGCGTGGGCAAGACGGTGCTCATCCAGGAGATGATCACCCGGGTCGCCAACAACTTCGGCGGTACCTCGGTGTTCGCGGGCGTCGGTGAGCGCACCCGTGAGGGCAACGACCTCATCGCCGAAATGACCGAGTCCGGCGTCATCGACAAGACGGCGCTGGTCTACGGCCAGATGGACGAGCCGCCGGGCACCCGGCTGCGGGTCGCCCTCTCCGCGCTGACGATGGCGGAGTACTTCCGCGACGTGCAGAAGCAGGAGGTGCTGCTCTTCATCGACAACATCTTCCGCTTCACGCAGGCCGGTTCCGAGGTCTCCACCCTGCTCGGCCGGATGCCCAGTGCCGTGGGTTACCAGCCGACGCTGGCCGACGAGATGGGTGAGCTGCAGGAGCGGATCACCTCGGTCCGGGGCCAGGCCATCACCTCGATGCAGGCCATCTACGTGCCGGCCGACGACTACACCGACCCGGCGCCGGCGACCACCTTCGCGCACCTGGACGCCACCACCAACCTGGAGCGGTCGATCTCCGACAAGGGCATCTACCCGGCGGTGGACCCGCTGGCGTCCTCGTCGCGGATCCTCGCCCCGGAGTTCGTCGGCCAGGAGCACTACACGGTCGCCTCCGAGGTGAAGCGGATCCTGCAGCGCTACAAGGACCTGCAGGACATCATCGCCATCCTCGGTATGGAGGAGCTCTCCGAGGACGACAAGATCACCGTCTCGCGGGCCCGTCGGATCGAGCGCTTCCTGTCGCAGAACACCTACGCGGCAGAGGTCTTCACCGGCATCAAGGGCTCGTACGTCCCGGTGAAGGACACCGTCGAGGCGTTCAAGAAGATCAGCGAGGGCGAGTACGACCACTTCCCCGAGCAGGCCTTCTTCATGTGCGGCGGGCTCGACGACCTCGAGCGCAAGGCGAAGGAACTGATGAAGGGCTGAGCATCGGCCCTGAGAAGGGGGTCGCACCGGCTGTCCGCCGGCGCGGCCCCCTTTTTGGCTGGGTGTTTCCTGGCAGTCGGCGGGATCACCGGCCCAGCGGTGGCGCTCTTGGGGAGGGGAAAGTTACTGTCGGCCCAACGCCCGGACCCGCGCGTCCGTCTGTGATAAGGGGCGGAGCGAACGGAGGAACGTGGTGAACAGGGTGGGCAGGCATCCGGAAGGCGGCCGGACGGCGCGCAGGTCGCGGTCGTTGATTCCCCGGTGGGCCCGGCTCTGCACCTTCTTCGGCGCGGTTCTGATGCTGCTCAGCGGTGGCGTGTTGGTCACCACCGAGGTCCTGCTCGCCCGTTACGAGGGCGCGGTCGGCAGCGGCGATCTCTTCGGCGACCAGGCGGCCGGCGCGCAGGAGCGCCGGTCCGACATCAAGGGCCCGCTCAACCTGTTGCTGGTCGGCATCGACCCACGCCCCAGCGATCCCAACCGGCCACCGCTGGCCGACTCGATCCTGGTCCTGCACGTCAACGAGGCCCTCGACGGCGCCTATCTGTTCTCCATGCCGCGTGACCTCATCGTCGACATCCCCCGGTTCGAGAAGGCCGGCTACCGCGGCGGTCAGGGCCGGCTCAACTCGGCGATGGAACGCGGCAGCCGGGTGCCCGGCCAGGAGGTGCCCAGCGCGATCCAGGGCTTCGAGCTGCTCTCCCAGACCATCAGCGCCCGGACCGGGATCACCCGCTTCGACGCCGGAGCGATCATCAACTTCACCGGCTTCCAGAAGATCGTCGACGCGATGGGCGGTGTCGAGATGTATATCGACACCGACGTCAAGTCGGAGCACCTCGAGCCGGACGGCAAGCATCGCAAGGGCAACCCGAACGGCGAGGGCTACATCGGGCCGCAGGCGGAGTACAAGAAGGGCACCATGCACCTGAAGGGCTGGCAGGCCCTGGACTACGTACGCCAGCGCTACACCCTGCCCGACGGCGACTACGGTCGCCAGCGCCACCAGCAGCAGTTCATCCGGGCCATGGTCGACCAGGCGTTCAGCGCCGACGTGGTGACCAACCCGGTCAAGCTCGACGCGGTCCTGCGCGCGGCCGGCGAGTCGGTCATCTTCAACGGCCGGGGCAACAGCGTCGTGGACTTCGGCCTCGCGTTGCGTAACCTGCGTTCCAACTCGATCACGATGATGAAGCTGCCCGGCGGTGGTGTCGGCACCGGTGACAACTATCAGGGCGAGCGGTTGGAGCCGGTCGCCGACGAGTTCTTCGCCGCGCTCAAGGCCGGTACGGTCGACGACTTCGTGATCGGCCATCCGGAGCTGATCAACAAGTAGTCCGGGTTACCTGCGCCACCCGCCGTGGGCAGCGGTGGACGGCGGGATTAGACTCGGCGCATCCGTCCCCCGCACCGGGTCGTCCCGCACAAGGAGACAGCGTGGCAAAGCTGCTGCACGTCGAGCTCGTAGCCGTCGAGGAAAAGATCTGGACCGGCGAGGCCGAGATGCTCGTCGCGCGTACGACCGAAGGCGAGCTCGGTGTGCTCCCCGGCCACGCGCCGCTGCTCGGCCAGCTCGCCGAGCCCGGCCAGGTACGGATCAAGCTGGCCGGTGGCGAGCAGGTCGCCTACGACGTCGACGGCGGTTTCGTCTCGGTGACCGAGCGTGGTGTCACGATCCTCGCCGAGAGCGCCACGGTCGCCACTCCCGCGAACGCGCACTGATCGGCGACGTCGATGATGATCTTGGAATGGATCGGCATCGGCGTCCTCATCCTGTGCGCTGCCGTCCTGGTGCTCTTCGTGCGCCGGGCCTTCGTCGCGCGTGCCGGCGGCACGATCCGGCTCAGTGTCCGGGTCTCGACGATGGTCGACGGCCGGGGCTGGTCACCGGGTTTCGGCCGGTTCGCCGGCGACGAGCTGCGGTGGTACCGGATGTTCAGTTTTGCCCTGCGCCCCAAACGGGTGCTCTACCGCGAGGGGTTGGCCGTCGAGCGCCGTCGCCAACCCGAGGGTCAGGAGTGCCTGGCCATGCCGGCCGACTGGGTGATCCTGCGGTGTACCGGCTACCAGGCACCGATCGAGATCGCCATGGCGGAGTCGACGGTGACCGGATTCCTCTCCTGGCTTGAGGCCGCCCCGCCCGGGGCGGCCTTTCCGCGCTTGACGGCCCAGGACTGGCCGGCCGCGTAAGCGGCAGCCGCCCGTACGACGCGCGGCGCGGCTAGCCGTCGGCGACCAGTTCGACCTCGTAGCCGTAGCCGTCGGCCAGGTAGGCGGCGTACGTGTCCGGCCCGCCGGCGTACGGATGCCGGTCTGCGAAAAGCAGTGACCAGCCGTGCTCCGGCGCCCGGGTGACCAGCCCGTCCACGACGTGGCGTGGGCCGGCGTGGAAGGCGAGATGGTTCAGGCCGGCGCGTGCCGGTCGTGGACCCGGGACGAGAGCGCCGGCGACTCCTCCAGCACCAGATAGGTGCCGCCGAGCCGCCAGGAGCGGCCGTCCGGCCAGTCCTGGAACGGCTCCCAGCCGAGCTCCGCGAGCAGCCAGCCCCACGAGCGCCGGGCGCCGGCCAGGTCCGGCACCCAGAGCTCGACGTGGTGCAGGCTTCCCGTGGTCAGCGTCGGCCCCCCGGAACCCAGAGCACATCGCCGTCCGGGTTCGCGATTCTCGCCAGAATGAACAACAGATCCGACAGTCGATTGAGATACTTTGCCGGGAGGGGACTGGTTCGGTCCGGTTCGTGACTGACCAATGCCCAGGCACCTCGTTCGGCGCGTCGCGCCACCGTGCGCGCGACGTGCAGCAGGGCGGCACCGGGGGTGCCGCCGGGCAGGATGAAGGAGTCGAGCTTGGTCAGCCGGTCGTTGAACTCGTCGCACCAGCCCTCGAGCCGGGTGATGTACTCCTCGGTGACCCGCAGCGGCGGGTATTCGGGATCCGGCTCCACCGGGGTCGCGAGGTCGGCGCCCACGTCGAAGAGGTCGTTCTGGACCGCGGCCAGCACCTCGCGGACCTCTTCGTCGAGCTGCCCGAGCGCCAGCGCGACCCCGATGGCGGCGTTGCACTCGTCGACGTCGGCGTATCCCCCGATCCGGGGGTGCGTCTTCGCGACCTTCTCGTTGTTGACCAACCTTGTCGAGCCGGTGTCGCCGGCCTTGGTATAGATGCGTGTGAGGTGGACGGCCATGACGTACAGCCTACGGATGCCCGCCCCGCCGGGAACCGACCCCGCCCCGCCCGACGGCTGGAAAACGGCTGGTGGGCTGCACCTGCCGGACGCCCCTACGATGGCCGACATGGACGTGATCAGGGTGAACGGCGGCGCCCGGCTGGCGGGGGAGGTGCACGTCGTCGGCGCCAAGAACTCGGCGCTCAAGCTGATGGCCGCGGCGCTGCTCGCCCCCGGCCCCAGCGTGATCACCAACGTGCCCCGGATCACCGATATCGCGATCATGGCCGAGGTGCTGCGCCGGCTCGGCTGCGTGGTGTCGATCGACGACGACGAGCCGTCCCGCGCCGGGAGCGGGGTGCCACGCTGCGCCTCGGTCACCATCGACGCGCCGGCCGAGCCGGGCACCGAGGCCGACTACGACCTCGTACGCCGGCTGCGCGCCTCGATCTGCGTCCTCGGGCCGCTGCTCGCCCGGCGTGGCTACGTACGGGTGGCACATCCCGGCGGTGACGCGATCGGTTCCCGGGGCCTGGACATGCACGTGGCCGGCCTGGCCCGGATGGGCGCCGACATCTCCGGCGAGCACGGCTTCGTGATCGCCTCGGCCCCGTCCGGCCTGCACGGGGCGAACATCTGGCTCGACTTCCCCAGCGTGGGAGCGACCGAGAACCTCCTCATGGCGGCGGTGCTGGCCAGGGGCGTCACCGAGATCGACAACGCGGCCCGCGAGCCGGAGATCGTCGACCTGTGCGCGATGCTGACGCAGATGGGCGCCGACATCTCCGGAGCCGGCACGTCGACGCTGCGCATCGAGGGCGTGACCGAGTTGCGGCCGGTCCGGCACGCCACGGTCGGCGACCGGATCGTCGCCGGCACCTGGGGTTTCGCCGCCGCGATGACCCGTGGCGACGTCACCGTGACCGGCGCCAGTCCGGCCTTCCTCGAGGTCGCCCTCGACAAGATCATTTCGGCCGGCGGGCTGGTCGAGACCCGGGCCGACGCCTTCCGGGTGCAGATGGACCGCCGGCCCACCGCCGTCGACGTGGTCACCCTGCCGTTTCCCGGGTTCGCGACCGACCTCCTGCCGATGGCGATCGGGCTGGCCGCGGTCAGCGAGGGGGCCTCGCTGATCACCGAGAACATCTTCGACGGGCGGTTCATGTTCGTCAACGAGATGGCCCGGCTGGGCGCCGACGTCAAGACCGACGGACACCACGCCGTCGTACGCGGACGGGAGCGGCTGTCCAGCGCGCCCGTACGCGCCACCGACATCCGCGCCGGCGCCGGTCTGGTGATCGCCGGGCTCTGCGCCGACGGCACCACCGAGATCTCCCACGTGCACCACATCGACCGCGGCTATCCCGACTTCGTCACCGACCTGCGCGCCCTGGGCGTGGAGGTCGAGCGGGCCCTCGCCCCCGAAGAGGCGACCTTCACCCTCTGAGGCATCGTTAAGGATTGCCGGTTAGGGTGCTCGGATAGCGGTGCGGAGGTGTCCGCATCCGCGAGAGCGGCGCGGGCGCCCGCCCGCGGTCAGCCCACGGCGAGGGAGATGCAGATGGCGGGTCGACTGGCGGTCATCGGGGCCGGTCTGATGGGTTCGGGAATCGCACAGGTGGCGGCGCAGGCCGGCTGGCAGGTGACGCTGCGCGACCTGGACGACGCGGCGACCGGGCGCGGGCTCGCCGGCATCCGCCGGTCGCTGGAGAAGTTCGCCAGCAAGGGGACCATCGCCGCCGACGACGTCGAGGCGACGCTGGCCCGGATCAGCCCGACCACCGAGCTGGAGGCGGCGGCCGACGCCGACATCGTCGTCGAGGCGGTCTTCGAGAGGATCGAGATCAAGCACGAGGTCTTCCGGGCGCTCGACAAGATCTGCAAGGCCGACGCGGTGCTGGCCACCAACACCTCGGCCATCCCGGTCACCCAGATCGCGGCGGTCACCGACCGGCCCGAGTCGGTGGTCGGCACCCACTTCTTCTCGCCGGTGCCGATGATGAAGCTCTGCGAACTCGTACGCGGCTACCAGACCTCCGACGAGACGCTGGCGACCGTGCGGTCCTTCGCCGAGGAGATCGGCAAGACCGTCGTGGTGGTCAACCGGGACATCGCCGGCTTCGTCACCACCCGGCTGATCGCCGCGCTGGTGGTCGAGGCCGTCAAGCTCGTCGAGTCCGGCGTGGTGTCGGCCGAGGACCTCGACACCGCCTGCAAGCTGGGCTTCGGCCACGCGATGGGGCCGCTGGCGACCACCGACCTGACCGGCGTCGACGTGCTGATGCACGCCGCGAAGAACATCTACACCGACACCGGCGACCCGAAGTTCTTCCCGCCGGAACTGCTCCAGCGGATGGTCACCGCCGGCGCCCTCGGCCGCAAGTCGGGCCAGGGCTTCTACGAGTACTGAGCCCGCCCGACGCCCCGCTTGCCCGCCCGCCCCGCCCTTGATCCCCGTGATCAGGGACCGGGGCGGGCGTGTTGTACGTACTCCCTGATCACGCGGATCATCAGGGCGCGGCACCGACGGGGTCAGCCGTCGCGTTTGGTCGTCCAGCGGAAGGTGGTCAGGCAGAGGACCAGGCCGATCACGCACCATGCGGACAGGACCAGGGCGACCCGGCCCAGCTCGAAGGAGCCACCGGGTTCCTGGGCGCCGAACGACTCGGGCAGGAAGACCGACCGCAGCCCCTGACACATCCACTTGAGCGGGAAGATCGCCGCCACCTGCTGCATCCAGCCCGGCAGGCTGGTGAAGACGAAGAACACCCCGGAGATGAACTGCAACACCAGCGCCACCGGCGTCACCACCGCCGAGCCGCTGCGGGCCGTACGGGCCAGCGACGAGAAGGCGATCCCGCACAGCGTGCACGCCGCGATCCCGAGCACCGACACCCAGCCGAAGGTGAGCCACTTGCCGAGGGTGCCGGGCAGGCGCAGGTCGAAGAGGGCGACCGACACGGCGAGCAGCAGCGCCGTCTCGGCGAGCCCGATCACCACGACCATGATCACCTTGCCGGCGAAGTAGACCCACTTCGGCATCGGCGTACCGCGCAGCCGCTTGAGCACACCCCGGTCCCGCTCGATCGGGATCCAGATGCCCAGGTTCTGGAAGCTGACCGTCATCAGACCGGTCGCGATCATCCCGGTGATGAAGTACTGCGTGTAGCTGACCCCGGGCGCGATCTCGTCGTTGAAGATCGCCGCGAAGATCAGGATCATGATCACCGGGAAACCCATGGTGAAGACCACCGACTCGCGGCTGCGCAGGAACTGGCGCAACTCCAGCCCGCCCTGGCGCAGGGCCAGCCGGACCGGACCGACCCGGAGCGGAGTGTCGACCGTGGTCATCGGTGTCCGATCATCGTGAGGTAGATGTCTTCCAACGTCGGCCGGGTGACGGTCAGCCCGGGCACCTCACCGCCGTACCGTGCCGCCAACTCGCCGACCAACGCCGTCGGCGTCGCCGTCTCGGCACGCTCCACCGCGCCGTCCGCCGTACGCCAGCTCACCGTCGCCAACGCCTGCTCCCGGTTGCCGAGCCGGGCCGGCGGCGCCACCTCGACCACCCGGCCGGCGGCGATCACCCCGACCCGGTCGGCGAGCGCCTCCGCCTCGTCCAGATAGTGCGTGGTCAGCACGATCGTGGTGCCGCTCGCGGACAGATCCCGGATCAGCTCCCAGAACTCCCGCCGCGCCTCCGGGTCGAACCCGGTGGTCGGCTCGTCGAGGAAGAGCAGTTCGGGGCGGCCGATGATGCCCAGCGCCACGTCCAGCCGGCGCTTCTGCCCGCCGGAAAGCGAGTGGGTACGGGCCTTCGCCTTCGCCGTCAGGCCGACCCGTTCGATCACCCGGTCCGGGTCGTCCGGCGCCGGATAGAAGGCGGTGAAATGCCGTACGACCTCACCGACGGTCAGCTCGTCGAACTCGCCCGTACCCTGCAGGACGATCCCGACCCGGGCCCGCCACCGCTGGTCGGCGCGGGCGGGGTCGACACCGAGCACCGTGACGTCGCCCGCGTCGCGCTGCCGGTAGCCCTCCAGGATCTCCACGGTGGTCGTCTTGCCCGCGCCGTTGGGGCCGAGCAGCGCGAAGATCTCGCCGCGACGTACGTCGAGGTCGACGCCGTCGACCGCGGTGTTGGCGCCGTACGACTTGCGTATCCCCCGCGCGGAGATCGCGAGACCGTCAGTCATGGCGTCAACTATCCGGGTCCGGCGATGCCCGCTGGCACGCGGGGTCGGCGAGCGGGCCCTGGATCACCCGCCCCGGTCGGTGTCCCGATCGCAGCTCGCGCCGCCCGCCGCCCGCCGCCTGCCGCCTGCCGTTCTCGTCGAGCCCGCGCCGCCACTCCGGTTCTGCTCGCGTCGGGCCTGGGTGCGGGCGGCTGCTTGCGTCGATCAAGGAGAAGTCGTGGGGTATTACTCCCGGCTTGTCCTGCGACATGTCCTTGGTCACGCGTAGGTCCCCGGTCACCGCGTGGTTCGTGGTCCACGGGGGTCCGATCGGGGGCAGCCGCCACCGTGGCCGGGGGCGACGTCGGGAGGGGTGCTGTTGCCGTCCACAGCGAATTCGATGTGAGTACGCCGGATTCGCTGTGGACGGCGCGGCATTACCCCGTCTCGGGTGGTCGGCGCCCGGGTGCTTGCCTTGATCAAGGAGTTGTTGCGCGACGAACCACCGTAGAGCGGGCACGGTTTGTCCTTGATCGACGCGTAGGCCCGGACGGGGCGCGGACTCGGAGCGCGGGTGCGGGGAGCGGCGGGGGATCAGTGGGTGAGGGTCAGGGAGAGGATGGTGCCGGCGGCCATACCGCCGAGCAGCAGCAGGCCGATCGCGCCCACGTCGGGCCGGCTCCCGGTGCGCCGTAGCCACCAGGCCACCGGTGGAATCGCGGTGAACGGCGCGACCAGGAACACCAGCCAGCCCAGCACGCGTGGTACCGACGCCGCGCCGTCCGGTTGGATCGCGACCAGCCCGGCCGCGACCAGCCCGGTGAGCGCGGCCAGCGCCGCCCCGACCAGCGGCAGGAAGGGCAGGACCAACCGGGGTACGGGTCTGCGGGGCGCGTCGGGGCGGGCGGCGGCGATGCGCAGCCTGGCCCGCTCCAGTGCCTGGGCCGCCGACGACAGCCCGGCGCCCGACCCGCCCAGCCCCTGCCCAGCCGTGGCCGCCGCGGGTGTGGCCGTCCCCGCCGCCGCCTTAGTCGTGGCCGCGCCAGCCGCGGCGGTCCCGGCCACCGGCGCCCCAGCCCCAGCCTCGGCTGGCCGGACCGGATACGCCCCGCCGGGGAAAGTGCTCCCTGTGGAAGCCCCGGCCGTGAACGTACCGGCTGCGGACTCCCGTCCCATGGTCGTACCCGCCGCCCGGTCGGGCTCGGGCAGGTCGCCGACCGGCCGTCCGGGCCAGCGGCGCAGCGCCCGTAGCTCTTCCCACAGCCGGGCCGCCTCCCGGTCGACCAGGTGGACGGCCTCGGTGTCGGCGGCGGCCCGCCGCTCGGCCGCCTCGGCGTCGGCGGCGGCCCAGGCCAGTTCCGCCGAGGCGGTCGCCGCGCCCTCGCGGTACGCCCGGTCGGCGGCGGCGAGGGCGGTGTCCCGTCGGGCCGCGGCCGCCCCGAGTTCGGCGACGAGCCGGCCGTACCCGGTCACCGGGGGTCCTCCGGCAGTTCGTACGGGATGACGAGTTCCGGCGTACGGTGCACCGCCCGGTCGAAGAAGAGGCCCCGGTGCGGGCGGGGGTACCAGTCCGGCCCGCCCGGCTGCGGGCAGAGCGGCGCCAACTCGCCGCCGTGTACGTCGAGCGCCACCCAGGCGCCGATCGCGTCGAACCGCGCCCCGATCCCACCGAGGTCGTCGCGTAACCGGGGGACGGTACGCCACCAGCCGAGCAGGTGCACGCGGTGCTCGGGTCCCCGGGCGAGCACCGCGCGCAACCGTTCGTGACCGGTCGGGCCGCCACCCGCCGGTTTGCTGGCCAGCCTGCCGGCGACCGCGTCGAAGGCGTAACCGACGACGTAGTGCGGCTGGTCCGGTACCGCCCCGGTCAGCCCGTCGGTCAGTTCGGCGAGGAGTTCGTCGATGCTGTCCGGGTCGTACCAGGCGGCGTCGGGCAGCGCGGCGTGCAGCAGCCGGGCGGACCGGTCGGCGTCGCCGTCGAGGCAGGCGATGCTGAACCGGGCGGCCGGCACCTGGGCCGCGAGCGACCGGGCCGCCGATCCGAGCACGGCGCACGCCTCCCCGGTCCGGGACCCGAGTACGGCGAGGTTGCGGCCGGGCACCCGGCCGAGCCGTACGACCGCCGACCGGCCCCGTACGTCGATCGTCTCGCCGACGACGGCGCCGGGCGGCCCGGCCAGGTCGGGGAAGTGGCCGGTGGCCGGGAAGACCGGTACGGCGTCGCCGTCGAAGAGGCGCGGCGGTGGCAGGCCGTCCGGCCGGGCCCGCCACTGCTCGTCCTGCAGCACCCGCCAGCCGGCCCGGTCGCCGGCCTCCGGCAGCCGGACGATCCGGTTGGCGTCCGGCACCCCGGAGTCGGTGTTCACCACCGCGTGGAACCGGGGGACCACGTCGGCGGCGGGGTTGGTCTCGGCCAGGATCCGGCGGGCCTTGGGTAGGGCGATCCGGAGCGTGAACTGGGCGATGAGGCCCGACCGCCCCCACAGCGCCTCGATGCCGGACACGTCCTGCGAGGCGAGCACCAGGTGGATGCCCTGCGAACGGCCCCGGCGGGCCAGGTCCTCCAGCAGGTTCACCGCCTCGGTGGCGACCGCGTCCCGCCCGGTCACCAGCACCTGGAACTCGTCGATCACGGCGACGATCCGGGGCCAGTGGCCGCCCGGGTCCTCGGCCCGGAGTTCGGCGAGCTTGCTGGCGTCGTACCTCTTGGCCGCGCGGGCCCGGCGGCGCAGTTCGTCGGCGAGGTGGCGCAGCATCGCCAGCCCGAACTCGCGGTCGGAGTTGATGTTGACGCCGACCAGGCGGACCTGGGGCAGCCAGCTCGGGTCGCGCGGGCTCGGGGCGAACCGGGCGAACGACACCCCTTCCTTGAAGTCGAGCAGGTACAGCGCCAGCTCGTCGGGGGAGTAGCGGGTGGTCAGCGCGCCCAGCCAGGCGTAGAGCAGGTTGGTCTTGCCGGCGCCGGACGGGCCGCCGACCAGGGCGTGCGGCGGGTCGTCGCCGAGCGCCACCTCGACGAGTTCGCCGCCCGGCCCGGTGCCGACGGGGGCGCCGAGCCCGGCCGCCGAGCTCTGGGTCCACAGTTTCTCCGGGGCGAGGTCGGCGAACCGGACCGGGGGCGGGCCGGCGACCAGGCGTTCGGCGAGTTCCCGGCAGAACGCGGCGACCCGTCCGGCCGGCGGTGCGGGGTCGGGGCGTACCGGTAGCGCGGCGAGGCTCGCGCAGCGGACCCGGTCGCCTTCGACGGTGACCGTCTCCACCGCCGGTCCGGGCCGCACCGGTAGGCCCCGGCTGACGACGTGGACCCCGCAGGCGATCCCGGTGCGTACGATCCGGTCGAGCTGGGCCCGCTGGGCGGCGGTCAGTTCGGTGGCGGTCGCCGCGTCGCCGAGCAGCACCAGCAGCCGCCACGGCTCGGGTCGCCGCCCGGCGGTGGTGGCGTCGGCGAGGGTCGCGTACTCACCGGCCAGCACGCTCTCGTTGATCCGGCGGATCTGCTCCACGAGGTCGTCGAGGGTCCCGGTGAGCCCACCCGGGCCGACGGAGGTGAGCAGCCCGGCGGCGCCCAGCGGGGCGAATCCGGCGAGGCCGCCGCCGAGGTGCTCGGGGTCGTAGACGGTGATCCGTACGTCGCCCGGCCGGGTCGAGCCCAGCACCCGCAGCAGCAGGCCGGTGATGATTCCGTCCACGACGGACTGGTCGCCGTGCAAGGTGAGATGGGTCCGGTCGAGCAGTGGCAGCAGGGCCGGCACCGGGGGGCCGCACTCGCCGGGCCGGTCGGAGCCGATGGTGCCGATCCGGAGCAGGTCGCCGCCAGGGCCGGGCGGCGGCTCGGCGGGTGCCCAGTCCCGCCACGGCGCGCCGGCCGCGCCCGGTGCCCGTACGGCCGCCAGCCGGGCGATGTCGCCGGCGAGCCGGGTGGATTCGCGCAGGTAGCGGCGGGTGATCTCGCGCCGGGTGGCGTCTCGTGCCTCGGTCAACTGGTGCAGGCAGGCGGCGTGCGCGGCGCGTACGACCGCGTGCCTGGCGGCGGTGCGCGACCGGGCCGACCCGGTCGAGGCGGCTGCCGACCGGGCGAGCCCGCGCGCGGCGGCGACGTCCCGTCCGACGGCGGCGAGCAGTCCGGCCCAGCGGCTAGCCACCGGTGCACCCGTGCGGCGGGCCGACGTGGACCGCCGCTGTCGTTCCGGCGACGTTCGCCAACGGACCCCCCGACAATCGGAATCGCGCCTACTTTATCCCTTTTGTCGGTCTCATCCCTCTGCGTTCCGCCGCGTGTTGCCCCGCCGTCAGGTCGTCGCCAGAACCTCCGACAGCGCCGCCGGCTCCAGCCCGCGCTCCCGCAGCCCGGCCAGGATGTGTGGCAGCGCCTCGTCGGTCATCGCGGCGTTCGCCTCCGTGACGTGCATGATGATCACCGAACCGGGCTTGACCTTCGACAGCACCGCCGACACGATCGGCTCCCACGCGGTCGCGAAGGGATCGCCGCTGACCACGTCGCCGTCCACCACCGTCAGGCCGAGCGGGGCCAGCGCCGACAGCGCCGTACCGTCGTGGCAGAGGCCGGGGAACCGGAAGTAGCGGGTCTGCCGGCCGCCGTACGCCTCGATGACCTCGAAGGTCTTGGCCACGTCGGCGGTCATCCGCGCCGTCGGCAGCCGGGGCAGGCCGTAGCAGTCGGCGGTGAACGCCTCGTGGCCGTAGGTGTGGTTGGCCAGTTCGAACCGCTCGTTGCCGGCGATCCGGCGGGTCACCTCCGGATACCGCTCCACCCACTTGCCGGTCAGGAAGAACGTCGCCGCCAGCTCCTCGCGCTCCAGCAGATCCAGGATCTTCAGGTTCGCGTACGACTTCACCTGGCCCGTACGCAGGCTGTGGAGCATCCCGTCGGTCATGTCGGCGTCGAAGGTGAGCGCGACCCGGTTGCCCGTACGCGGACCGTTGTCGACCACCGGCGGCCGGGTGCCGGGCCGGGTGGCGCCGGGCAGCGGCGGCGCGACGGTCGGCGAGGCCGACGTCGGCGCCGGTAGGCCGGGTGCGGTGGCCGTCGGGGTCGACGCACTGCCGAACGTGGGCCGCGTGCCGGTGTCCCGGTCCCCGCCGGTGAGGCCGACGACCAGCGCGGTGGCGCCGCCCAGCGTGGCCAGTACGGCGGCGACGGTGACGAGGCGGGTGGACAGCGACTTCAGCACGAGGCGGATCATTCCAGCCCAGGCCGGAGGCGGTGACGGGTACCCGTGGATCCCGGCAGTGCCGCGTAGGCCCGGTCGTTCTCCCGTGCGGGAGAGCGTCCTAGACCCGGAATCCGGCAGCCCGGGCCGCCTCACGTTCCGCCCGCCGGTCCCGCCGGCGCCGGCGCAGCCAGAACCAGAAGACCACCAGGAGCAGCAGGAACAGGATCACCAGCACCGGCAGCAGGATGGCGACCACCGACATCACCACGCTCGTGGCGTCTTCGGCCGTGCTCGCCACCGGTGCGCCGATCCCCGCCGTCATCGCGTTGATCACCGGCCGGGCGGCCGACTTGGCGCCGTGCACACCGAGCGCGATGAGCACCCCGGCCACGATCGGCACCCACTGGTTGGACGAGAAGAACTGCCCCGGGTCGGTGACCGTCACGGTCTCCGAACTCGACCCGGCACCGAACGCCAGGCCACCCGCGGTCGGCCGGACCGCCGTCTGGATCACGTCGTTGACGTGGTCGACCACCGGCACCTTGTCGGCGACCACCTCCACGACCAGCAGCACGGCGAGGATGGCGAGCACCCAGCCGTTGGACAGCCACTGCCAGCCGGCCGGCAGGTCGATGACGTCGGTGTATCTGCCGAGCAGCCCCATCGTGAGCAGGGGAATGTAGGCGTTCAACCCGGCCGATGCGGCAAGACCGGTCCCCGTCAACGCTTCCAGCACGTCAACCAGCATCGCACCGCCGCGCCAGCGCCGTCGCGGCGCCGGCGGCCGCCTCCGCTACCCTCGTCGGGTGCGGTTGGTGATTGCGCGATGCGAAGTCAACTATGTCGGACGGCTCTCGGCCCACCTGCCGGCGGCCACCCGGTTGCTGATGGTCAAGGCGGACGGGTCGGTGTCGATACACGCCGACGACCGCGCCTACAAGCCGCTCAACTGGATGAGCCCGCCGTGCAAGCTGGAAGAGGCACCGGGCGTGTGGCGGGTGGTCAACAAGGCCGGCGAGGAGCTGCGGATCACCCTGGAGGAGGTGTTCCAGGACACCTCGTACGACCTGGGCGTCGACCCGGGCCTGGTCAAGGACGGTGTCGAGGCACACCTGCAGGAGTTGTGCGCGGCGTCGCCGACCGTCTTCGGGGACGGCCACACGCTGGTCCGCCGGGAGTACATGACCGCCATCGGGCCGGTCGACCTGCTCTGCCGGGACGCGGCCGGCGCGGCGGTGGCGGTCGAGATCAAGCGGCGGGGCGAGATCGACGGCGTCGAGCAGCTCACCCGCTACCTCGAACTGCTCAACCGCGACCCGCTGCTCGCCCCGGTCGCCGGCATCTTCGCGGCCCAGGAGATCAAGCCACAGGCCCGGGTGCTGGCCGAGGACCGCGGCATCCGCTGCGTCGTACTCGACTACAACGCGATGCGCGGCATGAAGCGCGACGAACTCACCCTTTTCTGACCGCCTCGCCACGGCGGCCCAGGCTTCGTCGCGCGTGCCGGCCCGGGCGAGGTCGCTGTCGCGGCCCACAGCGAATGCGCTGTGGCCGCCGACAGCCCTAGCCCGGCGGCGCCGGCCTTTCCGCCCGTGCCACCCGCTGCCCGTCGGCACGAAAACCCGCACCGTTCGGCGAAGCAATCGGCGGACAGGTGTGACCGCAACTCACGTCGCGAGTCGACCGAGCGCCGCCGCACCGTCTGGAGCCCGAGGACCGCGCCGCGAAGCGGTCGCGGCCCGCAGGGCGAAGACGGTGCATAGGGCGGCGCGAAGCGGAGCGAGCCAGCCTCGCCGGAGGCGAGGCCAAAGAAACAGAGGCGAGGCCCGCTAGTTCCGCCCGTAGAGGGTCTTGACCAGCTTGACGATCCGGGCGACCTGGGCCGGCGTACGGTCGAAGGTCATCGCGGGCAGCATGGACGGGCCGCGGCGGCGGGTGATCGCCTTGGCGCGGGCGAACTCGCGCAGCCCGTCGTCGCCGTGGATGCGGCCGAAGCCGGAGTCGCCGACGCCGCCGAAGGGCAGCGTGGACATGCCGACGAAGGTGATCACCGAGTTGATCGCGGCCATTCCGGAGCGCAGCCGCCGGGCGATCGGGATCGCCTGCCGCTGGCCGAACACCGAACCGCCCAGGCCGTACGGCAGTGCGTTGGCGAGGGTCAGTGCCTCCTGCGCGTCGCGTACCTTCTTGATCGTCAGGGTTGGTCCGAAGGTCTCCTCCCGTACGGCGGCCGAGTCCTCGGGCACGTCGACCAGGATCGTCGGCCGGATGTACGGCGGCTGGACCGCGTCGGGGCCGCCCAGCACGGCGCGGCCGCCCCGGGCCAGCGCGTCGTCGATGTGCCGCCGGATGATGTCGATCTGCGCCGGCATGGTGATCGGGCCGAGGTCGGCGTCGCCCGCCGCTCCCACGGTCAGCCGGCCGGCCCGTTCGACCACCTTGGCCACGAAGGTGTCGTAGACCGGCGCGACGGCGTAGATCCGTTCGATGCCG
Organism: Polymorphospora sp. NPDC050346; assembly: GCF_040655695.1. NCBI lineage: Bacteria > Bacillati > Actinomycetota > Actinomycetes > Micromonosporales > Micromonosporaceae > Polymorphospora > Polymorphospora sp. NPDC050346. The sequence continues at coordinate 192,563 of NZ_JBFAKM010000001.1, read as the reverse complement.
ATGCAGGTCTGGCCGGCGTTGGTCATCCCGCCCCATACGGCGGCCTCGGCGGCGGCGTCCAGGTCGGCGTCCGCGTCGACGATCATGGCGTCCTTGCCGCCGGACTCCAGCAGCACCGGGGTCAGCGTCTCGGCGCAGGCGGCCATCACCTTGCGGGCGGTGGCGGTGGAGCCGGTGAACGCCACCTTGTCGACACCGGACCGGCACAGCGCCGCCCCGACGTCGCCGAGCCCGTGTACGGCCTGCAGCACCGGCTGTTCGGGCACCACCTCGGCGAACGCGTCGACGTACCACTGGCCGGCGACGGGGGTGTATTCGCTGGGCTTGAACACGACCGCGTTGCCGGCGGCGAGGGCGTACCCGATCGAGCCGAGCGGGGTGAGCACCGGGTAGTTCCAGGGGCCGATCACCCCGACCACGCCGTACGGCTGGTATTCGAGGTGGGCGGCGAACTCGGCGAGGATGAGCCGGGACCGGAGTTGGCGGGCGCCGAGGACCCGGCGGGCGTTGCGGGTGGCCCAGTCCAGGTGTTCGATCGCGGACACGATCTCGACGACCGCCTCGGCGACCGGTTTGCCGCCCTCGGCGTTGACGACTTCGGCCAGTTCGGTGATCCGGTTGGCGAGCACCGCCCGGAAGCGGAGCAGCCGTTCGCGGCGGCCGGCGTCGCCGAGTCCGATCCACCAGTTGCCGGCGGTGCGGGCCCGCTCGACCGCGCGGGCGACGTCGTCGGCGGTGGCCACCGGCAGGCGGCCGGCCTCGTCGCCGGTGGCCGGGTTGGTGGAGATCAGTTCGCCGTCGGCGATCACCGGCACGCCGGGCACGCGGAAAGTGGTCATCGGCGCTCCTCGAGATGTTTTGTGCCGAGTCTAAACCTGAGAAATACTCATTGCAGCCCGGTCGTGATCGATGGAAGGCCGCTCGGTGGCCATCGATGGAAAACAGTACCGGGCCAGGGACGCCGTTCGTCCGTGATGGACGTACGGCGATCGTGGCCGGCCGATACGACCGAACCGGTGAGTGAGGTCTGGCCGGGGGACTGCGTAATCCGGCCCACCGGTGCGGTGATTACCTTGGCCGGGCTTGAAAAGCTGACCGGGGGAGCGACCGGGGGGGTCGTTCCCACCGACCGGAAAGGCGTTGTCGACACACATGTCCGATGATCTGCCCCTGCTTCCGCAATTGACGGTGACGAGCGGGCCACTGCGCGGTGCGAGCTTCCGGCTACGCCCCGGCATCCGGACGATCGGACGGGAGGACGGCGTCGACATCGTCGTCGAGGACTCCCGGGTGAGCCGCCGGCATGCCGCCGTCGAGCTGACGGATGGCCGGGCGACGTTGTCCGACGTGGGCTCGACCAACGGCACCTTTCTCAACGATCGGCGGATCGAAGGCGTCGCGGTGGAGTTGCGGGACGGTGACCGGGTCCGGTTCGGCGGCGTCGAGCTGCGGTTCTTCGACCCGTCGGCCGCGCTGACCGACCCGGTCGGCTCCGTACGCCTGGTGGGGTCCATCCCGGCGCAGCGCGCGATCGGGGCGTCCGCCGAACAGCGGTCCGCCGTCGGGGTGCTGGCCGAGCCGACGCAGGCGATGCAGACCGCGCGCCGGTCCGGCCGGCTCGTCCTGGTCGTCGGCGGCGTGGTGATGCTGGCCGGCTGGGTGGCCTGGGTGCTGATGGTCACCCGCTGAGCCGGTCCGGTCACCGGGCGGGGCCGGCCACACAGGTCGGGGCCGGACCATGTGGGTCCGCTCCACATGGTGACCGGCCCGGCCCGGTGCGATGATCCGGCGCATGGAGACCGAGACGGTACGCGTCGAAGCACGCGGGATCGCCCAGCACGTGCACGTCGCCGGGCCGGTCGACGGCACGCCGGTGCTGTTGATCCACGGCAACTGCTCCTCCGGGGCCTTCTGGTATCCGCTGCTGCGCCACCTTCCGGACCCGCTGCGGATCGTCGCGCCGGACCTGCGCGGCTACGGCGCGACCGACACCGCCCCGGTCGACGCGACCCGCGGGCTGCGCGACTTCGCCGACGACGTGGCGGCCCTGCTCGACCACCCGGCCCTCTTCGGCGCTCCCGGCGCCCGGCCGGTCGTCGCCGGTCACTCGATGGGCGGCGGGGTCGCGATGCAACTGCTGGTCGACCATCCCGACCGGGTCGCCGGCCTGCTGCTCGAGTCGCCGGTGTCGCCGTACGGCTTCGGCGGCACCCGCGACCTCGCCGGCACGCCGACCACGGCCGACTTCGCCGGCACCGGCGGCGGCTCGGCCAACCCCGACTTCGTCAAGCGGCTGGCCGCCGGCGACCGGGGCGCCGACGGGCCGGCCAGCCCGCGCAACGTCATGCGGGCGACGTACGTCGCCGACCCCGCCGCGCTCGGCGCCGACGAGGAGGCACTGCTCGACACCGTGCTGTCGACCGCCACCGGCGACGACAACTACCCGGGTACGACGTCCGTGGTGGACACCTGGCCCGGCGTCGCCCCCGGCGACCGGGGCGTCCTCAACACGATGTCGCCCCGGCACTTCCGGATCGCCGACGAGCTGGTCGCGGTCGCCGTCAAGCCGCCCGTCACCTGGATCCGGGGCGACCGTGACGTCATCGTCTCGGACACCTCGATGCTCGAGTTCGGGCAGCTCGGCGTCCTCGGTCTGGTGCCGGGCTGGCCGGGCGCCGACACCTACCCGCCGCAGCCGATGGTCGGTCAGACCCGGGCCGTGCTGGACCGCTACGCCGCCGCCGGGGGGCGCTACCGCGAGGTGGTGTACGAGGGCTGCGGCCACTCGCCGCACGTCGAGCGGCCCGCCGACTTCGCCGCCGCGCTGCTGGAGCTGCTGCCGTGACCGGCCCGGTCGGGGTGCCGTACGCCGTCGGGACGGTGCCGGTCGACGGCGGTGACCTGACCGTCGGTGTGTGGGGCGACCACGGTCCGCTGCTGGTCGCCGCGCACGGCATCACCTCGTCGCACGTGGCCTGGACCCTGGTCGGCGAGCGGCTCGGTGTCGACCACCGGCTGGTCGCCGCCGACCTGCGCGGCCGGGGGCGCAGCCGCGACCTGCCCGGCCCGTACGGGATGGAGCGGCACGCCGACGACCTGGCGGCCGTGATCGGGGCGTACGGCGGCGGGCCGGCCGTGGTGCTCGGCCACTCGATGGGCGGCTTCGTCGCGGTCGCGCTGGCCCGCCGCCACCCGCGGCTGGTCGAGCGGCTGGTGCTGGTCGACGGCGGGCCGCCGCTGCCGGCACCGGCCGGGATCGACGCTGCCGCCGACGAGGCGACGATCGCGGACGCCGTCCGGCAGACCATCGGCCCGGCGTTCGCCCGGCTCGCGATGACGTTCCCGGACCGGGAGGCGTACCGGGACCTGTGGCGGGCCCATCCGTCCTTCGTGGACTGGACCGACGCGGTCACCGGGTACGTCGACTACGACCTGGTCGGCGAGCCGCCCGAGCTGCGCCCGGCGTGCCGGCCGGAGGCGGCCGTCCGCGACGCCCGGGACACCTACGCCCTGCCCGGCGTCGTCCCGGCGCCGGTGGGGGTGCCCGCGGTCTTCCTGCGCGCCGAGCGCGGAATGCTCGACCAGCCCGACCAGCCGTTCTACGCCGAGGGGCACGCCGCGCACTGGCTACCCGGGACGACCGAGGTCACCGTGCCCGGCGTCAACCACTACACGATCACGCTCGGCCCGGCCGGCGCGGCGGCGGTGGTCGCGGCGGCACGCGGCTGACCGCGCGCGGCGCCAGCCGCAGGAGAGGTCCGCCGCGGAGCCGAGAGTGGACCCGCGAGGGCGGACGCGGTCCGGTGGCCTGAGTTCTCGTTAAGTAGCCTGTGGGTGTTCAGGTCGCGGCCGGCCGGTTCGCCGGCCGGTGAGGAGGGCAGCGTGGCACGCGAAATCCACACCGTCGGGGTGGTCGGGCTCGGCACCATGGGCGCCGGCATCGTGGAGGTCTTCGCCCGCAACGGGGTCGACGTCGTCGCCGTCGAGATCACCGATGCCGCGCTGGACCGGGGCCGGGACAACCTCACCGGCTCCACCGACCGGGCGGTGGCCCGGGGCAAGCTCGCCCCCGCCGACCGCGACGCGCTGCTGTCCCGGGTGACCTTCGCCGTCGGGCTCGACGCGCTGCGCGAGGTCGACCTGGTCGTGGAGGCGGTGCCCGAGCGGCTCGACATCAAGCGGCGGCTCTTCGCCGACCTCGACCGCACCTGCAAGCCGGCGACGATCCTGGCCACCAACACCTCCTCGCTCTCGGTCACCGAGATCGCGGCCGCCACCGGCCGGCCCGAGCAGGTCGTCGGGGTGCACTTCTTCAACCCGGCGCCGGTCATGCGGCTGGTCGAGGTGATCCGTACGGTGGTCACCGCGCCCGAGGTCGTCGCCGACGTCGAGGCACTGTGCGCCCGGCTCGGCAAGACCGGTGTCACCGTCGACGACCGGGCCGGCTTCATCGTCAACGCCCTGCTGCTGACCTATCTCAACCAGGCGGCCGGGATGCTGGAGTCGGGCCACGTCGGCCGCGAGGACCTCGACACCGCCATGCGGCTCGGCGGCGGCCTGCCGATGGGGCCGCTCGCCCTGCTGGACCTGATCGGCCTCGACACCGCGTACGAGATCCTCGAGACCATGTACCGCCGCGGCGGCCGGGACCGGCGGCACGCGCCCGTACCGCTGCTGCGGCAGATGGTCACCGCCGGCTGGCTCGGCCGCAAGAGCGGACGGGGCTTCTACAGCTACGAGAAGCCGGGCTCGGCGGTGGTCGTACCCGACGGGTGGGCGCCGTCCCCGGCGCCGGCCGGCGCCGCCGCGCAGGTCGCCACGGTCGGTGTCGTCGGCTCCGGCGAACCGGCCGAACGGCTCGCCGAACTCTTCACCGGAGCCGGGTACGACGTCGTCGCGGTGACCGGCGAACTCGACCGGCTCGCCGGCGCCGATCTCGTCGTGACCGCCGGCCCCGGCGACCCCGACGCCGACCGGGCGCTGTTCACCGCCCTCGACGGGATCTGCAAGCCGGGCGCCGTGCTCGCCGCGTCGACCACCCGGCTGCCGGTGATCGACCTGGCCATGGCGACCGGACGGCCCGCCGACGTGCTCGGGCTGCACTTCCTCGACCCGGCACCGGACCGGGCCCTGGTCGAGATCGTCCACACCGTACGGACCGCGCCCACGACGACCGCCACCGCCCGCGCCGTCTGCGAGCGGCTCGGCCGGGCCGCCGTGGTCTGCGCCGACCGGGCCGGCTACGTGGTCGACGCGCTGCTGCTGCCGTACCTCAACGACGCGGTGCGGATGCTGGAGGCGTCGTACTCGACCGCCGACGACATCGACCACGCGATGAGGCTGGGCTGCGGTTACCCGGTGGGGCCGTTCGAACTGCTCGATCGGATCGGGCTCGACGTGGCGCTGGCGACGCTGCGCGACCTCTACCGGCAGTCGCGGGAGCCGGGCCTGGCACCGGCGCCGCTGCTCGAACAACTGGTGACCGCCGGCCGCGGCTTCCGCGTCCACCCCGGGGACTGAGCCGGGCGGGACCGGGGTTCCGCCCGACGTCACTCCGCCGCGAGAGCCGCCACCGGGGGAACCCTGGCGGCCCGCCGCGCCGGTACCACCCCGGCCAGCAGCCCGACCACCGCCGCACCGACCACCACCAGGGCGATCCGGCCGTACGGCAGGGCGAGCACCAGCCAGTCGCGGGGGATCGCCGCGTAGGCGGCCGCGACCCCGAACCCGACACCGAGGGCGACCCCGACCACACCGGCGACGGTGGCCAGCACCACGCCCTCGGCGAGCAGCATCACCCGCAACTGCCGGCGGGCCAGGCCGACCGCCCGCAGCAGCCCGAACTCCCGGGTCCGTTCGAGCACCGACAGGGTCAGCGTGTTGGCGATCCCGGCCACCGCGATCACCACCGACAGCACCACCAGCGCGCCGACCACCGCCAGCAGCCCGTCGATGATCGCCCCGGTCTGCTCGCCGCTGCTCTGCACGTCGGCCACGACCGCCAGCGGTTCGGTGTCGGTCACCGACGCGACGGCGATCCGGGCGGCCGGCGGCGGGACACCGTCCGCCATCCAGACCAGCACCCCGTGCGGGGCCGGCGTGCCGACGACCGCCGCCGCCTCCGCCGGGGTGAGAAGCACCTCCGGCAGTGGCGCCGACGGGACGGAGAGCACCGCCGACACCACCACCTCGACGCTGCCGTCCGGCCCCTCGACGGTGATCCGGTCGCCGGCCCGGACCGCCAGCGCCCGCGCGGTGTCCGGGGCGAGCACCGCGCCGCCGGCGGCGAAGTCCTCGACCCTGCCGGACCCGGCCGGCAGCGCGAACTCGCGGCGCAGGAGATCGGGGTCGAAGCCGCCGACCTCGGCCGACCCGGTCCGCGTGCCGGCCCGCAGCCCGCTGCCGGTGGCGGCCAGCGGCACCGCGCGCTCGACCTCGGGCACCGCGGCGAGCCGGGCGGCCAGGTCGCCGGGCAGCCGGTGCCCGTCCGGCGCGGTCACCAGGTAGTCCAGCGGGTACCGCTTGCGCATCTGGTCGTCGAGGCTGTGTTTGAGCGTCTCGGCGCTGACCAGGAACGCCGTCACCAGGGTGATGCCGACGGTCAGCGACAGCGCGGTCGCGGCGGCCCGGCGCGGGCTCCGGTCGCCGCTCGCGGCGGCGAGGCGGCCGGCGACCCCGAACAGCAGCGCCGGAATCCGCCCGACGAGCCGGGCCAGCGGACCCACCACGACCGGCCCGAGCGCAAGCACGCCGAGGGCGACCGGCAACCCGCCGGCGACGGTCGGCATGATCGCGCCGGTGGCCGCGCCGACCACCACGAGCGCCGTACCGAGCAGCAGGGCGGCGATCCCGACGGCCACCCGCAGCACCCCGGCGCCACCGGTGGGTGCCAGGTCCGGCTGGTTGGCCAGCGCCGCGACCGGGGCGACCCGGGTGGCACCCCGGGCCGGCAGGGCCGCCGACCCGACGGTGATCCCGACCCCGACGAGCAGCGCCACGGCGACGGTGTTCGCCCCGACCTGGAGCGGTACGTCGAGCCCGACCCCGCTGGTCCGGCCGAGAGCGGCCGCGCCCAGCCAGCCGAGGCCCAGCCCGAGACCGAAGCCGATCAGCGCCGCCAGCACCCCGAGCACCGCCGCCTCGGCCAACACCGAACCGAACACCTGGCCGCGACCGGCGCCGACGCAGCGCAGCAGGGCGAGTTCCCGTTGCCGCTGGGCCACCAGGATCGCGAACGTGTTGTGGATGACCAGCGCCGCCACGAGCAGGGCGACCAGGGCGAAGGCGCCGAGCGCGAGGCGGATCTGGGCGACGTCGCCGACCGCGGCCGAGGCCAGCGCGTCGGCGTACCGGGCGCCGGTGACGACCTCCACCGGTCGGCCGGCCAGCGCCCCGGCCACCGCGTCCCGCAGGTCGTCCTGTGCCGCGCCCGGGCCGGCCAGGACGTCGACGGCGCCCCAGCCCGACTCCCCGGTGACCGCCGTCAGATCGGCGGCGGACAGGTGCACGACCGGCCACGACTCGGTGGTGTCGGCGGTCCCGGCCAGCCGGAACGTGACCGTCTCACCCGCCGCCGTGACCAGCCGGACCGTCGCCCCCGGCGGCCAGCCCTGGGCGGCTGCCGTGTCGCGGTCGACGACGATCTCGCCCGGCCCGGCCGGGTACGCCCCGGCGGCCAGGTCGAAGCCGGCGAGCCGGGGGTCGTCGGCGAGGGCCCGCAACGTCGAGTCCGGGTTGCCCAGGCTGGTCACCACCCGCCCGTCGGCACCGAGCAGCACACCGGTCGCCCCGGCCCGACCGGCCGCCGCCGCCACCCCCGGCACATCCCGTACGGCGGCCAGGTCGGCGTCGGTCAGCCGCCCGGACCCGTCGGCGGTGACCCGTACCGCCACGTCCCTGGCCTGCCGGGCGGTGCTGTCGTAGAGCTGGGCCGCGAGGGTGTCGGTCATCGCGACCGTGGCGACCACGAAGGCCACCCCGAGCGCGACGGCGGCGGAGGTCAGCAGCAGGCGGGTGCGCCGGGCCCGCAGCCCGGCCAGGATCACGTGGCGCATGTCGGTCGACGCTATGACGCGGCGCCCGCCGCGGCGTCGGCCCCGGGTCGCGCCCGGCTCCGTCTCAGGCACGGTCCGTTCCGGGTACGGCGTACGACCCGGGTCGTACGCCGTACCCGCGGGACCCCTACTTCTTGACCCGGACGATGATCGTCGCGTCGGACGTCTGCGCGCCGGAGGTGATCCGGTAGCCGAAGATGTCGCGCTTGTCGTGGCTGGTGTCGGTGCGGACGTACGCGATCGTGTTCTGCGCGGTCACCGTCGCGGTGCCGTACTTCGGCGGGGTGGTGACGGTCAGCACCGTGCCGGGGACGACGACGTCGTTGTCCAGCACGTTGATCCGCTTGCGGTTGGTCGGGCCGACGGTCACCCGGTCCTCGACGGCCCGGATGCCCGGCGTGAAGGTGCCGTCGCCGTTGTTGACGAACAGTCGGACGGTGCCGGACCAGTTGGTGGTCTGCACGTCGGGGCGGCCGTTGCCGTCGAGGTCGACGAGGTCGACCTCCCACCCGTCGTCGCCCCACTCGTCCTGCTCGAGATAGCGGGTGCTGCCGTCGTCGAGGACCACGACGACGCCACTGAACGGGCCGCACCAGCCCTCGTAGAAGGCGATGACGACGTCGGTGGCGCCGTTGCCGTCGAAGTCGGCGAGTTCGAAGTCCGGCTGGCCGCCGCAGTATTCGACCGGGCCGGGCACCAGCGTGCCGGCCTCGGTGTTCAGGAACGTGCGGAACCCGTCGCCCTGGTCGGTCCACTCGTAGACGTCCTGCCGGCCGTCGCCGTTGAAGTCGGCCAGGCCGATGTAGCTCGGCTGGAAGATGGCGTCGAAGCCGCCGGCCGGGGCGTAGTCGCGCAGCACCAGCAGGTCGTGGGTGACGCCGGGCGGCCGGCCGTCGAACCAGGCCAGCACGAGTTCGACGGTGCCGTCGCCGCCGAGGTCGACCACGACGCCCATGTCCGGGCAGTGGCCGCCACCGCCGCTCGGGTCGGGATAGCCGTGCACCGTTCCCGGGCCGTACCCGCCTCCGCCGGTGCCGAGTTCGACGGTGACCCCGCACTCGTCCGGGCCGCCACCGGCCAGGGTCACCCGGTCGGTGACGTGGTCGCCGTCGACGTCGCCGAAGAGCGGATCACCCTGCCAGCCGGCCCAGGCGGCCGGTGCCGCCGTCATGACGGCACCGGCGACCGCCGCCGCCAGTACGCCGCCCAGAACACGTCCACCACGCATGGTCGGACCTCCCCGATGCGGCCGGCCCCCGTGGCCGGCCCGCAACCGGGACGCTACGTGACCGGCGGTATCCCCAGTGGACGCTGACCGTGATCCGACATCGTCCACTGTGGACACGTCAACGGCCGGCGCGGACCAGCCCGTGCTCGTACGCGTACACCACCGCCTGCACCCGGTCGCGCAGGTCGAGCTTGGTGAGGATGCGACCGACGTGGGTCTTCACCGTCGTCTCGGCCACGAACAGCTCGGCCGCGATCTCGGCGTTCGACCGCCCGGCCGCCACCAGCAGCAGCACCTCGCGCTCGCGCTCGGTCAGCGACCGGGTCGCCCGGTCGTCCGGCGCCTGCGCCGGATCGGGCAGGTAGGCGGCGAACCGGTCGATCAGCCGCCGGGTGGTCGACGGGGCCACCACCGCGTCCCCGGCGTGCACCACCCGGATCGCGGCCAGCAGCTCCTCCGGCGGTACGTCCTTCAGCAGGAATCCGGCGGCCCCCGCGCGCAGCGCGACGAAGGCGTACTCGTCGAGGTCGAAGGTGGTCAGCACGAGCACCCGGGGCGCGGCCGGCACGGCACAGATCCGCCGGGTCGCCTCGACGCCGTCCATCCGTGGCATCCGTACGTCCATCAGCACGACGTCGGCCTGGTGGGCACGCAACACCTCGATGGCGGCCGCGCCGTCGCCGGCCTCGGCGACGACCGTCATGTCGGGCTGGGCGTCGAGCATCATCCGGAAGCCGGTGCGGACCAGTTGCTGGTCGTCGACGAGCACCACGCGGATCACCGGATCACCTCCCATCGGTCGGGCCGCCTTCGCGGTCGAGTCCCATCAGTCGGGCCGCCTTCGCGGTCGAGTCCCATCGGTATGGCCGCCGTCGCGGTCGAGCGGCAGGGTGGCCGCCACCTGGAAGCCACCCTCGGGACGGGCCCCGACCATGAGTCGGCCGCCGGCGGCGAGGACCCGCTCGCGCATTCCGATGATGCCGTGCCCGCCGGCGCCGGTCTCGGCCGGCCCGGCGGTGCCGGTGTCGCCGCGCCGGGGATGCGGCCAGGCACCGGTCGGCGGCCCGTCGTCGGTGCCGGACCGCTGGCGGTGCCCGTCGCGGTCGGGGCCGGGCGCGGCGCCGTCGGGGCGGCTGCCGTCGTCGAGGACCTCCACCCGCAGGTGGTCGCGCGCCCAGGCCAGCCGCACGGTGGCCCGGACCCCCGGACCGCCGTGCTTGAGCGTGTTGGTCAACGACTCCTGCACCACCCGGTAGGCGGTCAGCGCCGTGCCGGCCCCGACCGGCCGGGGGCGGCCGGCGACCGTGTGTTCCACCGCCAGCCCGGTGCCACGCAGTTGACCGACCAGCTCCGCGATCGAGTCCAGGCCGGGTTGCGGGGCCCGGTCGGCGGCCTCGCCGTCCGCCGTACGCAGCACGCCGAGCAGCCGGCGCATTTCGGTCAGCGCTTCCCGGCCCGTACGGGAGATGGTGCCCAGCGCCTCGCGGGCCCGGTCCGGGTCGCCGGCCAGCGCGTACCCGGCGCCGTCGGCCTGCACCACCATCACCGACACGTGGTGCGCCACCACGTCGTGCAGTTCCCGGGCGATCCGGGCCCGTTCCTCGGCCACCGCGACCCGGTCCAGCGCGTCGCGTTCGCGTTCCAGCCGGTCGGCCCGGTCGGCGAGCTGGGCGTAGAAGCGGCGCCGGATCCGTACCGAGTTGCCCCAGACCCAGGCGGCGACCAGCGGGGCGGCGAGCAGGCCGGTGAACACCACCAGTTCGGTCAGCGGCCACGGGTTGCCGGCCCGGCGCATGCTGCCGTACGTGTCCATGGCCAGGACGGCGAGGATCGGGGCGACCGGGATCCAGAAGACGCCCAGCCGGCGGGCCCACGCCGGACCGATCGCGGCGGCGGTGTAGAGCAGGATCGGCATCGCGAGGTGGGCCGGCACCAGCATGCCCAGCTGGCCGGACGCCACGGTGGCCAGGCCGACGGTGATCACCAGCAGGTAGGCGGCGGTGAACCAGACCCGGCGAATCACGACGGCGAGGATCAGGAGGCCGTCGAAGACGACGGCGACCGGATGGCGGGCGATACCGGTCGCCGACATCAGGGTCAGCAGGATGATCGGCGCGGCGATCATCAGGTCGACGACGACCCGGTGCCGCTGGAGCCACAGGTGGAGCCGGTTCACCTGTCGAGGGTACGCATCCCACCGTTACTGTTGGTCGACGTGAGCCCCCGTCGCAACCGCCCGCGCCCCGAGGCCGGTCCGCCGCTCGACGACGACCGGGTGCGCCGTGGTGTCGACGCGGTCCAGACCTGGAGCGACGGTGAGTGGCAGGTACGCGCCATCCCCGGCGGCGCGGCGGTCAAGACGTACCGGTGTCCCGGTTGCGACCAGGAGATCCGGCCCGGCGTGGCGCATCTGGTGGTGTGGCCGGCCGACGGGCGCGGCGACCTCACCGACCGGCGACACTGGCACTCCGGCTGCTGGCGGGCCCGCGACCGGCGCTCGCCCGGCATCCAGCGTTCCCGCAGCGCCCCCCGCTACGGCTGACGCGCGCACTTCCTTGCGTTGATCAAGGAGAAGTCGTGGGGGATACGTCGGGTTTGTCGCTCAACAACCCCTCGATCGGCGGATCGGTGCGGGCCGCGGGCGGGGCACGGGCGGAGTGTGCGGGTGTGGGCGGGGGATATACGTCACGTGGCGGGCGGCACGGGCTGACGGAGCGGCAGGGCCGCGCGAGACTGGACCGGTGAGCGAACCAATCCGCGCGACCTCGATCCTGCCCGCCCACCGCGAGGACATCGAGCTGCACACCGCCGACGGCCTACGCCTGGTCGGCGAACTCGCCCGGCCGCTGGACCGTGACCCGGTCGCCACCCTGGTCTGCCTGCACCCGCTGCCCACCCACGGCGGGATGATGGACAGCCACGTCTTCCGCAAGGCCGCCTGGCGGCTGCCGGCCCTCGCCGGCCTCGCCGTGCTGCGCTTCAACACCCGGGGGACCAGCAGCGTGCGGGGCACCAGCGAGGGCACCTTCGACGCCGCCGACAGCGAGCGGTTCGACGTGGCCGCCGCGATCGAGTACGCCGAGTTCGCCGAACTGCCCGACATCTGGCTGGTCGGCTGGTCGTTCGGCACCGACCTCGCCCTCAAGCACGGCTGCGACCCGCAGGTGTCCGGCACCGTCCTGCTCTCCCCGCCGCTGCGCTTCTCGACCCCGGACGACCTGCGCACCTGGGCCCGGTCGGGCAAGCCGGTCACCGCCCTGATCCCGGAGTTCGACGACTACCTGCGCCCCGACGAGGCCCGCGAGCGGTTCGCGGCGATCCCGCAGGCCGAGGTGGTCGGGGTGCCCGGCGCCAAGCACCTGTGGGTCGGCGACGCCGAGACCGTGCTCGACGAGATCGTCCGCCGGGTCGCCCCGGATACGCCGGTGCCGCTGCCCCGGGAATGGGACGGGCCGATGGAGGTCGGTGACGCGAGCGCGTACGCCGACCGTACGGTGGCCGCCTTCGCCGACGTACCCGTGGCCGGCCCCCGCCCCGGCGGCGACCCCACCTCGTGACCCCGCCGTGCCCGCGCCGCCGCCCGGCGGCGCGGGACGCCGATCGAGGACTCGTAGAGTCGCAGCTTCCCTAGGCAGGCGGCCCGGAGCGGGCGGACCGGGCGGACGGATCGGGCGGGACCGGGACCACGGGCGGCAGTTCGGCGAGCGGTGGCCAGCCGGCGAGCCAGGTGCGGCGCTGCGCCCACACCTCCCGCCAGTAGCCGGCCCGGCCGGTGAGCCGGGCACCCGCCGCCCGTACCGCGATGCCGGCCGCCAGCAGCGCCCGGCCAACCGCCGCCCGCGACCCCGACCAGCGCAGCCGCACGTACGTCGTCTTGCCGCGCAGCACCATCACCCGCTTGCCGACACTGGTCGACGACGCACCGCCGATGTGCAGCACCCGGGCCGTCGGTACCAGCACCGGGGTCGCGCCCAGCCCGGTCGCCCGGTGACACAGGTCGATGTCCTCGCTGTACATGAAGTAGTCGGGCGCGAAGCCGCGAAGTTCGGCGAACAGCGCCCGCTCGATCAGCAGCAGGCAGCCGGACGCGGCCGGCACCGGAGTCGGCCGGTTCCGGTCGAGGCCCGGCAACTCCTCCGGATTGAACAGCCGGGAGCCGCGGAACACCGTCGACAGCCCGGCGGCGAAGCAGAAGTAGCCCCACAGGCTCGGCAGCGCGAACACCGACCGGCCGTCGTCGGTGCCGTCCTGGCGCAGGGTACGGCCGGTGTAGACGCGATGCGCGGGATTGGCCCGGGCGAACGCGACGAACTCGCCGAGCACGTCGCCGACGGGCTCGGTGTCCGGGTTCATCAGCAGCACGTAGTCGCCACGGGCCAGCTCGGCGCCGACGTTGACCGCCCGGCCGAAGCCGACGTTGTGCGCCAGCCGCACCACCCGTACCTCGGGCAGGGTCGCCGCGATCGCGTCGGCGGAACCGTCGGCGGAGGCGTTGTCGACCACGATCACCTCGTAGTCGACCCCGGTGCCGGTGTCCCGCAACGCGGTCAGCGCCCGCACGATCAGGTCCCGGGTCTGGTAGGAGACCATGACCAGGCTCACCGTCGGGTTCATCGGGCCACCGGAGTCCGGCTCGACTCGTCGCGGCCCCACGCCGCGCCGGGGCCGGTGCGGCGGGCTTTGATCCCGGCGATGACGGTCAGCGCCAGGTAGCAGACCCCCGCCGGCAGCAGCCACGGTCGGGGCAGCACCACGTCGACCAGCCACGACATCTTGCGGGACGGGCGCACCTCGGTGTCGGTGGCGGCGGCCCGCAGCGCGGCGTTGCCGGCCCGGACCCGGCCGAGCCGGCGCAGCAGGTCGGCGGTGCGCCGTGGCGTCGCCACCACCGAGGCGACCCCCTTGACCTCGCGCTTCTCGGCGTCGGTGAAGAGCGAGTCGAGGAACAGGTCGTCGGCGATCACGTCCGGAAACCGCTCGAACCGGGCCCGGCCGGCCCGCGACAGCACGATCACGCCCCGGCCGAAGAGCGCGTTACGGAACGCCGGCAGCCGTCCGTTGATCGCGAAGTACGCCTTGACCAGCAGCGGCCGGCCGCTCGTGTCGAGGACCCGGCGGGGCGCGGCGGCCAGCGCGCTGTCGTCGACCGCGCGGGAGAGCGTACGCAGGTCGGCGGTCGACAGGGCGATGTCGGCGTCGAGATAGATCCGGGGCAGGCTGGTCGCCGCCCGGTCACCGGCGTTGAGCGCCGCCGACTTCGACGCCTCGGCCAACTCGACGACGGTCACCCCGGGCACGGCGCGGGCCACCTCGGCGGTCGCGTCGGTGCACCCGTTGGCGACCACGATCACCTCGAACTCGCCCGGGGTCGCGTTGGCGAGCATCCGGCGCAGGCACCGGTCGATCACCGCGGCCTCGTTGTGGGCGGCGATCACCACGCTGGTCACCATGGCGCCCGCCCGGTCAGCGCGCGCCGGATCCGGCGTACGGCGCCCCGGCGGCGGGCCCGCCAGCCGCCGTACTCGCGCAGGTCGAGGGAGGCGGCCTGCACCACCCGGGCCGAGTGCCGCATCTGCTCGGTCCACTGCGCGACCGTGGTCACCCCGGTGTTCTTCGCCGACAGCGGCCGCCGGGCCATGAAGTCCGCGTCGGTGTGGTAGATCGTGTGCGGGCTGCGCGGATCGTCCATGTGGTCCTCGGGCAGGAACGGGTGGTACCAGCCGTTGACCCAGCCGAGCCGGGCCGAGCGGAGGCACCACGCGGTGAACGACTCGGTCGGCCCGATCGGCCCGGTCTGCGCGACGGCGGCCCGCTTGAGCAGATAGCCGCTGCCCTGCACCCAGTGGTTGCGCATCAGCCGGTGGCCACCCGGATAGTCGGCGAGCTTCTTCGCGACGAGCGCGTCGTCGACGTCCTCGTCGGGGAACCGCCAGGTGCCGATCACCCCGAACTCGGGTACGTCCTCGTGCGCCCGGCGCAACGTCTCCAGCCAGTCCTTGTCGGGCAGGCAGTCGTCGTCGACCTTGCTGACGTACGCGCCGTCCGACTCGGCCCACAGCCAGTTGGTCGGCTCGCGCAGGCCCGCGTTGGTCGGGCTGTGGTGGAACCGGTGCACCCGCGGGTGGTGCCGGAACTCCTCCACCGCTTCGAGGGTCGGCTGGTCGGTGCCGTTGTGCCACAGCCAGATCTTGGTGTCGGCGGTGGCGGTGGCCAGCAGGTGCGGCAGGGAGAGCCGTACGTACTCCGGCCGGTCGTACGTGATCATCAAGATGTCGATGCCGCAGTGTTCGGTCATGCGACACCTCGCTTCGCTCGGCGGTCGCATGACTTGAGACTGTGCTGTTTGATGCCCTCGCGGTGCTCGGTCATTGTGCTCCGATGTGGTTGACGCGTTCGGCCCGGGTCACCCGCCACATCGCGCCGGCGAGCCCGAGGAAGAGGTGCACGGTGATCAGGTAGGTCGAGAAGTACAGCGCGTCGAAGGTGAACGCGGTCACCGCCGCGACCCCGATCCCCACCGCGAGTACGGCGGCCAGGTCCCGGTCCCGCTCGTTGGTGGCGAACCGGCGTACCCGGCCGGCGGTGACGATGCCGACGACGAAGAGCCCCGCGAGCCCGACGACCCCGAGGACGCCACCGGTGACCAGGGTGACCAGCCACTGGTTGTCGAGGAGTTGGTACATCTCCGGCAACCAGGTGCCGACACCGCGCCCGAGCCACATCCGCTCCTTGATGAACGGGGCGACGAACGCGTAGTCCTCCAGCCGGCCCTGCACGCTCGGATCGTTGTCACCGGCGAGCAGCAGGGCGCGCAGCGTCGCCAGCAGCCCGGGTTTGCCGACCTGGATGAAGGCCATCAGGAAGACGCCGATCACCAGCACGTTGAAGGTGGTGCGCAGCGGCCAGACCAGGATGAAGAGCAGGATCGCGGCGGCCAGCGCCAGCACCCCGGTGCGGGACAACGAGATCGGGATGACGCCGGCCTGGATGATGGCCAGCGTGGCGTAGATCTGCCGGTTGCGCCGGCTGGTGGAGAAGCGGGCGAAGTGGATGGCGACGATGAGGCCGATCACCATCAGGACGCTGAACTCGATGTAGTGGCCGGCGGTGCCGGCCACCCGGACCAGCCCGCCACCGCCGCGCGCGTCGAAGCCGACCAGGTCCTTCTGGAACATGAGGACCGGCGGCAGCTTGAGGTAGTTGGTGAAGTCGATCCGCAGGATGAACTGCGCCAGCGCGAACAGCGCCATGACGGCCGAGCCCCAGCAGAACCACCGCAGCAGGTGGTCGATGCGGTCCCGGGTGAGCACCCCGTCGGCGGCGGCCAGCAGTACGCCGCCGGCCGCGAGCGCCATCAGGATGGTCCGGTCGGCGCTGTTGGCTTCCAGCACCTGCATGCCCCGGGCCTGTCCGGCGATGTAGGACACCCCGATCGTCACCAGGTAGCCGGCGAGCGCCCAGCGCATCGGCTGCTGCCCGCGGGTCACGAGGTTGGGGTGCAGGCGGGTCAGTGCCCACCACACCAGCAGGCCGAGGCCGACCATGACGGCCGGCCGGCCGAGGGTGGTCAGCGGCGGGAAGATCAGCCGGGCCGGCAGCAGGTAGGCCAGCATCACCGCGGCGACGACACCCGCCGTCGCGTCCGGGAAGTGCCGGGTCCGGGGGGTGAGCCCGTCGTACACCGTCGCTGAGCGTCGGGCGGAGAGGTAGGTCTGCACGGGACTCGTTCCGTCAGTACGTCGTCGGCGTACTTATCGCCTTGAATCGTCGGTCGGAGTGCGGACCGCGGTGAGGAGGATGGTGTCGTCGGACTGCGGCGCCCGGATGAAGTCGGCCGAGATCTGCGGGCCGCCCCGGCCGTTGCCGCCGAGCGCCTGGGTGACCTCCGGGGACCGGCCCTGCTGGTGGGGGGCGCCTCCACGGCCGCCCGCGACGCTCGCCTGGCCCGCGTCGCCGGCCACCGGGCGGCGGCCGGACTGCCGGCTGGCCAGCCGGGCGTTGGCCCGCCGGCGCTGGATGGCGTCGTAGACGACGGCGACGACCGCGGTGAGCAGCAGGCCGATCGCGATCACCACGATCTGCGCGCGCAGGACGTTGGAGCGCGACGGCGTGATCTCGGTGCCCGGGTCGAGGATCTCGGTGGTGATCTCCTCGCCGGCCTTGGGCTTGTAGGCCGTCTGGCTCTCCGACACCTCGTCGCTGATCAGCTTGGTGACCGCGACCACCGTGGCCAGCGCGGCCTCGTGGGTGGTCGCGGTGACGTCGACGGTCACGATCGAGCTGCGGTTCACCAGTCCGATCTCGTAGCCGGGGTCGCCGCCGGCCGCCTGGACCTTCTGCCGCGCGTCGGCGGCGGAGACGGAGATCTGCACCGCCTGGGCCATCGCGACCTCACCGACCTTCAGCCAGGGGTTGCCGGGCTGCGGGCTGGCGTTGGGTGCCGGCGCGGGCGGGTTGGTGGTCGGGGGCACGAGCAGTACGGCCGCCGAGGTCTTGTATTCCGGCTGGATCGACGAGCCGACGACCAGCGCCGCGCCGAGGGTGAGTACGACGACCGGGGCGGCGACGTACCACCGCCGGACCATCAGTCTCAGGAGGTCGAGAAGGTCCACAGCGTCGGCCCCTTCGGGTAGCGCGGGTCGTCAGGTCGTGAGGTTGGTCTGCGAGGCCCGGCCAGGGGCCTTGCCGCCGCCAGTTTCGTACCATGCGGCGTCGTTCACGCCTTGTTCGGCGTGGGCCGGGTCCATCGGTGGAGCCGGGGCCGAGCCCCTTGGCCGTGGGCGCAGAAGCCGGTCCCACAGCCGGATGTATGCCCTGGCCTGATGGTCCCAGGCGAGCAGCTCGGTGAAGCGCCGCCGGGCCACGGTCCGCATCGCCGACCGGGCCTCCTCATCACTGAGGAGCTGGTCGAGCGCTTTGGCCAGTTCGTCCGGGGAGCCGGTCGGCACGTAGGTCGCCGCCCCCTCGGCGGTGCGCCGCGTTTCCAATAGGTCGACGGCTACGACCGGCAGCCCTCGTGCCACATACTCCACGGTCTTCGCCATTGTCGACAAGTCGGCCATCCGGGTCGGCGGGTCCGGCTGGATGGCGATCGAAGCGGAGCGCAGCAACGCGTCGACCTCGTCGGCCTCCAGCCAGCCGGTGAACCGCACCACGTCGTCGAGGCCGCGCTCGGTGACGAGTTGTCGCAGTCCGGGCAGGCTGTCGCCGTCGCCGGCCACGACCAGCCGCCAGTCGCTGCGACCGCGCAGGTCCACCAGCCGTTCGGCCGCGAGCACCGCGGCGTCGACGTGGTCCTGCGGATTGATGACGCCGAGGTAGACGACCACCTGGCGGTCGTCGTCGCCCGGCGCCGTGGCCGGCTCACCGGTGCGCTGCGCCGGAATCCCGGCCGCGCCGACCTCGGCCAGCGTCGGCCCGTTGCGGACGACCACGACGTCGTCGGGGTCGCAGCCGCCGCGGCTGATCGCCAGTTCCCGGTAGGACTCGTTGGTCGACACCACCGCCGACGCGCAGCGCCAGGACAGCCGTTCCATGAGCTTGAGGATGCGCAGCACGACCGGACGCGGGTTCTCGGTCTTGCACTCGTAGAGCTCCGGGCTCAGGTCGTGGTGGTCGAAGACGAACGGCCGGCGGAGCAGCCGCATGAGCAGGGCGATGGTCCAGAAGACGTCGGGCGGGTTGCAGGCCTGCACCGCGTCGACCCGGGTGCGCGCCATCACGCCCAGCAGGCGGGTGGTGACGGCGATCAGCGCCCAGGCGAACTCGGCGGCGAAGGAGAGCACCCCCGAGCCGGCGAGCGGCTGGGGGAAGGACCGGATCTGCGTCTCGGTGCCGGGCAGCACCCGCAGCTTCTGCGGGCCGCGCGGGCAGATGACCGTTACGCGGTAGCCGGCGGCCTCCAGCGCCCGGCACTCGCGGATGACCCGCCGGTCGCGTTCAACGGGCAGGTTCACCACCACGATGACGACGTGCGGACGCCGGTCGGCCATGTCTACCTCGTATCCGCCCAGAACTGGAAAGGATGGCATCGACGAACGGTCGCAGCGCCTCGTCGGGCTGCGACCGGAAAGGAAAGAAGCTATTGCAGAGCCTGCTCTATGCGGTCCGGTGCGGGCAAGTGACTCGCATTCTTGGACGATGTCGTCTTTCTAACATGAGTCGGACCAAGTGCCTGCTTCCTTGGTCATCGAATCGGTCAGTGTCGATCATCCTTTTGGTCGCTTTGCGGCACTGAACTGATGATTCCGCCAGGGTGGAACGTCGCCGAGATCCCTTTTTGTCGATCTTCGTCCTGATTCTTCGGTCAGGAACAGGACAGCACTCAACATTCACCGCCTGGCTACTCTGTGCGCACGATCCCTCGTATCGACGGTCGTGGCTGGTGCGCGCCACCCGCGCACGTGTCTTCCGGGAGGGGTGCGATGACGCGCCTTCGACGCGGGTTGGGAATCGGCCTCACGTCCGCCCTGCTGGCCGGACTCCTCGCGCCGTTGCCGGGTGCCCCGGCGGCCGCCGTCGTGCTGCCGACCGGCTTCCAGGAGCAGGTCGTCTTCAGCGGGCTGAGCCAGCCGACGAACATCGAGTTCGCCGCCGACGGGCGGGTCTTCGTCGCCGAGAAGAATGGCCGGATCAAGGTCTTCGACGACCTCGCCGATCCCACCCCGACCCTTTTCGCCGACCTGTCCACGAACGTGCACAACGTCTGGGACCGCGGGCTGATCGGCCTGGCCCTGGCCCCCGGCTTCCCGGCCGACCCGTACGTCTACGTGCTCTACACCTACGACGCCCCGCCGGGCCGGACCGCTCCGGTGTGGAACGACAACTGCGGGGACGCCAACAACGGCCAGTGCGTCGTCACCGGCCGGCTCTCCCGGCTGCGGGCGGCCGGAAACGTCGTCAGCGGCCCCGAGCAGGTCCTCATCCACGACTGGTGCCAGCAATACCCGAGCCACTCCGTCGGCGACCTGGCGTTCGGCGCCGACGGCATGCTCTACGCCATGGCCGGCGACGGCGCGAGCTTCAGCGCCACCGACTACGGGCAGCTCGGCAACCCGCGCAACCCCTGCGGCGACCCGCCGGGCGGCACCATGACCCCGCCGACCGCCGAGGGTGGTGCGCTGCGCTCGCAGGACGTACGCACTCTCGGCGACCCGACCGGCCTGGACGGCACCGTCATCCGGATCGACCCGGCGACCGGCGCCGCCGCCCCCGGCAACCCGCTGATCGCCTCCGCCGACCCCAACGCCCGGCGGATCGTCGCCACCGGCCTGCGCAACCCGTTCCGGGCGACCGTGCGACCCGGGACCAGCGAGGTCTGGCTCGGCGACGTCGGCTGGAACCTCTGGGAGGAGATCGACCGGGTCGCCGCTCCCACCAGCGGCGTCACCAACTTCGGCTGGCCCTGCTACGAGGGCAACGCCCGGATGGCCAGCTACGACAACGCGAACCTGAACCTCTGCGAGTCGCTCTACAGTGGAGCGGGCCAGACCGCGCCCTACTACGCCTACCACCACAACGCCGACGTCGTACCCGGCGAGAACTGTGGTGCCGGCGGTGACGCCGTCGGCGGCCTGGCCTTCTACCCCGGCAGCGGCGGCAGCTATCCGGCGGCGTACGCCGGTGCGCTGTTCTTCAGCGACTATTCCCGGAACTGCATCTGGGCGATGCGCCCGGGCACCCCCGGCGGGCTGCCCAGCCCGACGAACATCACCCTGTTCGCCCAGGCCGCCGCCAGCCCCGCCGACCTGGCCGTCGGCCCCGGCGGCGAGGTCTACTACGCCGACCTGGGCGGCACGGTCCGGCGGATCCGCTACTTCCCCGGCAACCAGCCGCCGGTCGCCGCGATCTCCGCCACGCCCACCTCCGGCACCGCCCCGCTGACCGTCACCTTCGACGGCACCGGCTCCACCGACCCCGACCCCGCCGACGCCGGGCGGCTCACGTACCGGTGGGACTTCACCAGCGACGGCACCGTCGACGCGACCACACCGACCGCCACGCACACCTATCCGGCCAGCGGCACCTTCACCGCGACGCTGACCGTCACCGACACCCTCGGCGCGTCGAACAGCACCACGGTCCGCATCCAGCCCGGAAACAGCGCGCCGACCGCCTTCATCACCACCCCCACCACCGGCACCACCTGGCAGGTCGGTGACACCCTCGCCTTCGGCGGCCACGCCACCGACCCGCAGCAGGGCACCATCCCGGCGTCCGGGCTGCACTGGCGGCTGCGGATGGAACACTGCGAGTCGGTCGGCAACTGCCACACCCACCATCTGCAGGAATGGGCCGGAGTCGGGTCCGGGTCGTTCATCGCGCCGGACCACGAATACCCGTCGTACCTCGAACTGGAACTCACCGCGACCGACGCCGACGGGCTGACCAGCACGACCGTACGCCGGCTCGACCCGCGAACCGTCGACCTGACCTTCGCGACCAGTCCGCCCGGACTGCAACTCAGCGTCGGCAACTTCTCCGGCACCGCGCCGTTCACCCGTACGGTGATCGTCGGCTCGACCAACACGGTCAGCGCGCCGAGCCCGCAGAGCGGCAACTCGCTCGTGCACACCTTCGGCAGCTGGTCGGACGGGGGCGCGGCAACCCACGTGCTGATCGCCCCGGCCACCGCCGGCACCTGGACCGCGACCTACACCAGTGCCCCGGGCTGCGCCGACAGCTACGGCTACACCTGCACCACCAGCACCGACCGGCCGTTCCTGCCCGCCGAGACCACGGTCCTGCCGCTGACCGGCGACGACGCGTACACCTCGGTGAGCCTGCCGTTCGCGTTCCCGTTCTACGGCGGGTCGCACAGCACCGCCTGGGTGTCGACGAACGGATTCCTGTCGTTCACCGACCCGGGCTCACCGCTGGGCACCAACACCGCACTGCCCGACCCGGGGCTGCCGAACGCCGCCCTCTACCCCTTCTGGGACGACCTGTTCGTCCGGGCCGACTCCAGCATCCGTACGGCGACCACCGGCACCGCCCCGAACCGCAGGTACGTCGTCGAGTGGCGCAACATCGGCCTGTACGGCTCGACGTCGGCCCGGGTCACGTTCCAGGCCGTCCTGTCGGAGTCCGGCGAGATCGTCTACAGCTATGCCGACCTGTCCACGGCCGGCCGCGAACGCGGTGACTCGGCGACGGTCGGGATCGAGGACGGCACCGGCGCGGTGGCGCTGAGCTACTCGACGAACTCGCCCGACCTGCGCAACGGGACGTCGGTGGTGTTCACCCCGCCCGGCGGCGCACCGCCGACCACCGGCGCGGTGTCCGGTGTGGTCACCGGCGCGGCGACCGGACTGGCCGTCGCCGGGGCGACGGTGACGCTGTCGCCGGGCAACCACACGACGACCACGGCCGGCAACGGCTCCTACACACTGCCGTCGGTGCCGGTCGGCGCGTACACCGTCACCGGCACCGCACCCGGCGGGCTGGCCGGCAGCCGGTCGGTGACCGTCGCACCCGGCGGGTCGCACACCGTCGACCTGGCCCTCGCCGCGCCCGGCGGCGGCGAGGGCGACTACACGGTCACCACCGGGCCGCGCCCGTTCGTGCCCGCCAACGGCACGGTGCTGCCGCTGACCGGCGACGAGGGGGTGACCCAGGTCAGCCTGCCGTTCGCGTTCCCGTTCTACGGCCAGCCGCGGTCGAGTGCCTGGGTCTCCACCAACGGCTTCCTGTCGTTCTCCGATCCGGGGTCGGCGCAGCCCACCAACGCCGCCCTGCCCGATCCGGCGGCACCCAACGGCGCGGTCTACCCGTTCTGGGACGACCTGGTGGTACGCGCCGACTCGACGATCCGTACCGAGGTCGTCGGCACCGCACCCAACCGCCAGTTCGTCGTCGAGTGGCGCAACATCGGCCACTACGGCTCGACCTCGGCCCGGATCACCGTCGAGGCGATCCTCGCCGAAAATGGCGAAATCATCTTCAACTATGCCGATCTGACCACATCGAAGCCGAGGGAACTCGGGGACAGTGCCACGGTCGGCATCGAGGACGTCTCCGGTGCCGCCGCCGTACAGCATTCGTTCAACCAGGCGGTGCTGGCCAACGGAACGGCGATCGTGTTCCATCCCGTACCCTGACGGCGACGTCGCGTCCCGGGCCCGGCGGTCTCCGCCGGGCCCGGAACGCCATTCCGTGACTGACTGATCACTCAGCACCGATCGGCCGGCCGAAGTCGAGCCGTACGGCCGGGTAGTCCGGTCGGGCTACCGAAGCCATTCGGTTGGATCATGCGCGATGCTGTGGCCGCGTACTCTCTGCCGGCAACAGCCGCATCGACCTGTTTGTGCCACGGCCCTGCCGTGAGATGGGAGACCCGGGTGTCGCGAGCGATACGGCGCGCACTGTCCTCGGCGCTGGCCCTCGCACTGAGCGTGCCCGTCGGCCTGGGCCTGGTGCCCGGCTCGGCCGCGCCGGCGGAGGCGGCCGGTCCACCGGTCGGCTTCACCGAGCAGATCGTCCTGTCCGGACTCCACCTGCCGACCAAGGTGGTCTTCGCCCCCGACGGCCGGGTGTTCGTCGCCCAGAAGGACGGCGTCATCAAGGTGTTCGACAGCCTGTCGGACACCACCGCGACCGTCGTGGCCGACCTGCGCACCAACGTCTACAACTACGAGGACCTCGGGATGATCGGGATGGCGGTCCCCCCGAGCTTCCCCGCCGACCCCTACCTCTACGTCAGCTACACCTACGACGGGCTGATCGGCGGCACCGCACCCACCTACAACGACACCTGCCACGAGCGGAGCAGTTGCGCGGCCAGCAGCCGGGTCTCCCGGCTGCGGCTCAACGGCGACGTGATGACCGGCCCCGAAGAGGTGCTGCTGCACGACTGGTGCCAGCAGATCGAGAGCCACTCCATCGGCGAACTCCGCTTCGGCCCGGACGGCGCGCTCTACGTCACCGGCGGCGACGGCGCCTCCGGCACCTTTGTCGACTACGGCCAGGCCGGCAACCCGACCAACCCGTGCGGCGACCCGCCGTCGCCGGTCGGCGGCGCGATGACCCCGCCGACCGCCGAGGGTGGCGCCCTGCGCGCCCAGGACCTGCGCACCGGCGGCGACCCGACCGGCCTGTCCGGCACCCTGATCCGGGTCGACCCGCAGACCGCGGCGGCCATGCCGGACAACCCGATGGCCGCCAGCGCCGACGCCAACACCCGCCGGATCGTCGCGTACGGCCTGCGCAACCCCTACCGCTGGGCGTTCCGCCCGGGCACCGACGAGGTCTGGGTCGCCGACGTCGGCTGGCGCAACTGGGAAGAGATCAACCGGATCGTCGACCCGGCCGACGGACCGGTACGCAACTACGGCTGGCCCTGCTACGAGGGCAACAGCGTGCAGAGCGGCTACCGCGCGGCCCAGCTCGACCTGTGCCGCAGCCTCTACGCCGCCCCCGCCGGCACGGCCACCGGACCGCACTACACCTACCACCACAACGACGTCGTCGCGCCCGGCGACGGCTGCCGGACCGGCGGCTCGGCCCCGACCGGCATCACGTTCTACCCGACCGAGGGCGGCAACTACCCGGCGCCGTACGCCGGCGCGCTGTTCTTCGCCGACTACTCGCGTGGCTGCATCTGGGCCATGCGGGCCGGACCGGACGGCGTACCGGACCCGTCCGACATCATGCCGTTCACCTCGACCGCCTCCGCGCCGGTCGACCTGGTCATCGGCCCGGACAACAACCTGTACTACGCCGACCTGACCGGCGGCACGGTGCGCCGGTTCCACTACAGCTCCGGCAACCTGCCCCCGCAGGCCGCGTTCACCGCGAACCCGACCTCGGGCAACGCGCCGCTCACGGTCTCGTTCGACGCCAGCAACACCACCGACCCCGACGCCGGCGACATCCTCACCTACCAGTGGGACTTCACCGACGACGGCACGTTCGACGCCAGCGGTCCGACCGCGACCCACACCTACACCACGACCGGGACCCACACCGCCCGGCTGCGGGTGTCCGACATGGCCGGGGCGGTCGACACCGAGACCCTGCAGATCTTCGTCGGCACCGACGCGCCGGTACCGGTCATCGACTCGCCGACCACCGCGCTGCGGTGGGAGGTCGGCGAGACGGTCTCGTTCTCCGGCCACGCGACCGACCCGCAGGACGGCACGCTGCCCGCGTCGTCGCTGTCCTGGCAGCTGATCAACCGGCACTGCTACTCCGCCGACGACTGCCACACCCACCACGTGCAGAGCGCGGAGGGCGTCGACTCCGGCACGTTCGTCGCGCCGGACCACGAATACCCGTCGCACCTCGAACTGACGCTGACCGCGACCGACAGCAGCGGCCTGACGTCCAGCACCACCACCCGGATCGACCCGAAGACGGTCAACCTGACCCTGGCCACCACCCCCGGCGGCCTGGAGTTGAACCACAACGGCGCGCCGTTCAGCACGCCGGTGGTCCGTGAGGTCATCGTCGGCTCGACCAACACGATCAGCGCGCCCACGCCGCAGAGCGCCGGCAGTTCGACGTTCACCTTCGAGGAGTGGTCGGACGGCGGGGCACAGACCCACGTCATCACCGCCCCGGCGGTCCCCACCACCTACACGGCCACCTACAGCGGCTCCGGCTCGTGCGCCGACACCTTCGGCTACACCTGCGACACGGTGACCGGGCGGGCGATCGTGCCCGCCGACGACACCGTGCTGCCGCTGGCCGGCGACGAGGCCATCACCCGGGTCGACCTGCCGTTCGCCTTCCCGTTCTACGGCGAGACGTTCGACGCCGCCTGGATCGACGTCAACGGCAAGCTGTCGTTCCTCGACCCGAACGGCCCGTGGGGCGTCAACACCCCGATCCCGGACGTGTCAGCGCCCAACGCCGCCATCTACCCGTTCTGGGACGACCTGTGGGCCCGGGACAACTCGACCGTCCGTACGGCGGTGACCGGCACCGCCCCCAACCGCCGCTTCAACGTCGAGTGGCGCAACATCGGCCTCTACGGTTCCTCGTCGGCCCGGTTGACGTTCCAGGTGCTGATGGAGGAGTCCGGCCGGATCACCTTCAACTACGCCGACCTCGGCGGCGCCCGTGAACTGGGCAACTCCGCCACCGTCGGGATCGAGAACGGCACCGGCACGATCGCGTTGCAGTACTCGATCAACGAGGCGGTCCTCGCCAACAACACCGCGATCGTCATCACCCCGCCCGGTGGCGGCGGCCCGACCGACCCGCCGCCGGTCACCGGCACCGTCAACGGCGTGGTCACCAGCAACGGCGCACCGGTGGTCGGCGCGACCGTGACACTGAACCCCGGCAACCTCACCGCGACCACGGCCGCGGGTGGCAGCTACACCCTGGGCTCGGTCCCCGCCGGGTCGTACACCGTCACCGGCACCGGGCCGGGCGGACTGACCGGCTCGGGCTCGGTCACGGTCGCCGCCGGCGGCACGCACACGGCCAACCTCACGTTGACCGGGCCGACCAACCCGACCCCGACGCCGACCCCGCCGCCCACCACCCCGCCGGCGACCACTCCGCCGCCGACCACGCCACCGGCGACCACTCCGCCGCCCACCACGCCGCCGCCGGGCAGCGGTGGTGGTTCGTACACCAAGTCGACGGAGTCCCGGCCGTACACGCCGGTGTCGGGTGGTACGCCGATCCCGTTGACCGGTGACGACTCGGTGGAGCGGATCGACCTGCCGTTCGCGTTCCCGTTCTACGGGCACAGCTACAACTCGGCGTGGATCTCCGCCAACGGGTTCCTCAGCTTCGAGGACCCGGGCAACGGCCAGCCGATCAACGGGCCGATCCCCGACGCGTCGGCCCCCAACGCCGCCGTCTACCCGTTCTGGGACGACCTGGTCGTGCGGGCGGACACGGTGGTGCGTAGCGCGGTCGTCGGTAGCGGCGCGGACCGTAGGTTCGTGTTGGAGTGGTTCAACCACGGTCAGTACGGTTCGTCGTCGGCTCGGGTGACGGTTCAGGTGTCGTTGTCGGTGTCTGGTGAGATCGTGTTCAACTACGAGAGTCTGGCGCCGAGCAAGACGCGTGAGCGTGGTGACAGTGCCACGGTCGGGATCGAGAACCACGCGGGTACGCAGGCGGTGCAGCACTCGTTCAACGAGCCGGCCCTCGCCGACAACACCGCGATCATCTTCACCCCGTCCAGCGGCGGCCAGGGGCCGACGAACCAGCCGCCGGTCGACCCGACGCCGGCCACCACCGGCACGGTTTCCGGCGTGGTCACCAGCGGTGGTACGCCGGTCGCGGGGGCCGCGGTGACGCTGAACCCCGGCGGGCGGGCCGCGACGACCACGGCCACCGGCAGCTACACGATCGGTTCGGTGCCGCCCGGGACGTACACCGTCGCCGCCGCGGCGGACGGCGGGCGCACCGCCTCGGCCACGGTGACGGTTGCCGCCGCCGGCGCCCACACCACCAACCTGGCGCTGACCGCGCCGACGACGGCACCACCCACCAGCGAGCCGCCGCCGGCCACCACGCCGCCGCCGGCCAGTGGTGGTGGTTCGTACACCAAGTCGACGGAGTCCCGGCCGTACACGCCGGTGTCGGGTGGTACGCCGATCCCGTTGACCGGTGACGACTCGGTGGAGCGGATCGATCTGCCGTTCGCGTTCCCGTTCTACGGGCAGACGTACACGTCGGCGTGGGTGTCCAGCAACGGGTTCCTCAGCTTCGAGGACCCGGGCGGGGCGCAGCCGATCAACGGCCCGATTCCGGACACCACCGCGCCGAACACCGGGGTCTATCCGTTCTGGGACGACCTCGTGGTGCGGGCGGACACGGTGGTGCGTAGTGCGGTTGTCGGTAGCGGTGACGATCGTAGGTTCGTGTTGGAGTGGTTCAACCATGGTCAGTACGGTTCGTCGTCGGCTCGGGTGACGGTTCAGGTGTCGTTGTCGGTGTCTGGTGAGATCGTGTTCAACTACGAGAGTCTGGCGCCGAGCAAGACGCGTGAGCGTGGTGACAGTGCCACGGTCGGGATCGAGAACCACGCGGGTACGCAGGCGGTGCAGCACTCGTTCAACGAGCCGGCCCTCGCCGACAACACCGCGATCATCTTCCGCCCCCAGTCCTGACCCGCACCACCTCAGACGGTGGCCCCCAGCCCTCCGGGCTGGGGGCCACCGTTTTCCTCGCTCTCCCCACCCCCCAAGATCCGCGTGATCAGGGACTAGGTCCGGCGTGGCGTCGGTGTGCCGTGCGACAGAGTCCCTGATCACCGGGATCAGGGACCGGCGTTGCCCAGGCCTCACCCACCCGCCCGCGCAAGATCCGCGTGATCAGGGAGTATTTCGTCGCCACGCCGACAACACGCCCGACTTACTCCCTGATCACGCGGATCTTGGGGGTGGCGGGGAGAAGGGGAGAGGGAAGAAGGGCTACTGGGCGGGGGCCAGGGGGCGGCGGCGGGGGAGGCGTTTGCGGACCAGGGCGCGTACGCGCCGGTCGGTGGTCCACAGGATCGCCGCGGCGGTCAGACCGCCGACCGCGCCCATCACCACCACACCCGCCAGCGGGGGCAGCTCGTCGACACCGAGCCGGTTGACGGCGTACGGAACCAGCGCGGCAGCCGTCGCGGCGACCACCGCCGGCAGCGTCGGCAGCAGGAACCGCAGCACCGAGGCACCGGCCGCCCGGCGTACGGTGACCCAGATCGACACCGCGTTGACCACGACCTGGAGGCCCACCCCGGCAATGCCGATCGCGGTGGCCTGCGCCGCCGGGTTGCCGCCCGTGAACAGGGTGCCCAGCACGGCGAAGGTGGCCACCCCGAGCAGGCCCCGGGTCCACGAGATCGCGGCGAGCTTGCCCGGCTGGCCGATCGCCTGCAACGCGGGACCGAGCAGCACCCCGTAGACGTTGACCGCGCCGAACAGGCAGAGCACCTGCAACGGGACCTCGGTGCCGGCCCACTGCGGGCCGAGGAAGCCGACCAGCGGCCCGGCGGTGGCGGCCAGGACCCCGAGTACGGGCAGCCCGACGATGGCGCCGAGGTGCTGGAGCTGGGTGAGGTGGGCGGCGAAGGCGGCCCGGTCGTTCTGCAGTCGGGACAGCGACGGCAACGCCACCTGCTGAAGCGATCGGACCGTCACGTCGACCAGCATGTCGGGCAGCCGGGCGGCCAGCCGGTAGATGCCGGTGGCGATCGGGCCGAAGAAGATCCCGGTGAAGATGAGGTCGGCGCGGTTGCTGAGCATGACGCCGAGCCCGGCGTTGGCGGAGTGCAGCGAGAACGTCCACAACTCGCGGATGGCGCCGAACCGGATGCGCCGGCTCGGTCGCCAGGGGCAGACGACCCAGAGCACGACCAGACCGATGAGGGCGTTGACCAGTTGCTGGGCGACCAGCGCCCAGATACCGGCACCGGCGAGGGCGAGCGCGATCCCGACCACGCCGCTGACGAGCGCGGCGACCAGGGTACGGATCGCGACGGCCCGGAACTGCAGCTCGCGGCGGAGCACCGCCTCCGGCACGATGGCCAGCCCCTGTATGACGACGAGCGGGGCGAGCGCGATGCAGACCACGGTGAGCCGCGGCTCCCGGTTGATCAGGGACCAGACCGGACTCAGGGCGGCGGCGAGAGCGGCGACGCCGAAGCCGGCGATGGCCAGCACCCCGAACGCGGCGTCGAGGTGGGCGCCGGTCAGCTTGTCGCGCTGGACGATCGCCGACACCAGCCCCTGCTGGAGGATCGTCTGGGCGATGGTCACGAAGACCAGTGCCATCGCCAGGATGCCGAACTCGTCGGGGCCGAGCAGCATCGCCAGCAGGAACGTGACGACCACCGAGGAGCCGACCCGACCGGCGGTCAGGACGTACGACCAGCCGATCGCGGACCCTACCTTGGACTTCGGCGGTGGACCGGACTGGACCGGCGCCGCCTCGACGGTGCCGGACGGACTCGCGTTGGTCACCAGACGCTGCCGCGTGCTGTCGCGGGAGCGGGGTGCCGGACCAGGTGGCGGCGCCACCGTCCGAACCGTACCCGGACCCGGCGCACCGACCAGGCGGTGAGGAACGCGCTGGCGTTGGCCAGCCGGGTCGAACGCGGCGAGTCGGCGGTGGCGAGCACGCGCAGGGTCTCGCCCAGCATCCGCATCCGGGGCGCGCCGGAGGTGCGCCCGCCCTGGGGGGCGAACCAGGCGCTGGCGTCCGTCGCGTTGCTGTCCTTGGCCTGCCGCGTCGAGGCGCCGTGCACCCGGCGCATGAACAGCGGCTGGTCGACCTCGTGGATCTCACCCAGGGCGGCCACCTCGGCCATCAGCGTGTAGTCCGACGACAGGTAGGGGCGGATCATGCCGGTGCGGCGCAACGCTTCGAGCCGGAAGACGCCGAAGTGGGCGTGGCAGAGGCTGATGTGCGACGCCACCGCGGCGACCCGCCGCCAGGGGCGGTGGTGGCGCAGGTCCATGAGGTCAGCGTACGGGCCGATTGTTTCGCCTTCTTCGTCGATAAGAAGCGTCCGGGGATAGGCGAGCACCGTCTCCGGCCCGGCCGCGTCGAGGGCGGCGACGCAGGCGCCGAGGTGGCCCGGCAGGCACACGTCGTCGTACGCCGCCCACTTGAACAGTTCGCCGCGGGCCAGTTCGGCGACCCGGGCGAAGTTGGCGTGGCCGCCGAGGTTCTGCGGGTTGCGGTAGGCCCGGATGCGCGGATCGATCGCGGTGTAGCGCTGGCAGATCTCCCAGGTGCGGTCGGTCGAGGCGTTGTCACTGATCACGACCTCGAAGTCGTGGTAGTCCTGGGCGAGCAGCGCGTCGAGGCAGCCGATGAGGTAACGCTCGGCGTTGTAGACGGGGACACCGATGGTGACGCGGGGGGTGCCGGGCATCGTCTTCCTCCGGTCTCAGGCGACCAGCAGTTGGGCGGTCACGCCGAGCTGGCGCAAGGTGGCGGTGATCTCCTTACGGTATGCCGGATTCGTAATGATCACTGACCCGGTGCCCAGTTCCGCGAGCGTCGCCGGATCGGTGACCTCGTGCCCGGTGACCGGCAGGTAGCGCCCCCACTTGCGCGGGTTGACGTCGACGACGGCGGCGAGCCGGTGGTCGGGGTCGGCAAGGTGCAGGAACTGTACGCCGCGGGAGCCGGCACCCCACAGCACCGGCCGGTCACCCTCGGCGATCAGCCGGTCGATGGTGGTGCGCCAGTGGTCGCGCTCGGCGTGGTGCCGGTCGGCGAAGCCGGCGATGGACGTGAGTTGCCGGTCCCGGTCGGCGGTGTCGGGCAGCGGCGCGTCGGACCGGGGCGGCCCGTCGGCGTTCACGGAGAACTCCACGAACCGGAACATCCCGGAGAACAGCGGCCCGGTCGCCTCGACCCGCCAGCCGGCCCGCTCGACGATCGACCGCAGCGCGTACGCGTCGAAGTACGACACGTGCGGGTAGATCACCTCCCAGCCGGCGGTGGCCAGGTCGTAGCAGGCGTCGGGAACCTCGATGTAGCCGTGGACGGTCCGGCCGCCGGCGAGTTCGCGGAGCCGGACCAGGAAGCCGTACGGGTCGTCGAGGTGCTCGAACCAGTGCCGCGAGGTGACGAAGTCGAACGCCGGGGTCGAGTCGTCGAGCGGGGCGTGGGTCGAGTGGAACACCGCGCCGGACGGGTCCTCGCCGACCGGGCCGGCGAACATCGCGTCGTAGCCGTGCCCGCGGGCGCCGGAGACGTGGCACAGCTCACGCAGAAACTCGCCCTGCCCGCAGCCGACGTCGAGCACGGTCGCGCCCTTGAGCGGGTAGCGGTCGGCGAGGTGCCGGACCAGCTCGGCGGAGAACGTCTGGAACGCCGGTGAGTGGTGCAGGTTGGTGTCCATCGTGGTGTCGTAGACCAGCGCGGCCGGGTCGAACGCCACGTTGCGCACGTACGCGCAGGACGGGCAGTAGGCCAGCCGCATCTCGCCGAGCGGCGACGCCAGCGCCTCGTCGCGGCTGGCCCAGTGCACCCCGCAGAAGACCGGGATCGTCCCCAGGTCGGCGAACGGGACCAGTTCGGCGGCCCCGCAGGCGTGACAGGCCTGGCCGGTCATGCCGCCCCGCCGGCGGTCCAGCGCAGTTCGCCGTCGAGCCGACCGGCACCCTGCAACGACTGGATCCGGCGCAGCCGCTGGTGCCGCTCACCGCGGAAGTCCTCGATCGTCAGCCCGTGCCGCCGGTAGGCCTCGACCAGTTCCTCGACACCCTTGCGAACCGTCCAGCCCGGCTGGAAACCGGGCACCTCGGCGGCGACCAGGTCGCAACTCACCCGGTAGTTGCGGGCGTCGGCCGACGCCCCGCCGGCGAACGTCACCGTCGAGCCCGGCACCACCTCGGCCACCACCTCGGCGACGTCACGGATCAGGTAGTTCTCACTGGTCTGCCCGATGTTGTACGCCTTGCCGTGCACCACCTCGCGGGGCGCCTCCAGCAGCGCCAGGAACGCCGTCGAGATGTCCTCGATGTGCACCAGCGGCCGCCACGCCGACCCGTCGGAGAGCAGCCGCACCTCGCCGGTCAGCAGCGCGTGCGCGGCCAGGTCGTTGACGACCAGGTCGCCGCGCAGCCGGGGCGAGAAGCCGTACGCGGTCGCGTTGCGCAGCGACACCGGGGAGAAGTCGTCGTCGGCGAGGCCGGCCAGCCCCTGCTCGGACAGGATCTTCGACTCGCCGTACGGCGTCACCGGGGCGAAGCCGGCGTTCTCGTCCAGCGGCCGGTCGTCCAGGCCGGCGCCGTAGAGGCTGCACGACGAGGAGAACAGGAAGCGGGTCACCCCGGCGGCCTTCGCCGCTTCGGCCAGCCGCACCGTGGCCCGGTGGTTGATGTCGTACGTCAACTCGGGGTTGAGGTTGCCGATCGGGTCGTTGCACAGCGCCGCCAGGTGCAGCACCGCGTCGAAACCGGCCAGGTGTTCCGCCGTGACGTCGCGCAGATCCACCCGTACGGCCGGCACCTCCGCCGGGGCGGGACCGATCAGGCAGTCGGCGAACAGGTCGATGTCGAGACCGGCGACCTCGTGGCCGGCGGCGGTGAGCATCGGCGTCAGCACACTGCCGATGTAGCCGTGGTGACCGGTCACGAGAACGCGCATGGCAAAGCCCCCGCAGTGTCTTCGGGTGTGGGAGGCCGAGTCTATGAGGGGTGCGGTGACCGGGCCGAAGAGTGTCAGACTTCTTACTCAAGTGCCCTGGTGGGAGGCGCTCTGGCTAGCGTTTGCCAGACGCGCGTCGGGGACGGCGCGCCGGCGTCCCGCGCCCGGGAGCCGGCGGTGCCCCTGGGCCCGGACCCGACGGCAGCGTCGGGTGCGCCCACACCACGGAACGCCTCGACCGACATCCGCATACGCGTGGGGGAAGCTCAATGACCGTTGCCGAATGTCGGCTGTGCGCCACGGCGCTGACCGAGACCTTCGTCGACCTGGGCATGTCGCCCCTCTGCGAGAGCTACCTGCCGGCCGAACGGCTCGACTCCGCGGAGACCTTCTACCCGCTGCACGTCCGGATCTGCCCGAGCTGCCTGCTCGTCCAGCTCCCGGCATACGTGCCCGGGGAGGACATCTTCTCCGACTACGCCTACTTCTCGTCCTTCTCCGACTCGTGGGTGGCACACGCCAAGCGCTACGCCGACACGATGGCCGACACGCTCGGCCTCGGCCCGGACAGCCTGGTGACCGAGGTCGCCAGCAACGACGGCTACCTGCTCCAGCACTTCGTCGCCCGGGGCGTACCGGTGCTCGGCGTCGAGCCGGCCGCCAACATCGCCGAGGTCGCCAACGCCAAGGGCGTACGGACCCGGGTGCACTTCCTGGGGGCGGAGACCGGCGCCGCGCTCGCCGCCGAGTACGGCCGCGCCGACCTGGTGGCCGGCAACAACGTCTACGCCCACGTGCCCGACCTGGTCGGCTTCACCGCCGGGCTGGCCGCCCTGGTCAAGCCGGACGGGCTGATCACCCTGGAGTTCCCGCACCTGCTGCGGCTCATCGAGCGCCGCCAGTACGACACCATCTACCACGAGCACTACCAGTACCTCTCGCTGCTCACCGCGCAGCGGGCGCTGGCCACCGCCGACCTGGTCGCCGTCGACGTCGAGGAACTGTCGACACACGGCGGGTCGCTGCGGGTGCACGCCCGGCACGCGGCGGCGGCCGGTGAACCGTCCAGCAACGTCAAGTCGGTGCTGGAGGCCGAGGCCGAGGCCGGGCTGCACACCGTCGACGGGCACCGTGGTTTTGCCGAGGCGGTCTTCGACATCAAGCGCGATCTCGTCGAGTTCCTGCTCAACGCCCGTGCCGAGGGCAAGCGGGTGGTCGGCTACGGGGCCCCGGGCAAGGGCAACACCCTGCTCAACCACTGCGGCATCCGGTCCGACCTGCTCGAATACACCGTCGACCGGAGCACCTACAAGCAGGGCCTGTTCCTGCCGGGCACGCACATCCCGATCCACGCGCCGGAGCGCATCGCGCAGGACCGGCCCGACTACGTGCTCGTGCTGCCCTGGAACCTGCGCACCGAGATCTCCCAGCAACTCTCGTACGTACGGGAATGGGGCGGCCGGCTGGTCTTCCCGATCCCCACCCTCGAGGTGGTGTGATGAAGGTCGTCCTGTTCTGCGGTGGCCTCGGCATGCGGATGCGGGAGGGTGCCGCGTCGGCGCCCAAGCCGATGGCGATGATCGGCGACCGGCCGCTGCTCTGGCACGTCATGCGCTACTACGCGCACTTCGGCCACACCGACTTCGTGCTCTGCCTCGGCTACGGCGCCGCCGCCGTCAAGGACTACTTCCTGCACTACGACGAGACCCTCTCCAACGACTTCACGCTGGCCCGCGGCGGTCGCGACGTACGGCTCTTCTCCTCCGACATCACCGACTGGAACATCACCTTCATCGACACCGGGCTCAACTCCACCATCGGCGAGCGGCTGATGCGGGTCCGCAAGCACGTCGAGAACGAGCCGATGTTCCTCGCCAACTACGCCGACACCCTCACCGACGCGCCGCTACCGGAGATGATCGAGCGGTTCCGGGCCTCGACGGCCACCGCCAGCCTGCTCGCCGTACCGGTGCAGTCGACCCACCACGTCATCGACATCACCGACGACGACCAGGTCACCCGGGTACGGCCGATCCGCGAGCTGATGCAGTGGGAGAACGGCGGCTACTTCGTCCTGCGCCCGGAGATCTTCTCCGCGCTGCGCGAGGGCGAGGACATGGTGCCGCACGCGTTCGAGCGGCTGCTGCCCGAGCGCCGGCTGCTCGCCCAGCGGTTCACCGGGTTCTGGCGGGCCGCCGACACGTTCAAGGACCGGGCCGAACTCGAGGAGCTCTACCACGCCGGCCGCTGCCCCTGGATGCTCTGGGACGGCAACCGCAACGGTGGCGGCGCCGCCAGCGCCCTGCTCTCGTCGCCCGGCGCCCCCGCGTTGAGCCGTTGATGCCGGGCCTGCGCCTGACCGGGATACGCCGGGTGGTGCTGCTGGGCGCACACCCCGACGACATCGAGATCGGCGCCGGCGGGCTGCTGCTCGGCCTCGCCGCCGCCAACCCGCGGTTGCGGGTGCACTACGTACTGCTCACCGGCAGCCCCGACCGCCAGGCCGAGGCGCGGGCGGCGGCCACCGCGTTCCTGGCCGGTGCCGAGCTGAGCTTCGCGCTGCACGACCTGCCGGACGGGCGGGTACCCGCCCGGTGGGGCGACGCGAAACGGATCGTCGACGAGACCGCGCGGACGTTCGCCACCGACCTCGTCGTCGCCCCCGGCACCGACGACGCCCACCAGGATCACCGCACGCTGGCCGAACTCGTGACGACGTCGTTCCGGGCCGCGCCGGTGCTGCACTACGAGATCCCGAAGTGGGACGGCGACCTCGGACGGCGTAACTTTTACCTGCCGCTCAGCGAAGAGCGGGCCCGCCGCAAGGTTGAACTGCTGCACTCCAGTTTCCCGTCGCAGAAGGACCGGGACTGGTGGGACGACGAGGTCTTCCTCGGACTGGCCCGACTGCGCGGCATCGAATGCAGATCCCGGTACGCCGAGGCGTTCCGGTGCGAGAAAGCGGTGATCGAGCTGTGAGCGAGCGGAGCGTGGCGGCGGGATGAGCGAGCGAATCGACGGTGGGAGCCCGCTGTCGGCCTGCCTGTTCGGCGTACCCGGATCACATCTCAACCTCGGCGTCGGCGCGCTGCGCGCCGCCACCCTGGGCGGGCTGCTGACCCGGGAACCGGCCGCGGAGGTCACCGTCTTCGACGACGGCTGGGGGCAGCGGACCGGGCGGGCGTACGTCGGCGGGCGGCCGGTGCCGATCGGCCTGGCCGGCGCCCGGCACTCGCGCCGTTACCACCGGCCCGAGTCCTACCTCAACATGCGGGTCAGTGCCGCCCTCGGCGGGCTCGGCAACAGCGGCATCGCCAAGATCGACGCCGCGGACGTGGTGCTCGACGTCAGCGGCGGCGACAGCTTCAGCGACATCTACGGCGAGCACCGCTTCCGCACCGTCTCCTGGCCCAAGCGGCTCACCCTGCTGCGCCGCCGCCCGCTGGTGTTCCTGCCGCAGACGTACGGGCCGTTCAAGTCGACCCGGGTCCGTGCCGAGGCGGTCAGCCTCGTCCGCGGGGCGGCGATGGCCTGGGCCCGCGACCCGGAGAGCTACGCCGCGCTCGGCGAGCTGCTCGGCGCCGACCTCGACCCGGCCCGCCACCGCGAGGGCGTCGACGTGGCGTTCGGCCTCGAACCACGCGAACCCGACGAGCCGGCCCACGAGCAGTTGGCGACCTGGTTCGCGGCCGTACCCGGGCCGGTCGTCGGCATCAACGTCAGCGGGCTGATGGTGCGCGCCGAGGGCGCCGCCCAGTTCGGCCTCGCCGCCGACAGCGGACTGGTCGCCCAGCGCCTCTGCGAACGCCTCCTCGACGAGTCGGACGCCCGGATCGTCATCGTGCCGCACGTGCGGACCCCCGGCGGCACCGACGACGACACCGCCGCCAGCGAGCGCCTGCACGCCGCCCTCAGCGCCCGGCACGGCGACCGGGTGATGATCACGCCGCCCGGCCTCGACCCGCACCAGGCGAAGTGGGTCATCCGGCAGACCACCTGGTTCTGCGGCATGCGGATGCACGCCACCATCGCCGCGCTGTCGTCGGCCGTACCAGCGGCGATCCTCGCCTACAGCCTCAAGGCCCGCGGTGTCTTCGCCAGCGTCGGCCAGCAGCGCCACGTCGCCGACGCCCGCGAACTCGGCGACGACGACCTGCTCGACGCCCTGTGGCGATCCTGGACGAGCCGGGCCGAGACAGCCGCCGAACTCGCCGAACGCACCCCGGTCGCGATCCGCCGCGCCGGTGAGCAGATGGACGAGATCGTCGCCCTGGCCCGCACCGAACACGCCAACCGCAGCACCGCCGGAGCCCGTTGATGCCCCAGCCGCAGACCGTCCACGACGTCGCCGACCACAAGCTCTGCACCGGCTGCGGTGTCTGCGCCTACCTCGCGCCCGACGAGGTACGCATGGTCGACGTGCTCGAGTACGGCCGTCGCCCGCTGCCGATCACCCCGGTCGCCCGCAACGGCGCCGGTGCCGCCGCCGCGGTCGCCTGCTGCCCCGGCGTACGGCTGGAGCACGACACCGAGCGGGCCGCGCCCGGCGAGATCGCCGAACTGCGCGCGGCATGGGGGCCGGTCCGGGCCATCTGGGAGGGGTACGCCGCCGACCCGCAGATCAGGTTCGCCGGCTCCAGCGGGGGAGTGGCGACCGCACTGGCCGCCTTCTGCATCGAGCGGCAGGGCATGGCCGGCGCGCTGCACATCGGCGCCCGCAAGGACGTGCCCTACCTCAACGAGACCAAATACTCGCTGGGCCGCGACGACCTGCTCGCCAACGCCGGCTCCCGGTACGCCCCGGCCAGCCCCTGCGACCGGCTCGACCTGATCGAGTCGGCCCCCGCGCCGAGCGTCTTCATCGGCAAGCCCTGCGACGTCGCCGCCGTACGGATGGCCCGGCAGGTCCGGCCGGCCCTGGACGCCAAGGTCGGGCTGACCATCGCGATCTTCTGCGCGGGCACCCCGACGACGCAGGGCACCCTGGAGATGCTCAAGGCGCTCGGCGTGGACGACCCCGGGCAGATCGAGTCGGTGCACTACCGGGGCAACGGATGGCCCGGGCACGCCCGGACCCGCCTGGTCGACGACCCGCCGGGGCAGGAGCGCAAGCTCACCTACGAGCAGTCGTGGGGCGACATCCTGCAGAAGCACCGGCAGTGGCGCTGCTACCTGTGCGCCGACCACACCGGCGAGTTCGCCGACGTCGCCGTCGGTGACCCCTGGTACCGCCCGACCGACGGCGACCCGGGCCGCTCACTGGTCCTGGCCCGCACCGAGCGGGGCGTACGCCTCGTCGAGGCCGCCATCGCCGCCGGCGCCCTCGTCCTGGAGCCGGTCGAGCCGCGCATCCTGCCCGCCTCGCAGCCGAACCTGCTGCGGGCCCGGGGAGCCGTCTGGGGCCGCCTGGTGACGTTGCGGGCGGCGGGTCTGATGACCCCACGCCTGAAGCACCTGCCGATGGCGACCATGTGGCGCCACAACCTGTCGACGAAGGAAAAGTTGCAGTCGACGGTCGGCACGCTGCGCCGCGTCCGCCGCAAGCAGTTGCGCACCCGCGCCACCCTCACCCCGATGGACTGACCGCCCCGCACCCGCACCCACAGCCCCGTCCGCAGGGCCCGCCCGCCCGTGGCCGGCGGGCCGTGGCAGTGGCCGTGGTCGCGGGCCGTGGGGCCGCGGGCCGTGGGGTTGCGCGGGGTTCCCCGGCTGGGCCGATCAAGGGCTAGTCGTGGGTCTTCTGTCTGGAATGTCGTGTGATTTGTCCAAGGTCGACGGCGGCGGGCCCGCGGGGAGCGACGGCTCGGACCTGACCGGGGCGCGGCTGACCAGCGGGCTCGGCGGCGTCGGGGTACTGCTTCCACTGGCCACAGCGAATTCGCTGTGGCTACGCCGAATTCGCTGTGGAGCCGAACAGTGATGTGCCCGCCGGGTCCCGACGAGTGGCGGCGCGAACGAGGGACCGAGCGCGCCGGGTATCACCGGCCGTCCCGCCGGGTCGGACCTTGACCGTCACGTCCCGACCACGGCCGGCCCCTGAGTACGAGCCGGCCGCCGATCGTGGCCGCACCGTCGGCCCGCACCGTCGGCCCGAACCGCAGACCCGGGCGTCGGCCCAGGCGTCGGTTCGGGCGTCGGTTCGAACCGAGGCCCGGGCGCCGGCCCGAACCACCGGCCCGGGCGCCGGTCACCGGGCGGGCGTGGTCAGTCGGTGACGACCGGCTGCTTGTTGTCCAGGTAGACGTTGCTGGACTCCCAGGTGACGCCCGGGTGGTTGTGCCGGGCGACCACGCCGTAGCGGAAGTCGCGGCCGAAGACGTTGCGGCGGAACACCACGTTGGACGCGTTCGTGTCGTCGCGGATGTTGATCGAGTAGTTGCCGCCGTTGCAGTAGTTGTCCTCGAAGGTCAGGTTGCTGACCTGCGGCCCTGTCGTCGAGCCGACCATCAGGCAGGCGTTGAACGGGTCGCCGGTGCTCGCCCGGTAGGTGTCCAGGCGGTTGTGCCGGACGACGATGTTGCTGGCGCCGGTGGTCTGCAACGCGTCGTTGTGCGAGCCGCTGGCCCGGGCCAGGTCGTGGATCCAGGAGTCGACGATGGTCACCCGGGAGCCGAGCCGGGGGCCGTCGATCACGTTGTGGATGTTGACCCGGCGCAGGGTGTAGTTGCCGCAGCAGACCGCGGCCGAGTTCTGGCCGCCGCCGTTGATCTCGACGTCCTCGACGACGAGGTTGACGGTCGTGTCGTAGGTGCGGATCGAGTACGTGCTGCGGTTGCAGTTGATTTTGGACTTGCGGATGGTGACGTTCTTGGCGCGTACGTCGACGCAACCGTTGATGTTCAGGCCGGAGACGACCTGCCCGTCCTTCTTCAGTTCCAGGGAGCCGGAGTTGGTGAGCCGGGTGCCGGCGGGCACGCCGGTGTTGCGCTCGTTCGGCCACGACGACGGCAGTGTGACCGCGCCGGAGCCGGCGGACCGGCTGGCCGACGGGGAAGGGGAGGCGCTCGGGGCGGCGCCGAGGAATCCCGCGCCGCCTGGGCCGCTCGGGGTCGGGCCGGCGGTGGGCGGTGCGGCCTCGGCCCCGTACGGCTGGCCGTCGTGCCGGGAGTCGGCGATGACCGCGGGTGCCTCCGGCGTCTGGGCGTACGGCTCCCGGCAGCCGTAGGTGCTGACCCGCAGTGCCGTGTAGCCACCGGGGACGATGCCGTCGGTGTCCCGGGTGGTGCACCGGATCTCGGTGTCCTCGATCACGGTGCCCCGCACGCCGTCGCGGATTCGCAGGGCGGCCGAACCACCCGCGTTCAGCACGACGGCGCGGATGGTGACGTTGTCGGCGGCGACCTCGATCGGCCGTTCGATGGTCTGGTCGGCGACCAGCTCGCCCGGCTCGGTGATGACGAGCGGTGCGCCGCGGTCTTCGGGAGCGAGGAAGGTCCAGGCCGTGTAGCCGGCCGCGGCCACGACGGTCACGCACAGTCCGATGACGACGAGCAACGGCGGCCGTTTGGCCCGGTGGCGGCGTGGCCGCCGGCTCGGGGCCGGCTGCCTGACCTCGACGGGCATCGCGGCGGTGTGGGTCACGATTCTCCCTGAGGTCGCGATCGGCGCCGCTCGACGTGTGGCTCGGTGAGCGGGCCGGGGCTCCGCCGGGCTGCCGTGGCACCGGGTCGCCCGGCGCCGACCAGTCGAGCGGTCGGGCGGGTCTGCCGCCGGGCCTGCCGACGGACGCTGTGCTGCCCAAACCCGCTGAACCATACAAGTCCGCGACGACGGCTCACAACCCCGCGGCGGTTGAACTATGGGCCAAAATCAGCGGGACTCCTGCCGGGGCAGGACGACTTCGCGCAGGACGAGTTGCACCGCGGCGACCGTCGGAATCGCGATCAGCGCACCGATGACGCCGACGAGGGCGACACCGAGCAGGGCGGCGACGATGGCGGCCACGTCACTGACCTTCACCGACCGGCGCATCACCTTCGGATAGATGAGGTAGTTCTCGATCTGCTGGTAGACGACGAAGAAGACGACGCAGGCGATGCCGACCGGCAGCGACATGGCGAAGCCGACCAGGCTGACGATGACCGCGCCGAGGGTGGCGCCGATCTGCGGGATCAGGTCGCAGACCGCGACCACGACGGCCAGCGCGAACGGGTACGCCAGCCCGACGATGACGGCGAAGACGTACGTGCTGACGCCGGCGAGAACCGCGATCGACAGGGCACCCACCAGGTAGGCCCCGACCTTGGTCAGGATCTCGTCGCCGATGAGTTCCACCCGCTCCCGCCGGGAGGCCGGCACCAGCGCGTACGCCAACCGCTTCAGCCGCTCGAAGGTGGCCATGAAGTAGATGGTCAGCACCAGCACGGTCAGCACGTTGAACGCGGTGCCGAAGATGAACCGGGCGCCGCCGAAGACGCCGCCGAGGGCCCGGCCGATGGTGTCGGCGTTCGCGGCGGCCTGGACCTTCTCGATCACGTCGTAGCGTTCGACGAGTTCGTTGACGGTGTCGTTGCGCCGCAACTGCTCCACGTAGGACGGCAGCTGCTCGATGAACTGGCTGGACTGGGTGACGACCGGCGGCACGAGGGCGAAGACCCCGCCGCAGAGCAGCAGTACGACGGTCAGTCCGACCACGGTCACCGCGAGCCCGTGCGGCAGTCCCCACCTGCGCAGCCGTACGACCGCGGGGTTGAGGCCGATGGCCAGGAACAGCGCGATGAAGACCAGGACCAGCATGGACGCCGCGTTGCGCAGGGCGAGGAACGCCGCGTACGCCACCATGAGGCCGAGGCCACCGGTGAGCCCGATGAGGAACGCGTTGCGGCGCAGCGGCGGGCCGGGCTTGCCGAACCGGCTCTCGATCCCGCCCGCCAGGGCATCCGCGACCCGGGCCTCGGCGGATCGGGCGGCGTCGGCGGATTGGCCGGCCTCGGCGGACCGGGCGGCGTCGCCGGGCCGGGTGTTGTCGCGCCGGGCGCTGTCGGCGGGCCGGGCGTTGTCGGCGGCCGGACCGGCGGGTTCGCCGGGGGTGGACGGCGGCGTCTGCCCCGGGTTGTCGTCCGGCACCGGGACCTCCCGACGTCTCGCCCCGGCAGGATGCCGAAAGCCCGAACCGGGGCGCCCCGGCCGACCCGCTGGTCGGACACTTCGGGCACCCCGGTCCGCAGACTAACCGGCCGGGCCGGCCTGGGCCAGCAAGGCGCTACTTGTCGGCCGCCACCTTCCGCGACCTGCCGTCGGTGCTCCCGGTCGTCTTCGGCGCCGGCTTGGCCTGGTCGCCGCCGCTCGCGACGGTGGCCGTGATGACCTGGGTGTCCTCGGCGTCGGACTCCGTGGCCGGCGGGGCGGTGTCGTCCGCCCCCTCGACCTCGCCGGCCGGGGTCCCCGCGCCGTTGGCGGTCGGTTCGGCCGTGGGCCGGCTGCCGTTGGGCGTCCCGTTGCTCTTCGCCCGGTCGCCCGTCGCCTTCTCGGCCTCGGCACGGTCCGCCGCCGCGTTGTCCGCGGCCGCGGTCTGCGCGATCGCCCGGTCGGTGGCCGTGTCGTCGGTCTTGGCCCGGCTCTTCGCGGTCGTGATGACCTGGGTCGCCTCGGCGTCGGTCACCTCGTCGGCCGGAGCGGTGTCGGCCCGGCCCCCGGCGGCGCTCTTCGCCCCGTCGCTCTTCGCCCCGTCGGGCCGGGCACCGTTGGCGTTCGCCTCGGTGCCGTCGGCGGCCGCCAGCGTCTTGAGCAGGACGGTCTGGTCCGAGATGGCGGAACCGTCGCTCGGGGCCTGGGCCAGGTCGAGTTCGGCCTGTGCCTCGACGGTGCCGCGTTCGGCCTTGCTCGCCGAGCGCTGCGCGTCGAGCAGGCGCTCC
Organism: Polymorphospora sp. NPDC050346; assembly: GCF_040655695.1. Classification (NCBI taxonomy): domain Bacteria; kingdom Bacillati; phylum Actinomycetota; class Actinomycetes; order Micromonosporales; family Micromonosporaceae; genus Polymorphospora; species Polymorphospora sp. NPDC050346. Next base: position 149,367 of record NZ_JBFAKM010000001.1, on the reverse strand, counting down.
TGCTCGACCGTCAACTGCTGCTGCACCTCGGCCAGCCGGCGCTGCATCTGGTCGGACTCCTGGCGGGTCTTCACCGTCGCGGAGCGCATGTCGGCGAGCGCCTGCTGGGCCTGCGCCACCTCCATCGACACGTCGGCGAGGTGCTGCCGGGCGACGGCCGCCTCGTGCTGGGTCGTGGCGAGCAGTTGCTGCGTCGTGGCCAGGTGCTGCTGCGCGGTCGCGGCGTGCTCCTCGGACTGGCGACGGACGAGGGCGGCCTGCTCGTCGGCCTCCCGGCGGACGGCGGTGGCGTATTCCTCCGCCTGTCGCCGCGCGCTGGCCACGTGCTCGTCGGCCTGCCGGTGCATCTGCGCGACGTGCCGTTCGGCGTCGGCCCGCATCGCCGCGATCTCCTGCTCGGTGGCCGTCCGCCACTGCGTGAGTTCCTGCTCGGCGGTGGCCCGCCGGGCGGCCAGCTCCTGGTCGCCGACGGCCTGCCGCTGGGCGATCTCCTGCTCCACGCTGGCCCGCCAGATGCCCAGCTCCTGCTGGGTCTGGGTGCGGACCTGCTGGACGTACGCGTCGGTCTCGGCGCGGGTGCGCTCGACGTACTGGTGGGTCTCGGCCCGGGTGCGCTCGACGTGCCCCTCGAGTTCGGCCCGCTGCTGCGCCACGTACGAGTCGATCTCACCGCGCTGGTGAGCGACGTAGCGCGCGGTTTCCTCGGCCGCCTCGCGGGCCTCGCGCTCGGTCTTGGCGCGGGTCTCCTCGTTGGCGCTGGTGAGCCGTACCGCCTCCTCGCGGGCGCCGGCGATCGACGCCTCGATCTCAAGGCGGCGGGTCTCGTCGGTCCGCTCCTCCTCCTCCCGCCGGGCGGCGAGGGCGAGTTCGAAGTCGCGGATCGCGTCGGCCGCCTGGGTGCGAGCGTCGCTGAGCACCTGTTCGGCCTCGGCCCGGCGCCCCTCGATCTCCTGGGCGGCGTCGACCTGGATCTGCTCGGCCTGCTGCTCGGCGAGGGTCATGATCTGCTCGACGAGCGGGCCGAGGTGCCGGAACGACACCTTGTCGACCACACCGACCTGATTACGGACCGTGGCCAGGTCACGTTGCAGCTGTTCGACCTGCCCGGCCAGGGTGTGGATCTGTGTATACGCCTGTTCACGTTCGGCGGCGAGGGTGGTGATCTCGTTCTCCGCGCGGACTACGTATCGATCGACCTGCCGTTTGTCGTAGCCCCGCAGGGCCGATTCGAAGCTCGGCTCCGTAGTCACATCTCCGCCAAGGTTGAACAGTTCTCCGCCGTGCGCCATGCACCCATCCTCACACGCGAGCTTCAGCCGTGCGGCGATACACACCGTCCCGAGGTGGCACAGGTAACTCCTTCTGAAATGGCCGAATGTGATGTATTTCCAACGGCTTGCGCAATGACGGGCCGCGCCGGAGAATCCCCGGCGCGGCCCGTCAACGCTCAGCCATGCCCCTTGGCGCCTGGCGCCCGCCCGGGCGGTTGGCCTGCTCGGAGGGGTGCCACACGGTGATCAGCCGGTCGTTTTGGCCGCCACGCGGTCGGTCGCGTCTTCCTTGTCCGCTTTGGCGTCGGCCGCCTTGGCGTCGCCCGGCGGCTGCACGGTCGGCACGATGCCGGCCAGGCCGGAGAGCATCTGACCGAGCTGTGCGGTCACCGCGTCCTTCTGCCGGGTGAGGTCCTCGACCTCGCGGCGGGCCGCCTGGGTGGTCAGCTCGGCCTCGGTGCGCGCCTCGTTGAGCAGGCGGGTCGACTCCGCCCGCGCCTCGCTGAGGGTCTTGTCGGCCAGGGCCTTCGCCTTCTCGACGGTCTCGGCGGCGGTGCGCTCGGACTCGATCCGGCGGGCCTCCGCCCGCTGCTCGATCTCCTTGGCCCGGTCCTGGGCCGCGCGGGCCCGCTCCTCGGCCTCGGCCACCATCTTCTGGGTCTGCGCGACCTGGGCGGCGTGCCGCTCCGACTCCTCGCGCTCGGCCTTCTCCCGCCGCTCGGCGAGTTGCAGCTCCAGGGCCTGCAGGTCCTTGTCCCGCTTGTCGCGGGCGTCGGTGAGCAGCTTGGTCGCCTCGGCGCGCTTCTCCTCGGCCTCGCGGGCCGCCTTGGCGCGCTGCTGGGTGATCTCCCGCTCCGCGGTGGCCCGCAGGGTGGCGACCTCGCGCTCGACCGTCGACTTCAGCTCGGCGACCTCGTGGGCGGTCACCGTACGGAGCTGCTTGGTCTCCCGGTCGGCGTCGGCGCGCAGGGTGTCGGCTTCCCGGCGGGCCTGCACCCGCACCTCGGCGGCTTCCCGCTCGGCGGCGGTACGCACGCTGCCCGCCTCGCGTTCGGCGGTGGCCTTCATCGCGGCGGCCTCGGCGCGGGCCTTGTCGGTGATCTCGCGGGCCTCGAGGCGGGCGGCCGAGAGGATCCCCTCCGACTCGCGCTTGGCCTCGCCGCGGTGGTCGTTGGCCTGTTCTTCGGCCAACCGCAGGATCTGCTCGACCCGGGTGCCGAGACCGGACAGGGTCGGACGGTTGTTCTCTTCGAGTTGCTTGTTGGTGTCGGTGAGCTTCTGCTCGACCGAGTTGAGCCGTTGCTCGGCCTGGCGGAGCCGACGCTGCGCGTCGTTCATCCGCTGCTCGGCCTCGCCCTGAGCCTGCTGAGCCTGGGTGAGCGCGGCGCTTAGGCGGCCGACGAAGTCGTCGACCTGCCCACGGTCGTATCCACGCAGGACGACGGTGAAGTCGTGCTGCGAGGTCGCGTTCTCGAAGAACGCAAGGGAGGATGGCTGCTGCTGGGGCATTGGGACATACTGGCAGACGCCCCGGGGGGCTTCGCAAGAGCTGACCCGGCCATGTCGCCGCGACCCTTGCTTGGTCAACTTATGCCAAAGGCGCCAATGCCGAGGTAGGCCCGGCGTGTCGCGCTTTCGCCCTGATCAGTGCGTTGGCCAGCGCCTTCCCCATCATGTTGTCGACCCGCCGGAAGTGAATCGGAAAATCCCGGGCTCGATTGATAATCGTACGAACGTCGACAACGTACAGTGACCATGCGTGTTGATCTCAACGGAGTGGGGAACGTCATTGCCTGAATGTTCCGGCGCGCCGTTGTTCGGCTCGCCGGATCCGCCGGTTGGACGGTGTGGACGGTCTTCCGGTCTGTCCGGAAAGGACTTCGGGGGGACCGGTGGCGGGGGGCGGAAGGCGACGCCCCGGCCCCGTCGGCTCGTGCCGAGATCGTTACTGTTGGTTACTGTGCGAGGTCATCGGCCCGCCCGCCGGTCGCCGGTCAGCGGTCGCCGCGGTGGTGGTGGCGCGCGCCGTACGCGATCGCCCGTGAACCGGCCGGACGGCTACCCGATCGGGTGATCGATCGAGGCCGCCGTCGTACGGCGGCGCCCGGCCCGGCACCGGCCGGCGCCAGTGGTCGCCGACAATGCGCCGCCCGACCGGACGGTGCCGGTCAGCGCCCGGCCAGCCGCGCGACGATCGGCGCCGCCGCGTCGAGATTGCCGCCCAGGTGCAGATAGTTGATGCCGTACCGCTCCCGGATCGCCAGCAGCCGGTCGACGCACTCGTCGACACTGCCGTGCAGCACCGAGGGCGACGCGGCCAGCGCCTCCGGCGGGGCCAGGGCGGCGTGGCTGGACGTCGAACGGTGCTCCTGCCCGCGGTGGGTGACCCGTACGTCGAACATCCGCAACTGGAACTCCAGGCCGGCCGGGTCGCGGCCGGCCGCGACGGCCGCCGCCCGGGCCCAGTCCACCTTGCGGTCCATCCGCTCCGGGCTCATCTCGGCGACCGCCGACAGCGGGTCGACGTCGGGGGCCAGCCGGGGGTTGATCCCGATGATGTCGGCGGTGCGCCCGGCGAGTTCGAGTACCCGCCGGCTGCCGCCGCCGACCAGCAGCGGGGGACGGGGCCGCTGGACCGGCTTCGGCAGCCCGTCGAGGCCGGTGATCCGGTAGTGCTTGCCGGCGAAGTCGACCGGGTCCGCGCCGAACAGGCCGGTGATCACCTCGATCGCCTCGGTGAGCCGGTCGACGCGTACGCCGGGCGGGTCGAACGGCAGGCCGGCGGCGTCGTGGTCGGCGCGCATCCAGCCGGCGCCGAGCCCGATCTCGACCCGGCCGCCGGAGAAGACGTCGAGGTTGGCCATCGACTTGTGTAGCAGCACCGGGTGCCGGAAGTCGTTGCAGAAGACCATGCCCAGCACCCGCAGGTGGGTGGTGGCCTCGGCGGCGACGGTCATCGCGACCAGCGGATCCATCGCCCAGCCGCCGGTGAAGTGGTCGGAGACGGACACCGAGCTGAAACCCAGGTCCTCGATCCGGCGGATCTCGTCACGCCACCGGGACACCGGCCGGTTCAGGCCGGGCATCGAAGCGGTGAAGCGGAACGGAAGCGGGGCGGCGATCGCGATCCTCCCTGGTGCCGGCGGTAGAGGCCGACTCTAGGCCAGCGGTGCGGTGCCCGCCGAGGCGCGCCCAGTCGGATTGGCGACAGGCTCCGTGGTCAGGGGCCGAAGTGCCCTTCCGGGAGGCCGGCCGGCGGCATACCGTGGCCACCGTTTACACCTGAACGCAGGAGGCCCCGATGACGGTGGTGTACTTCGACTCCCCGATGTCCGACGACGATCGCCGCCGGAAGCTGTTCGGCGGTGACCTGTTCGTCTACTCGCCGACGCGGCACTCGCTGGAACTCGTCGCGTTCGCCCGGGAGATGGCCGAGAAGGCGTTCGCCCCGCACTTCCCGCCGGAGGCCCAGCACCACCTGGCCGGCCGCGAGTACGTCGACGTGCTCGCCGGCCTCAAGCCGGCCTTCATCAACCACCCGCGCAGCAAGGAGCTGGTGGCCGGGATGCTCGCCGACCTCGGCGCCGACCTGGCCCAGACCTACTTCGACGTGCCCCGCCTGCGCTCGATGACCAGCGAATACCTCAACGCCGGGCTGACGCTGCAGTTCGAGTCGCACCGTGACACCTGGTTCTCCGCCCCGATGTCGCAGATCAACTTCTGGATGCCGGTGTACGACGTCGAGGAGGCCAACGTGATGGCCTTCCACCCGCCGTACTTCGCCAACGGGGTGCGCAACTCCTCGCGGGACTACAACTACGGCGAGTGGGTGGCCCACGGGCGCACCGCGGCGGCGCAGCAGATCGACACGGAGACCCGCAAGCAGCCGGAGGCCGAGGAGGAGATCCAGCGCGAGCCGGACATCCGCGTCATCACCCCGCCCGGCGGCATCCTGATCTTCTCCGGCGCCCAGTTGCACACCACGGTGCCCAACACGTCGGGCAAGACCCGGTTCTCGATCGACTTCCGCGCCGTCAACCGGCGTGACGTCGAGGAACGGGCGGGTGCGGCCAACGTCGACTCCGGGTGCACCGGTACGACCCTCGGCGACTTCCTGCGGGCGACCGACCTGACCCAGCTCCCACCGGAGCTGATCAGCTCCTACGACACCGTCCCCGCCTGACCCCCGCCCCGCGCCTCGTCCCGCCCCACCGCCCCGCGATCTTGCACTTGTCGCCCGACAAACTCGACAAAAGGGGGAGATAACTGCAAGATCGCGGGTGTCAGGGGGTGGTTGGCGGCTCGACGAGTTCGATCAGCACGCCGCCGGCGTCCTTCGGGTGCACGAAGTTGATCCGCGATCCCGCCGTACCGCGGCGTGGGGCGTCGTAGAGCAGGCGTAGGCCGCGCTCGCGCAGGGCCGCGCCGGCGGCCTCCACGTCGCTGACCGTGTAGGCCACCTGCTGCACGCCCGGCCCGTTGCGGTCGAGGAACTTCGCGATCGTCGACGACCCCGACAGGGGCGCGAGGAGTTGCACGAAGCCGCCCTCGGGCGACGGGCCGACGGCCATCATCGCCTCGCTCACCCCCTGTTCCTCGTTGACCTCGCGGTGCGCGCAGCGCATCCCGAAGACACGCTCGTAGAACTCGATGGCCGCGTCGAGATCGGCGACGGCGACCCCGACATGATCGATACGTAGCAGTCCGATGCCTGTGACAAAGTCCGCAGCGGGCTCGGCGGGGGAGTGGTCAGCCATGGCGCTAGTCTGGCCGAACTATCGTTAAGGTTCGCGCGCGGGTTCCCCTCTGGAGGCGATGGGCATGGCTTCGGTGATCGTGAGTGGTGCACGTACCCCGATGGGGCGGCTGCTCGGCAACCTTCGGGACTTCCCGGCCACCAAGCTCGGCGGGGTCGCCATCAAGGCCGCGCTGGAACGCTCCGGCGTCGCCCCCGACCAGGTCGAATACGTCATCATGGGACAGGTCCTCCAGGCCGGCGCCGGCCAGATCCCGGCCCGCCAGGCGGCCGTCGAGGCGGGCATCCCGCTGTCCGTGCCGGCCCTGAGCATCAACAAGGTCTGTCTGTCCGGGCTCGACGCGATCGCCCTGGCCGACCAGCTGGTCCGGGCCGGCGAGTTCGACATCGTGGTCGCCGGCGGCATGGAGTCGATGACCAACGCCCCGCACCTGCTCATGGGGCAGCGGCAGGGCTACAAGTACGGCGACGTGGTGATCAAGGACCACATGGCGCTCGACGGGCTGACCGACGCGTGGGACTGCTGTGCGATGGGTGAGTCCACCGAGCGGCACGGCGACCGTCACGGCATCAGCCGCGTCGAGCAGGACGCCTTTGCCGCCACCAGCCACCAGCGGGCGGCCGCCGCGCAGAAGAACGGCCACTTCGCCGAGGAGATCACGCCGGTCGAGGTGCCGCAGCGCAAGGGCGACCCGGTGCAGGTCACCGAGGACGAGGGCATCCGCCCCGACACCACCGTCGAGTCGCTGGCCCGGCTGCGTCCCGCGTTCACCAAGGACGGCACCATCACCGCCGGCAGCTCCTCGCCGATCTCCGACGGCGCCGCCGCCGTGGTCGTGATGAGCCGGACCCGGGCCCAGCAGCTCGGCCTGCCCTGGCTCGCCGAGATCGGCGCGCACGGCAACGTCGCCGGCCCGGACAACTCGCTGCACTCCCAGCCGTCGAACGCCATCAAGCAGGCGCTCAGCAAGGCCGGCCTCGGCGTCGAGGACCTCGACCTGATCGAGATCAACGAGGCGTTCGCGCAGGTCGGCATCCAGTCGACGCGCGACCTCGGGGTCAGCCCCGACATCGTCAACGTGAACGGCGGCGCGATCGCGCTCGGCCACCCGATCGGCATGTCCGGGGCGCGGCTGGTGCTGACCCTCGCCATGGAACTCCGGCGGCGCGGCGGCGGCACCGGCGCGGCGGCCCTGTGCGGCGGCGGCGGCCAGGGCGACGCCCTGATCATCCGCGTCCCGAAGGCATGACCGAACGGAGCGAGGGAAGCCGACCCACCGTACGTCGTAGCCGGGACGTGCCGTTGCTGGTCGCCCGGGCCCGCGAGGGCGATGCCCGGGCGGTGGCCCGTCTGATCACCCTGGTCGAGTCGGGCGACCCGCTGCTGCCGCGGATCGCGGCGGCGCTCGCCCCGCACACCGGTCAGGCCCAGGTGATCGGCCTCACCGGCTCGCCCGGCGTCGGTAAGTCGACCACCACCAACGAGCTGGTCCGGGCGCTGCGCGCGCAGGGGCACCGGGTCGGGGTGCTCGCCGTCGATCCGTCCAGCCCGTTCACCGGCGGCGCCATCCTCGGTGACCGGGTACGCATGCAGGACCACGCCACCGACCCCGGCGTCTACATCCGGTCGATGTCCAGCCGGGGTCATCTCGGCGGGCTCGCGGCGACCACCCCGCAGGCGGTGCGGGTGCTCGAGGGGGCCGGCTGCGACGTGGTCCTGGTCGAGACGGTCGGTGTCGGGCAGGCGGAGGTCGAGGTGGCCTCGCTGGCCGACACGACCCTGGTGCTGCTCGCCCCGGGCATGGGCGACGCGATCCAGGCGGTCAAGGCCGGCATCCTGGAGATAGCCGACGTCTTCGTGGTCAACAAGGCCGACCGGGACGGCGCCGACGCCACCCACCGCGACATCCAGGGCATGATCGCGCTCGGTGAGCGCGGACCCGGCGAGTGGCGGCCCCAGGTGGTCCGCGCGGTGGCTCCGCGGGCCGAGGGGATCGACGACATCGTCGCCGCCCTGGAGAAGCACCGGAACTGGCTGGTCGAGCACGGCGAACTGCGCCGCCGCCGGGAGGCCCGGGCCGCCGCCGAGGTCGAGGCGATCGCGCTCGGCACCCTGCGCGCCCGGATCGGGTCACTTCGTTCGGGTACGACCCTCGGTGCGCTCGCGGCCCGGGTGGCCGACGGTGCCGTCGACCCGTACGCTGCCGCCGACGAACTCCTGATCGGACTCGAACGGGACTGACGGCGCTTGCGTCGCCGGGTTAGGGTGCGCCGCAAAGATCCGAAGTATCTTCACTTATGGAGCCCGCGGCGTGCACAACCTGTTCGTCACGTTACGAGGAATCCGGCACCGCCGGGCCCGCTCACTGATCGTCGTACTGCTCGCCACGATCGCCACCGCGGCCGCGGTCGTCATCCCCGCCTACATCCGGGCGGCGCAGCAGTCGGTGCTCACCGACACCGTCACCGCCACCCGCCCGGCCACCGTCGGTGTCACCGTCGGCGGACGGCTCGGGCCGACCGCCCCCGACCTGGCGACCGTCCGGGCGTCGATGGACGCGGCGCTGCCCGGCACCACCGTCGCCGAGTTTCTCGACCCGCCGATCGGGACGGTGTGGTGGCAGGGGGAGTCCCTGGTCGCCCCGGCCCGCCACCGGACGACCGCGGATGTGGTCTTCCGCGCCGGCGTCTGCGACCATCTTGTGCTGACCGCCGGCAGCTGCCCGCGACAGCGGGGCGAGGTGCTGGTGAGCGCCCGGTCGGTGGCCGACACCGGCTGGCAGGTCGGCCAGCGGATCGACATCCTGCCGCCCGGGTTGCCCGGCTTCCGCGACACCGGCGCGCGGCCGACGGTCCCGTTCACCATCACCGGCCTCTATCAGCTCGCCGACGAGCAGGCCGCGTACTGGGGCAGCACGCTATATCTCGACGGTGGTCGACTCGATGAAAATGACAACTACACCGCCGACACGATCTTCGTCGGTGTCGAGTCCGACCTGCTCGCCGTCCCCGGCACGCCGGAACCGCGGTTCGCGGTCGAATACCACCTGCGCGACGCCGCCGGGCTGCGGCTGGACCAGGTGCCGGTGGTCCGGGCCGACCTCGACAAGCTGAGCCGCGACGTGACCGCCGGTGCCGTCTCGTCGGGGCTGCCGGCGTCGCTCGACGAGGCCGCCGAACACCAGGCCGTGCTCGTACGAAGCGTGCCGCTGATCGCCGTACCGCTGGTGCTGCTCTGCTGGTTCGTGCTCTTCCTGGTGGTCGCCGCGCTGACCGAGGAGCGCGGACCGGAGATCGCGCTGGGCAAGCTGCGTGGACTGCGCCTGGGACAGGTCGCGTTCTTCGCCGTCGCCGAACCGATGCTGCTCATCGCGTTGGCCACCCCGTTCGGTATCGCCCTGGGCCTCGGCCTCACCGAGGTTGGCGCACGGGCCTTCCTCGCCGACGGCGGACACGTCGAACTCCGGGCACCGGTGCTGCTGGCGGCGGCGGCCGCCTTCGCCGGGGCGGGTGTCGCCGCGGCCCTCGCCACCCGCCGTACGGTGCGGGCCAGCGTGCTGTCACTGCTGCGCCGGATCCCGCCACGGGCGCCGTGGCGGGCGGTCGTCGTGGAGAGCGCGGTCGGTGCCCTCGCGCTCGTCGGGCTCCTCCAGGTCCTCGCCGCCGGTGACCGCACCTCGCCGCTGGCCTATCTCGCGCCGCCGCTGCTGGCGGTGGTCGCCGGGCTGATCGCCGCCCGCCTGCTCACCGGCTGGGCCCGGCTGCGCGGACGTACGGCGGCCCAGCGCGGCGACGTGTCACTGCTGCTGGCCACCGCCCAGCTCGGCCGCCGGCCAGCGACGGCGCGGGTCGTGGTGCTGATGACCGTCGCCGTCGCCCTGCTCTCCTTCTCGGTCACCATCTGGGACGTCGGTGCGATCAACCGGATGATCGCCGCCCGCGTCGAGGTCGGTGCGCCGGTCGTGCACACCGTCACCGCCGCCGATCCGGCCGCCCTGCTGGCCGCCGTACGCGCCGCCGACCCCGACGGGCGGCGGGCGATGGCGGTGGCGTGGAGCAGCCAGCGGTACGCCGACGAGAACCTGCGCATCGCGACCGTCGACGCGCCCCGGCTCGGCGCGGTCGCGAGCTGGCCGGGCCGCGACGCCGCCCAGACGGCCGCGGTCGGCGAACTGCTGGCCCCGGCCGGGACGGACGGTTCCGCCCCGATCCCGGTACGTGGCCCGGTGGTCGAGGCCGACGTCGAGGTCGGTCAGCTCACCCAGACCGAGCCGATGAGGCTCGTGCTGCTGGTCGCCCGCGGCACCGAGCCGCAGGTGGTCACCCTCGGCCCGCTGCGCCCCGGCCGGCACACCTACCAGGGGCGGATCGACGGCTGTGCGGACGGCTGCCGGCTGCTCGGGCTGTCGGTGCGGCGCTATCCGACCGACTCGACCGAGTCCACGGTGGACCTGACGGTGGCCGCGCTGCGCGACGGTGGCCGGCCGCTCGACGCCGGACTGACCAGCGACGGAGCCTGGCGCGCCCCGGCCGAACCGCCCACCGGGCTGCGACTGACCGTACGGTCCGGGGCCGGCGGGCTGCGGCTGACCGGTACCAGTTCGTCGGCCGACCTGGTCGCCGAGTACGCCGACGATCCGGTGGCCGCCCCGGCGGTCGTCGCCGGTTCGCCGCTGTCGGCGGACGGGGCCGCGCAGGAGTTCAGCTTCCTGACCTTCGGCGACGAGATCACCCGGATGCGGGTCGTCGACCGGTCGCAGGCACTGCCGGGTGTCGGGCGGCCGGCGCTGATGCTCGACCTGTCGACCGTGCTGCGCCAGGCCGAACGGGACGGCCTGGGCGACCTCAGAGGCTGGGAATACCAGGTGTGGACCACCGCTGACGCCGGCCCGGAGCTGGTCGCCGCGCTCGCCGACGCCGGTGTCCGGGTGACCGGTACGCGCTTCACCGAGCAGCGGCACGAGGAACTCGGCCGGCTGGCCCCCGCCCTCGCCCTGCGGCTCTACCTGCTGGCCGGGGTCGTCGCCGCGCTGCTCGGGATCGGCGTACTGCTGCTGAACATCCGGGTCGGTGCCCGCGCCCGGCTGCGGGACATGGCCGCGCTGCGGCTCGTCGGGGTGTCCCGGCCGGCAGTGCGCCGGGCACTGCGCCGCGAGTACACAGTGGTCGTCGCCGTACCGCTGGTGGTCGGGCTGCTCGCCGGCCTGGGCGGTGCCGCGCTGCTGCTGCCGGCGATCCCGCTGGCCGAGGTCGGTGCCGACGCGCTCGAACCGGTCTACCGCGTCGGGGCGGTGTGGATACCGAGCGCGGTCGCGGCGCTGCTCGTCGCCCTGCTGCTGGCTGCCGCGAGCGTGCTGCGTACGGCGGACCGGGCCGATCCCCGGCTGCTGCGAGAGGAGGCCCGGTGAAGGCGATCGGTGTGACCTGCCGGGGGCTGGTCTTCATCTACCGGCTGGAGGGCTACGACGTCGTCGCGCTGGCCGGCGTCGACCTCGACATCGAGGCCGGCCAGTCGGTGGCGCTGGTCGGGCCGTCCGGGGCCGGCAAGTCGACGCTGCTGTCGCTGATGGCCGGGCTGCTCAGCCCGTCGGCCGGGCGGCTCTTCGTCGGCGAGCACGACCTGGCCAAGGCCACCGCCGCCGAGTTGCAGGCGATGCGGGCGGTCGACGTCGGGGTGATGCTCCAGGGCGCCGCCCGCAACCTGCTGCCGTACCTGTCGGTGGAGCAGAACGTGCGGTTCGCCCGGAACGGCGCGGTCGCCCGCGACGAGTTGCCCCCGCCGCGCGAGATCCTGGCCCTGGTCGGCCTGGCCGATCCGGCCCGGCTCAAGCTGATGCCGGGGGAGTTGACCCCCGGCGAGCGCCAGCGGACCGCGCTGGCGGTGGCGCTGGCCAACAATCCCGGCCTGCTGCTCGCCGACGAGCCGACCAGCCAGCTCGACACCGGCGCCCGCGACGAGGTGCTGACGGCGGTCGAGGCGGTCCGGGCGGCGGGTACGACCGTGGTCGTGGTGACCCACGACCCGGAGATCGGGGCCCGGATGAACCGTACGGTGACGATCCGCGACGGCCGGGTCGGTGCCGAGGGGCGCAGCGGCGTCGACTATTCGGTGGTCGGCCGGGACGGGTCGGTGCACCTGCCGGCCGAGGCGCTCGACGTGGTGGCGCCGGGCACTCTGTTGCGGGTCTCCGTCCAGCCGGACGGGACCGTGTTGCTGACCCCGAGCGAGGCGGTACCGCACGCCGGGGCGGGGCTGGGTCGGGAGGGGCAGCGGTGAGCAGGACGGTGGTGGCCAGCCGGGTCACGGTCGGGTACGGCGGCGAGCCGGTGCTGCGCGAGGTGTCGGCGATGGCCGTACCCGGGCGGGTGCTGGCGGTGACCGGCCCGTCGGGGGCGGGCAAGACGACGCTGCTGTGGACGCTGGCCGGCCTGTTGCGACCGGTCGCCGGTGAGGTGAGCGTCGCGGGACACCCGCTGCGCGACCCGGACCACGCGGTCGCCGAGAAGATCGTGCTGGTGCCGCAGGGCAACGGGCTGGCCGCGATCCTCACCGCCGCCGAGAACGTGCGGGTCGCGCTGCTCGCCGGCGGGGTGGCGGCCGACGAGGCCGGCCGGCGGACCACGACGGCGCTCGACCGGCTCGGGCTCGCCGGGCAGGCCGATCAGCTCGTCGAGGAACTGTCCGGCGGGCAGCAGCAGCGGACCGCGATCGCCCGGGGGTTGGCGATGCACGGCGACGTGTTGCTGGCCGACGAGGTGACCAGCGAACTCGACGCGGCGAACCGGGGGCGGGTCCTCGACCTGTTGCACGGGGAGGCCCGGCGGGGCGCGGCCGTGGTCTTCGCGACCCACGATCCGGAGGCGGCGGCGACCTGCGACGCCGAACTCCACCTGGTCGACGGGCGGGCCGAGACGGTCCGGCGCTGACCCCGGGAACCGGGGAGACTTAGCGATCGTTCAGGGGTAGCGCCTACACTCGATCGCAGGTCGAGGACTCAAGGAGGAGCCCCCCGGATGGACGCCCACGAGATCGCCGCCGGACGCGCCCGCTGGCAGGCCCGTTACGACGCCGCCCGCAAGCGCGACGCCGACTTCACCACCCTGTCCGGCACGCCCGTCGAGCCGGTGTACGGCCCGCCGCCCGGCACCGACGTGCCCGGCTTCGAACGCATCGGCTGGCCGGGCGAGTACCCGTACACCCGGGGCCTGCACCCGACCGGCTACCGCGGACGGACCTGGACCATCCGGCAGTTCGCCGGCTTCGGCAACGCCCGCCAGACCAACGAGCGCTACAAGATGATCCTCGGCGCCGGCGGCGGCGGACTGTCGGTGGCCTTCGACATGCCGACCCTGATGGGGCGCGACTCCGACGACCCGCAGTCGCTCGGCGAGGTCGGCCACTGTGGGGTCGCGGTCGACTCGGCCGCCGACATGGAGGTGCTGTTCGACGGCATCGACCTGGCCGCCGTCACCACCTCGATGACCATCTCCGGACCGGCCGTCCCGGTCTTCTGCATGTACCTGGTCGCCGCCGAGCGCCAGGGCGCCGACCTGTCCAAGTTGGACGGCACGCTCCAGACCGACATCTTCAAGGAGTACATCGCCCAGAAGGAGTGGCTCTTCGCCCCGGAACCGCACCTGCGGCTGATCGGCGACCTGATGGAGTACTGCGCGGCCGAGATCCCGCGCTACAAGCCGCTGTCGGTCTCCGGCTACCACATCCGCGAGGCCGGCGCGACGGCCGCGCAGGAGTTGGCGTACACCCTGGCCGACGGCTTCGGGTACGTCGAACTCGGCCTCTCCCGGGGTCTCGACGTCAACACCTTCGCGCCCGGGCTCAGCTTCTTCTTCGACTCCCACGTCGACTTCTTCGAGGAGATCGCCAAGTTCCGGGCCGCCCGCCGGATCTGGGCCCGCTGGCTGCGCGACGAGTACGGCGCCACCAGCGAGAAGGCGCTCTGGCTGCGGTTCCACACCCAGACCGCGGGGGTGTCGCTGACCGCGCAGCAGCCGGTCAACAACGTCGTACGCACCGCGGTGGAGGCGCTCGCGGCCATCCTGGGCGGCACCAACTCGCTGCACACCAACGCGCTCGACGAGACCCTCGCGCTGCCGACCGACGAGTCCGCCGAGATCGCGCTGCGTACCCAGCAGGTGCTGATGGAGGAGATCGGAGTGACCAACGTCGCCGACCCGCTCGGCGGCTCCTGGTACGTCGAGGCGCTGACCGACTCGATCGAGGCGGAGGCCGAGGCGATCTTCGCGCGGATCAGGGAACTCGGCGGCAAGGGGGAGCACCCGATCGGCCCGATGACCGCCGGCATCCTGCGCGGCATCGAGGACGGCTGGTTCACCAGCCACATCGCCGACTCCGCCTTCACCTACCAGCAGGCGCTCGAGAAGGGCGACAAGAAGATCGTCGGGGTCAACTGCCACACCGCCACGATCGCCAAGGACCTCGAGATCCTGCGCATCTCGCACGAGGTCGAGGTCGAGCAGAAGCGGCTGCTCGCCGACCGCAAGACCGGCCGGGACGACACGGCCGTCAAGGCCGCCCTGCACCGGATGCTCACCGCGGCCCGCGACGGCGAGAACATGATCCCGGCGATGCTCGACGCGGTACGCGCCGAGGCCACCCTCGGCGAGATCTGCGATGCCCTGCGCGACGAGTGGGGCGTCTACCGCGAACCGGCCCGGTTCTGAAGTCACGGCGACGGACGGCGGTGGTACGCGGGGCGTGGTGGTCCGGCCGCGGAGGGCTGACCACGTGCGAGACTAGACAACCATGAGCGACCCACGGACCACCCCGTCGATCTTCACCCGCGGCGCGGTAGACCTCGGCGCGCTGCGCAGCGCCGCACCCACCCCCGCCCGGCCCGCGACCACCACACCCGCCGGGGGCCACCCCGTCCCCGGGGGCGTCGCGCCCGGCGCGGTCACCGTGATCGATGTCACCGAAGCCACGTTCCAGACCGAGGTGCTCGAACGCTCGATGACCACCCCGGTGGTGCTCGACTTCTGGGCCGAGTGGTGCCAGCCCTGCAAGCAGCTCTCCCCGCTGCTCGAACGGCTGGCCGCCGAGGGCGGCGGAAGCTGGGTCCTCGCCAAGATCGATGTCGACGCCAACCAGCGCCTTGCCCAGATGTTCCGGGTCCAGAGCATCCCGACCGTCTACGCCGTCATCGGCGGCCAGATGGCACCCGGATTCGCCGGGCTCCAGCCGGAATCGCAGATCCGCCAGTGGGTCGGCGCCGTCCTCCAGGCCGGCGGGGTCACCGTGGAGACGCCCGAGGACCCGCGCCTCACCGAGGCCGACGAGGCGCTGATCACCGGCGACCTCGACGCCGCCGAGCAGGCATACCGGAAGATCCTCGCCGAGTCGCCGGCCGACGCCTCGGCCGAGGCCGGGCTCGCCCACGTCTCGCTCGCCCGCCGGGTCGCCGGCGTCAACCCGGCCCAGGCCCTCGCCGCCGCGCAGGCCGGCCCTGACGACGTCGCCGCACAGTTGCTCGCGGCCGACGTCGAGGTGCTCAGCGGCCAGGCCGAACTGGCCTACCAGCGGCTGGTCGACCTCGTCCGGCGCACCGCCGGCGACGACCGGGAGACGATCCGCAAGCACCTGTTGTCGCTGTTCACCGTCGCCGGGCCCGACGACCCGGCCGTGGGCAGCGCCCGCCGGGCGCTCGCCAACGCGTTGTTCTGATCCGTGGCGGGAGCGGGGAGCACACGCTCCCCGCACCCACCCGGCGGCCAACCGGTCTCCGCACCCCCGCGGAGCCGCCGACCAGGACGGGGAGCCCATGAATCGCCGGATCGCGATCCTCGACGCCCCGTCCAACCTCGGCCTGCGCCCGCCGACCACCACCTCGGTGCCCGGCTGCGCCAAGGCCCCCGGCGCGCTGCGCGACCACGGCCTGGTCGAACGGCTCGACGCCCGCGACGCCGGCTGCCTCACCCCACCCCGGTACGACCCGGCCGACTGGCGCCCCGGCGACGGGGTCTGCCACGCACCGGCCATCGCCCGCTACTCGACCGCGCTCGCCGAACGGATCGGCGCGATCATCGACGCCGACGAGTTCCCGGTCGTCCTCGGCGGTGACTGTTCGATCCTGCTCGGCTCGGCACTGGCCATGCACCGCCTCGGCGAGGCGGTCGGCGGGCGGATCGGGCTGGTCTTCGTCGACGGGCACTCCGACTTCCGGCACCCGGGCAACGCCTCGTACGTCGGCGCCGCCGCCGGCGAGGACCTCGCCCTGGTGACCGGCCGGGGCCAGGCCGACCTGGCCGCCATCGAGGGGCGGCGGCCCTACTTCCGGGACATCGACGTCGTCGTGCTGGGCATCCGCACCCAGGACGAATACCGGCTCGACCTCCAGGCCGCCGGGATCGTCACCCGGCCGGTGCCGCTGCTGCGCACCGAGGGCGCGGCCCGGACCGCGCAGTGGGCCCACGACCAGCTCGCCGACTGCGCCGGCTACTGGGTGCACGTCGACGTCGACGTCCTCGACCCGGCGGTGATGCCGGCGGTCGACGCCCCCGACCCGGGCGGCATCGCCTTCGCCGAGCTGGAGCTGCTGATCGCCGGCCTGGTCGACACGCCACACTGCCTCGGCATCGAAATCACCGTCTTCGACCCCGACTACGACCCGGACGGCTCGTACGCCGCCGAGATCGTCTCCACCCTCGTCGCCGGACTGTCCGCGGTGCGCCGGCCGGAGCCGGCGCCGGAACCGACCGCCCCGATCCGGGACGGTGCGGACGGGCCGGCCGGGGTGGCACCGGGTGCGCCGACCCCGGTGGGTGCCTCGGATGCGGTGACCCCGGTGGGTGTCCCGGGTGTGGCGCCGGTCGACTACCCGCCGACGGATGCCCCGGCCGTGGTGATCCCGCCTCCGGACCGTCCCGACCCGGTGGCCGCCCCTGCTCAACGGGCGGACTCGGTGATCGGGCTGGCCGAGCAGGTGGCCGCCGCCGGTGCCGCCGCCCGCGACACCGCCTGGCGGGCCGGCCGCAGCCCCGAACCGCGATTCACCGTCCGCGCCGCGGACCCGGCCGACGCGGCGGCGGGCGCGCCGGAGCCGGGCCTGCCGGCAGCCGAACCACCCGTGACCGAGGCGACGGCGGCGGCGACCGCCGCCGGGGCGACACCGGAGGTGGCTGGGCCGGCCGAGCCGGCGTTGACCGATCCGGCGTCGGACGGGGCGGCGCCGGACGGGGCGGCGCCGGAGACGGTGCCGGCGGAGACGGTGCCGCCGGAGCAGTCCCGGCCGGCCGAGGTGGCGCCGGAGCAGGTGGCGTCGGGCTGGTCCGTGCTGACCCGGGCGGCACCGAGGCAGGTGGCGCCGGCAGAGCCGGCCGTACCCCCGGCCGGACCCCCGGCTCCGGCCGATTCCGGCCGTCCCAGGCGTATCTCGGCCGCCGACATTTTGACCGGTCGTCCCGGCGTGGCACCTGGGCAGCGGCAGCCCGCCAGTGATCAGGGCGCGGACGCCGACCCCACCTGACGCCGTCCGCGTCGATCGTTGTCGTTCCGACAGCCGACCCGCCGGCCGGAAACCGCCTGAACCCCAGACGATCACGAACGCCCCGGGCGTCACAGTGTGGGCTTGTCGATCTGGGCGCCAGCGACCTTACGGAGCCTGGATAAGGTCGCTGGCGCCCAGATCAACGGTGTGGCGGGCGGGCTGACGAGGGTTGCCGCGCACTACTGCCGTGCCGGGTCGCGTCCGGGGTGGTCAGGAGCGGGCGAGTTCGCGGAGGAAGCGTTCGGTCAGCGGGACCGCGCTGGTCGTGCTCGAACCGCCCTTCTCCACGAACACCGCGAACGCCACGTCGCCCTGCCAGCCGATGAACCAGGCGTGGGTGTTGGCCGGGTTGTCGTCGTACTCGGCGGTGCCGGTCTTGCCGTGCACCGGGCCGCCGGGCACGTCCCGCAGGGCGGTGGCCGTGCCGGTGGTGACCACCTCGCGCATCATCGTGCGCAGCGGCTCGACCGAGGTCGGCTTGAGCTGCGGCCCGGGCGGCGCGGGCGTGGCCGGCGCCGGGTCGAGCAGCAGGGTCGGCTGCTGCCACTGGCCACGGGCGACCGCCGCGGTCGCCGACGCCATCGCCAGCGGGCTGACCAGCGTGGTGCCCTGCCCGAACGCGGCCGCCGCCCGCTCGGCCGCCGGGCCGCCGGTCGACACCTTGCCGCTGAACGCGTCGATCCCGAGGTCCCAGGCGCCCTCCAGGCCGAGGGTGCGGCCGGCGGCGGCCAGCCCGTCCGGGCCGAGCTTCGGGGCCAGGTCGGCGAACGCGGTGTTGCAGGATCGGGCGAAGTCGACCCGGAACGGCACCGGGCCGAGTTCGAAGTTGTCGGAGTTCTTGAAGGTACGGCCGTCCACGGTGGTGTTGCGCGGGCAGGCGACCACCTGGTCGAGGGTGACCGCGCCGGCGTCGAGCAGGCCGAGTGCGCTGACCATCTTGAAGCCGGAGCCGGGCGGCACCTGGGCGGTGAACGCCAGGTTCTCCTGGCCACCGCCCGGACCGTTCGCGGCGGCCAGGATCGCGCCGTCGGTGACCCGTACGGCGACCAGGGCGGCCCGGCGGGTCTCGCCGGCGAGGGCGGCGTCGGCGGCGTTCTGGGTGCGTACGTCGATCGTGGTGCGGACCGGCTCGCCGGGCTTCGGCTCGCCGCGGAAAACCTCGGTGCCGGTCTGGGCGACGGTGCCGTCCGGCCCCTTGCGCACGATGGTGACGGCGACCCCGCCGGTGCCGCGTAGCCGCTGCTCGTAGCGCCCCTGCAGGCCGCCGTGGCCGACCAGGTCGCCGAGGACGTACGCGTCGGGGTCGCGCTCCATGTCCTCCTTGGTCACCGCGTCGACGGTGCCGAGCAGGGCGCGGGCGAAGTCCCGGGTCGGCGCGAGGTCGCGGGTCGACTCCTGGAACTTGGTGCCGGGCAGGTCGCGGATCCGGCCCCGGATCTGGTCGTACGCCTCCCGGCGCAGGGTGACGACCTCGACGAACGCGTCGGGCTTGGCCTGGGCGAGCCGGTCCGGCAGCCCGCTGAGGTCGACCGCCGGGATCGCCGGCCGGATCGCCTTGAAGGCGGCGTCCAGTGCCTTGACCAGGGCCGGAGCGTCGTCGACCTCGCTGGGCTGCACCCCGACGGTGACCACCGGCCGGGCGGCGAAGACCGGTTGGCCGGCGCCGTCGAGGATGCCGCCGCGCGGGGCGGGCAGCCGGGCGAGGCTCAGCTGGTCGCCGTCGGTGAGCTGCTCCTGCACCACCTTCGGTTCCCAGATCACCTGCCAGGCGTCGTCGCCGCCGCGGGTGAGCCGTACCTGGGTCGGGTAGGTCCAGTGGGTGCCCCCGGGCAGCGTCCAGTCGACGGTGACGGTGGCGACCGCCACGTCGTTGGTGACCTCGGCCCGGCCGCTGCGCTTCAAAGCCGGCGGGTTGGCGGCGAGGTCGCCGCTGAGGTGCTTGATCTGCCCGGCGACGTCGGCCGCCGGCAGCTTGCGGCCGGCCGGGTCGACGAACGCGACGGCGGCGAGCTCGCCGGTCGGCCAGCCGCCGAGCAGCGCGTCGACGGCCTGGTCCGGCCCGTCGTCGGCGCCGCATCCGGTGAGCAGGCCGGCGGCCATCGTCAGGCCCGCCAGCGCCGCCGCGATCCGCCGCCCGACCCCGGACCCGTTGCTCGACCCCCGCATGTCAGCTCCCCCTTCCGACCGGTGTCGACCATCGACCGTAGTACGGCCGGCCGATTCGTGGTGTCCGGGTATCGGGGCACTGACCGGCGCGGACACCGGTGGTACGGCGGCCGAGGTGATGACGGCGGGCCGATGGGTACTCCTTGCCGGTGCCACGTCGGGTTCCAGACGCTGGGCACACCGATCCACCGGACGGCGATCCGGACGGCAGGGCCTAGGCTGGGGCGGAGTGACCCACAGCGTAGTGGGCCGAGGGGAGTGCACGGATGGACCGGCGGCCGGTGACCAGACCGGAACCCGCCCTCCGGCAGGATGACAGCCGGATCGACGAGTTCCACACTTCAATGGTCGAGGCGGACATCGGAGTGAGCTTGGACACTCTCTATGACGAGGGTCTAGCGATCAA
Organism: Polymorphospora sp. NPDC050346; assembly: GCF_040655695.1. NCBI lineage: Bacteria > Bacillati > Actinomycetota > Actinomycetes > Micromonosporales > Micromonosporaceae > Polymorphospora > Polymorphospora sp. NPDC050346. The sequence continues at coordinate 129,243 of NZ_JBFAKM010000001.1, read as the reverse complement.
TCCGACCGCGGACGACATCGAGGATGTCGACCTTGACGAGCAGGTTCCCAGCGCCGAGCGGCTGGTCGCCCAGGCGGTGGCGCTCGCCGGGCGGGACCAGGACGCGGCAGCCCTGACCGACCGCTTCTGGCGGTTCGCCGCCGACGAGGAACTGGTCGGCTGTACGCCGGAGGAGATGGTCGAGGCCGCCCTGGCCCACCGCCAGCTCGCCGAGCAGCGGCTGCCGGGCGAGCTGAAGCTCCAGATCAGCCAGCCGGTCGGTGACCAGCAGCACACCGTGATCCAGATCGTCACCGACGACATGCCGTTCCTGGTGAGTTCGGTGACCGCGCTGCTCAACACCCGTCAGTTGGACCTGCACCTGCTGGTGCACCCGCTCGTGGTCGTACGCCGGGAGGCCGGCGGCCGGCTGACCGAGGTCGCCGCCGAGGTGGAGCCGGACGACGCGATCGACGGCGACCAGGTCGAGAGCTGGATGCGGCTGGAGATCGACCCGGTCCGCGACGCCGAGGACCGGGAGCGGCTGCGTGCCGACCTGACCCGGGTGCTCACCGACGTGCGCGAGGCGGTCGAGGACTGGCAGTCGATGCGCGAGCGCGCTCTCGCGCTGGCCGACGAGCTGGACACGGTACGGGTCCCGGAGAGCCGGCTGCCGGTGCCGGAGAAGGACATCACCGACTCGGTGGAGCTGCTGCGCTGGATGGCGTACGAGCACTTCACGTTCCTCGGCTACCGCGAATACCGGCTGGCCGGCGCCACCGGCCGCCCGGACGGGGAGAACCGGACGCTGGAGGCGGTGCCCGGCACCGGGCTGGGCATCCTGCGCCAGGACCCGGTGGGGCAGCCCGTCGGGGCCGGCCAGCACGCGCCCCGGGCGCTGGCGTCGATGACGCCGGAGGCGGCCGACAAGGTGCTGGAGAAGCGTCTGCTGATCATCACCAAGGCCAACTCGCGGGCGACCGTGCACCGGTCGGCCTACCTGGACTACATCGGCTTCAAGACGTTCGACGAGCACGGCGAGGTGGTCGGCGAGAAGCGGTTCCTGGGGCTGTTCTCCAGCGCCGCCTACCGGGCCAGCGTCCGTGACCTGCCGGTGGTCAGGCGCAAGGTCGCCGAGGTGATGGAGCGGTCCGGGCTGAGCCCGCGCAGCCACTCCGGCAAGGATCTGATGCAGATCCTGGAGACCTATCCGCGCGACGAGCTGTTCCAGATCAAGACCGACGACCTATACCACGCGGTGATCGGCGTGCTGCGGATGGCGGGCCGCCGGCAGTTGCGTCTCTTCCTGCGCCGGGACGGCTACGGCCGGTTCATCTCGTGCCTGATCTACCTGCCCCGCGACCGGTTCACCACCCAGAACCGGCTGCGGATGCAGGAGATCCTGCTCGCCGAGCTGAACGGGATCGGGGTCGACTACACCACCCGGGTCACCGAGTCGGTGCTCGCCCGGGTGCACTTCATCGTGCGTACCGACCCGGCCGACCCGCCGGGCCAGTTCGACGCCGACGCGCTCGCCGAGCACCTCGCCGACGCGACCCGGCTGTGGGGCGACGACTTCCGGCTGGTGCTGGAACGCAAGCTCGGCGACGAGCAGGCCAAGGTGCTGCACGCCCGCTACGCCGACGCCTTCCCCGACGGCTACCGCGACGACCAGACGCCGTACGAGGCGTTGAAGGACCTGGCGAAACTCGAACTGCTCGAGGAACCGGGCCAGCTCGAGATGCACATGTTCCGCAAGCACAAACCGGCCGGTGAGCCGATCGAGCCGGGCGACCGGACGGTGCGGTTCAAGGTCTACCGGTACGGCGAGCCGATGGTGCTGTCCGCCGTACTGCCGGTGCTGCACTCGCTCGGGGTCAGCGTCGTCGACGAGCGGCCGTACGAGATCACCCGCTCCGACGGGCGGATCTTCCTCTACGACTTCGGGCTGGAGTTGCCGCCGGACGCGCGGGAGCTGACCGGCGTACGCCCGCACGTGGAGAACGCGTTCTCGGCGACCTGGCGCGGTGAGGCCGAGGTCGACGGGTTCAACGAGCTGGTGCTGCGGGCCGGGCTGACCTGGCGGCAGGTGGTGGTGCTGCGGGCGTACGCGAAATACCTGCGCCAGGCCGGCGCGATCTTCTCGCAGGAATACATGGAGGCGACGTTCATCGCCTACCCGGCGATCGCGGCGCTGCTGGTGCGGCTCTTCGAGATCCGGTTCGATCCGCGGCGGGGACTGTCGGCCGAGGAACGCACCCTGGAGAGCAAGGAGCTGCTGACCGCGGTCGGGCAGCAGCTCGACGACGTGGCCAGCCTCGACCAGGACCGCATCCTGCGCTCCTACCTGACGCTGATCCAGGCCACCCTGCGGACCAGCTTCTACCAGCGTGGCGACGACGGGCGCCCGAAGTCGTACGTGGCGTTCAAGCTCGACCCGCAGGCGATCCCGGACCTGCCGGCGCCCCGGCCGAAGTACGAGATCTTCGTCTACTCGCCCCGGCTGGAGGGCGTACACCTGCGGTTCGGGCCGGTGGCCCGGGGCGGGCTGCGCTGGTCCGACCGGCGCGAGGACTTCCGTACCGAGGTGCTGGGCCTGGTCAAGGCGCAGATGGTGAAGAACGCCGTGATCGTGCCGGTCGGCGCAAAGGGCGGCTTCGTGCTAAAGCAGTTGCCGGGCGACCGGGACGAGGCGGTCGCCTGCTACAAGCTGTTCATCTCGGCGCTGCTCGACGTCACCGACAACATCGTCAGCGGCGAGATCGTCCCGCCGGCCGAGGTCGTACGCCACGACGGCGACGACCCCTACCTGGTGGTGGCGGCCGACAAGGGCACGGCGACGTTCTCCGACATCGCCAACGAGATCTCGAGGGCGCACCGGTTCTGGCTCGGTGACGCGTTCGCGTCCGGCGGTTCGGCGGGCTACGACCACAAGAGGATGGGCATCACCGCGCGCGGTGCCTGGGAGTCGGTCAAGCGGCACTTCCGGGACATGGGGCTGGACACCCAGACCGAGGACTTCACGGTGGTCGGCGTCGGTGACATGTCGGGTGACGTGTTCGGCAACGGCATGCTGCTGTCGGAGCACATCCGGCTGGTGGGCGCGTTCGACCACCGGCACATCTTCCTCGACCCCGACCCGGACGCGGCCCGCTCGTACGCCGAGCGCCGCCGGCTGTTCGACCTGCCGCGTTCCTCGTGGACCGACTACGACACACAGTTGATCTCCGAGGGCGGCGGCGTCTTCCCCCGTACGGCCAAGTCGGTGCCGATCTCGCCGCAGGTCCGCGCGGCGCTCGACCTCGACGCGCAGGTCACCTCGATGTCGCCGCAGGATCTGATGAAGGCGATCCTCCAGGCACCGGTGGACCTGGTGTGGAACGGCGGCATCGGCACGTACGTGAAGGCGGCGACCGAGTCCAACGCCGAGGTGGGCGACAAGTCCAACGACGCGATCCGGGTCAACGGGCGCCAGCTGCGGGCCCGGGTGGTCGGCGAGGGCGGCAACCTGGGCTTCACCCAGCTCGGCCGGATCGAGTACGCGATGGCCGGTGGCCGGGGCGGGAACACCGCCGGGCCGGGTGGCACAGGCGGGCGCATCTACACCGACTTCATCGACAACTCGGCCGGGGTCGACTGCTCCGACCACGAGGTCAACATCAAGATCCTGCTCGGCGGTGCGATCACCGACGGCGAGCTGACCCGCCCGGAGCGCGACGAGCTGCTGGCGGAGATGACCGACGAGGTCGCCGAGCTGGTGCTGCGCGACAACTACGAGCAGGCCAGGGCGCTGGGCAGCGCCCGGGCCGGCGCGCAGTCGCTGCTGCCGGTGCACCGGCGGATGCTCACCGAGCTGGAACGCGCCGGCCATCTCGACCGGGCGCTGGAGGCGCTGCCCTCCGACGAGGAACTCGCCGCCCGGGCCGACACCGGCCTGACCCTGCCCGAGTTCGCCGTCCTGATGGCCTACGTCAAGATCGTGCTGGAGCGGGAGATCCTCGGCGACGCCCTCGTCGACGAGCCGTGGACGGCGCGGGTGCTGACCGACTACTTCCCGACGCCGCTGCGAGACCGGTTCGCCCACCGGATGCCCGGTCACCGGCTGCGCCGGGAGATCGTCTCCACCGCGCTGGTCAACGAGGTGATCAACCGGGGCGGTATCTCGTTCGTCTTCCGGGCGGTCGAGGAGACCGGCGCGTCGGCGGCCGACGTGATCCGGGCGTACGTGGTGGTCCGTGAGGTGTTCGCCCTCGACGAGTTGTGGGCGGCGGTCGAGCGGCTGGACAACCAGGTGCCCACCGAGGCGCAGACCTCGGTCCACCTGGAGGCCCGGCGGCTGCTCGACCGGGCGGTGCGGTGGCTGGTGACCAACCGCCGCTCGCCGCTCGACGTGCCGGCCGAGATCGATCGGTTGCGGGCCGGGGTGTCCCGGTTGCTCACCCGGTTGGACGAGCTGTTCGCCGGCGCCGAGCGGGAGGCACTCCAGGGGCACGTCGCGGTCAACATGGGTCGTGGGCTGCCCCGCGAGGTGGCCGAGCGGGCGACCCGGATCATGTACAGCTTCGGTCTGCTCGACGTCGTCGAGACGGCTGCCGAGACCGGGCGGGAAGTCGACGAGGTCGCCGGGGTCTACTTCGCGCTGTCCGAGCGGTTCCGGGTCGACGCGCTGCTGTCGAAGATCTCGCTGCTGCCGCGGGAGGACCGGTGGCAGACGCTGGCCCGGATGGCGTTGCGCTACGACCTCTACGCCGCCCTCGCCGCGCTGACCGTCGAGGTGCTCAACTCGACGTCGGCGGCCGACGACGCGCCGGAGCGGGTGGCCCAGTGGGAGGCGGGTAACGCCACCTCGATCACCCGTGCCTACAAGGCGATGGGGGAGTTCGACGAGTCGCGGGCCGACCTGGCGGCGCTGTCGGTGCTGCTGCGTCAGATCCGGACTCTGGTCCGTACGAGCGGCAAGGGCTGACGCCGGCGCCGAACGGATGCCGCCGCCCGGGATCGGGCGGCGGCATCGGTGTCCGTGGGGGTCAGGTGAGCCCGTCCAGCAGTTCCTGGCAGGCCCGCTCGCAGTGGCGGCAGGCTTCGGCGCAGACCCGGCAGTGTTCGTGCATGGCCGCGTGCCGGTCGCACTCCTCGGCGCAGCTCCGGCATGCCGCGACGCAGGCGACCAGCATGGCGCGGGTCACGTTGCGGTCGTAGCCGGTGTGCCGGGACAGCACCCGGCTGGTCGTCTCGCACAGGTCGGCGCAGTCGAGGTTGATTCGGATGCAGACGGTCAGCGCGGCGACCTGTTCCTCGCTGAGGCAGGCGTCGGCGCAGGCGGTGCACGCCTGGGCGCAGGCGACGGAGGCGTCGACGGCCGTGTTGAGCAGGGCCCGGTCGAGCCCGCCGAACTCCCCCGGGTGGCTTCCGAGTATCGAGCTGGCGTAGGACATCAGGACCACTCCCCGTTCGCGTCTGCTGAACCGTGCCCACGGCAGCCGGTGGGGTACCCGGCCCCCGGTGACCCAAACGGCCTGTCCTATACCGCTGGGGGGTAGGGGTAGGCTCGATGGAGCGGAGAACCGGGCCGGCGGGAGGAGCGGGGTGGCCACCAACCTGATCGAGCTCACCATCGGCGGGATGACCTGCGCGTCCTGTGCGTCCAGGATCGAGAAGAAGCTCAACCGGATCGACGGCGTCACCGCGACCGTCAACTACGCCACCGAGAAGGCCACCGTCACCGCCGCGCCGACGGTCACCCCCGCCGACCTCATCGCGGTCGTCGAGCAGACCGGCTACACCGCCGTGCTGCCGGCCCCGCCCGCCGGCCCGGCCGACGGCGACGGCGCCGAGACCGCCCAGAACGCCGAGCTGCGCCTGCTACGCGACCGGCTGCTGGTCTCGGTCGTGCTCGCCGTACCGGTGATCGCCCTGGCCATGGTCCCGCCGCTGCAGTTCACCAACTGGCAGTGGCTCTCGCTCACCCTCGCCGCCCCGGTCGTGGTCTGGGCCGGCCTGCCGTTCCACCGGGCCGCCTGGACCAACCTGCGGCACGGCGCGGCGACCATGGACACCCTCGTCTCGCTCGGCACCCTCGCCGCCTTCGGCTGGTCGCTCTGGGCGCTGTTCCTCGGCACCGCCGGCCATCCCGGCATGACCCACGGCTTCGAGTGGACCGTGCCGCGCGGCGCCGGTGCCGGCACCATCTACCTGGAGACGGCCGCCGGGGTGACCATGTTCATCCTCGCCGGCCGCTACTTCGAGGCGCGTGCCAAGCGCCGGGCCGGCGCCGCGCTGCGCGCCCTGCTCGACCTCGGCGCCAAGGACGTCGCGGTGCTGCGCGGCGGCGTCGAGACCCGCGTCCCGATCGCCGAGCTCGCGGTCGGCGACACCTTCGTCGTACGGCCCGGCGAGAAGATCGCCACCGACGGCGTGGTCGACGACGGCACCTCCGCCGTCGACCTGAGCATGGTCACCGGCGAGTCGGTGCCGGTCGAGGTCGGCCCCGGCGACCAGGTGGTCGGCGGCACCGTGAACGCCGGCGGCCGGCTGCTGGTCACCGCCACCCGGGTCGGCGACGACACCCAGCTTGCCCAGATGGCCCGGCTGGTCGAGCAGGCGCAGAGCGGAAAGGCACGGGTGCAGCGGCTCGCCGACCGGATCAGCGGAGTCTTCGTACCCGTGGTCATCGCGCTGGCCGCCGGGACGCTCGGCTACTGGCTGGGCACCGGCGCCGGAACCGTCACGGCGTTCACCGCCGCGGTCGCCGTGCTGATCATCGCCTGCCCGTGCGCCCTCGGCCTGGCCACCCCGACCGCGCTGCTGGTCGGCACCGGCCGGGCCGCCCAGCTCGGCATCCTGATCAAGGGGCCGGAGGCGCTGGAGTCGACCCGCCGCGTCGACACCGTCGTGCTCGACAAGACCGGCACGGTCACCGCCGGGCGGATGGCCCTGGTCGACACCGTCGCCGTCGAGGGCGAGGACCCGGAGCGTGTCCGGCGGCTCGCCGCCGCGGTCGAGGCCGCCTCCGAACACCCGATCGGCCGGGCCGTGGCGGCCGCCGTACCCGGGCCGCTGCCGCCGGTCACCGGGTTCGCCGCCGTCGAGGGACTCGGCGTACGCGGCACCGTCGACGGGCACGAGGTCGTCGCCGGCCGGGCCGCCTTCGCCGGCGAACTGCCCGGAGCACTCGCCACCGCGGCGGCCGAGGCCGAGTCGGCCGGCCGCACGGTGGTCACCGTCGGCTGGGACCAGCGGGTCCGCGGCCTGCTGGTGGTCGCCGACACGGTACGGCCGACCAGCCGACAGGCGGTCACCGCGCTGCGCGGGCTCGGCCTGACCCCGGTGCTGCTCACCGGCGACAACGCCGCGGCGGCCCGGGCCGCCGCCGACGAGGTCGGGATCGACGAGGTGTTCGCCGGGGTCATGCCGGCCGGCAAGGTCGACGTCGTACGCCGGCTCCAGGAGCGGGGTGCGGCGGTGGCGATGGTCGGCGACGGGGTCAACGACGCGGCCGCCCTCGCCCAGGCCGACCTCGGACTGGCGATGGGCAGCGGCACCGACGTGGCGATCGAGGCCAGCGACCTGACCCTGGTCCGGGGCGACCTGATGGCGGCGGTCGACGCGATCCGGATGTCCCGGCGCACGCTGCGGGTGATCAAGAGCAATCTGTTCTGGGCGTTCGCCTACAACGTGGCGGCGATCCCGCTGGCCGCCGCCGGGGTGCTCAGCCCGATGATCGCCGGTGCCGCGATGGCGCTGTCGTCGGTCTTCGTGGTGACCAACAGCCTCCGCCTGCGCCGCTTCCACCCGACCCGCCCCTCATGATCCCCGTGATCAGGGAGATCATGGCCGGGGCCGGCGCCGGGGCGGACCTGCTCAGCCGATCCGGCGGCGGGCCTTCGCGCCCCACTGGGCCACGGTCACCAGCAGCGCGCCGACCGCCAGCGTGATCGCGCCGATCACGCCGACCGCGGCCGCCGAAGCGCCGGTCAGGGGCAGTTCCTGGTTGGCTGACATGCCGTACTCCTCATACTCGGGTGGGTCGCGGGGTGCCGATACGGGCGGGCGACGCCCACACGCACCGGTCGACGGTCGGCTGGCGGATGGCCTTCACCAGCGCGTGCACCATGACGACCCGGTAGAGCAGGTCGGTCAGGGTGATCAGGGGCAGGAAGAGGACCAGCCGGGGCCGGCGCAGCCGCCAGGCGGCCAGCAGCACCCAGACCGACTGACCGGCCAGGAGCAGCAGTAGTCCGGTGCCGGCGCCGAGGCCGGCGGTGGCCAGCACCCACACGGTCAGCGGCGCGCCGACGACGTACAGCGCCCAGTGCAGCATCAGCAGCACGTACGCGTAGTCGAAGCGGGTGGCCCGGCGGCCGACCCGGTGGCCGATGACGCCCTGGAAGGTGCCCCACATCCAGCGCAGGTTCTGCCGGTACCAGTCCCGCATGCTGGTCGGATCCTGCAGGTGGGCCACGGCGCGCGGAGCGTAGACGACCCGGCCGAGGCGCCGCCGGTGCGTCTCCAGCACCCAGTACGTGTCGTCCACGATGTACGGCGGCCGCTGCGGCAGGACGGCGTCGAGCAGTTCGGTGCGGTAGAGCGAGTTGCTGCCGGAGATGCAGTTCATGACGTTGAAGTGGCTCTGGATCCGGCGGGTGAGCACCTGGTAGCTCCAGTAGCTGTAGGCCCGCTTGGCCAGCCACGGGTTCCACCGGCGCTCCTTCGGCCACCAGGTCACGTTGTGGCCGACGACGATGGCGGTCTGGTCCTCCAGGTGGGCCAGAGCGGCGGTGACGAAGCCGGCGTCGACGAGCACGTCGTCGTCGAGGATCGCGACCGCGCGGAATCTGGTGCCGAGCCCGAACCGCACGTACCCGGCGTGCAGCGCGGCGGGCTTGCCGACGTTGACGGGGAGGGTGAGGACGTGGGCGCCGGCCTCGCCAGCGATCCGGGCGGTGTCGTCGGTCGATGCGTCGGAGACGACGTAGACGGGGACGCCGGTGGCCCGGGCGGCCGTGACGGCCGACGCGATTGTCGACGCACCGTTACGACAGGCGATCATGATGGCCACCTGGTCGGCGCCGACCGGGCCGTACCGGGGGTAGGCCGGTGGGCGGCGCCGGTGCGCGGCACGGTCCGGCCGGACGAATCCGTACACGAACGCGACGATCACGGAAAGTAGCAGCAGGCTGCTGAATGCGATGGATGCGATCAGGAAAGACTTCAGCATTTGCATGCCTTTGCGCAGGTTGCGGGCGTAGTGAAGCGCCGCAGCGGCGCGGCTGTCGGTAACGCTACGTAGCGTCCCTCCGGGCGCCAAGGGTGACCCGTCCGAATTGGCCGTTCGGCCAACTTGGCTCGGATTTGCGGCTTACATCGGTAGGGGAACTGATCGACGCTTGGCCTGAGCGCGATTACTCAGAGTGCCGATACCTGCCGGGGGCGACGCCGAACCGGCGCTTGAACGCATTGGCGAACGCGAACTCCGAGGCGTAGCCGACCCGAGCCGCGATCGAACTCAGCGGCGCGTCGGACCCCCGGAGCCGGCGGGCCGCGAGGGTCATCCGCCACCAGGTCAGGTAGCCCAGCGGCGGCTGGCCGACGAGCGCCGTGAAGCGGCGGGCGAACGCCGCCCGGGACAGCCCCGCCTCGGCGGCCAGGGCCGCGACCGTCCAGGAACGGGCCGGATCCCGGTGCATCGCCCGCAGCGCGGCGCCGACCGCCCGGTCGGCGAGGGCCGCCGGCCAGCCGGTGGCGGGGCCCGGCGTCGACCGCTCCTCCAACCAGGCCCGCAGGATGTGGAGCAGGAGGGTGTCGAGCAGGGCGGGAACGATGGCATCGGTGCCGGGCCGGGGCTGCCGCAGTTCGGTGGTGAGCAGTTCCACGGTCGCCCGCAGCACGGGATACCGGTCGAGGTGCGCCGGAAGGTGGACGAGTTCGGGCAGGTCGTGCAGCAGGGGATGGGTACGGGCCGGTTCGAGTTCGTAGGCGCCGCAGAGCGTCACGGTGGCCGGCACGCCGCTTCCGGCGGGCGGGTCGACGGCGGTGTAGCGCCCGACGGAGTCCGGATCGCAGTCCGGTCCGGTGACCGGGGTCGACGGGCTGTCGGCCAGCACGTGCCCCGGCCCGTGCGGACGGAACACCACGTCACCGACGGCCAGTGGCACCGGGTCGGTGTCCGGCCGGATCAGCCAGCACGGCCCCGCCAGGACCATCTGGAAGCCGGCCGAACCGGGTACGGCGGCGAACCGTCGCGCCCACGGTGCGGGCCAGGCCAGCAGTGCGGCCCGTGGCCGGCCGGTCCGCATGACCGCGAGCATGTCGCTGAGCACGTCCATCCCGGGCAGTATCCGTCGCAAGACGATCGGGTATGGACCGAGGAGCCGTACGCATGGTCCGGTTCCGCCGTCGTTCATAGATTCGGGACATGCGAGCCATGCGAATCCACGGGTACGGCGACGTGTCGGTCATCCGCCAGGACATCGTTCCCCGCCCGGTGCCGGGCCACGGCGAGGTGCTGATCCGCGTCGCGGGGACCTCGTTCAACCCTTCCGAGCTCGGACTGCGGTCCGGCCTGCTCAGCTCCGTCTTCCCGCTGGACCTGCCGTACACGCTCGGCTGGGACGTCGCCGGCACGGTCGTCGCGGTCGGTGGCGGGTCCACTCTCGTCGTGGGGGACCGGGTCGTCGGCCGGGTCGACAGCGGCGGCGCCGCGGCCGAGTACGTGACGGCCGCGGCCGACCGTCTCGTCCGGGCGCCCGCCGCCGTCCCGCTCACCGACGCCGCGGCCATCCCGGTCGCCGGTCTCACCGCGTGGCAGGCGGTGTTCGAGCACGCCCGCGTCACGCCCGGGCAGTGGGTGCTCGTCAACGGCGCGGGCGGCGGTGTCGGCGGGTTCGCCGTCCAACTCGCCCGGCACGCCGGAGCACGGGTCGTCGCCACCGCCAGCCCCCGCAGCGCCGACGCCGTACGTCGACTCGGCGCCGACCGGGTCGTCGACTACACCACCACGCCGCTCGACGACGCGCTCCCCGGGCCGGTCGACGCCGTGCTCAACCTGGTCGCGACCGGTCCGGAACGGGTGGCGGCCCTGCTGCCGCGGGTACGGCCGGGCGGCGTGCTGGTCAGCATCACCGTCGGGGTCGAGGTGCCCGCCGGCGTACCGGTGACGGCGAGCCAGTTCGTCGCGCGCAACGACCCGGCCCAGCTCGCCGAGTTGGTGAAGCTCGTCGATGCCGGCGCGGTCCGGGTCGACGTCGCCGCGTCCCGCCCGCTGGCCGACCTGGCCGCCGTGCACCGGGCCGCCGAGGCCGGCCTGACCCGGGGCAAGATCGTCCTCGTCCCGTGACTACTGGCGCAGGCTCCGGATCAGCGCCATGACCTCCCGGGTCACCGGGCGCAGCACCCGCAGCCGGGACAGCCCCACCAGCCGGTCGATCAGCGGGGTGGCCCCGTCGATCAGCCGGCGGGTCTTGGCCTGCCCCGGCGACCGGTCGTGCACCCAGTAGAGGACCACCCCCATGTACGCCAGCCACAGCAGCTCCGGCAGGTCGGCGCGCAGTTCCGGGTCCACCTTCGCCGTCGACCCCTCGACCACCTCGCGGAACAGCGCGATCGACGCCTCCCGTGCCCCCGACGACTCGGCCGAGAACGGGCTCAGCGGCGAGGTCGGCTCGGCGGCCGTCTTGAAGAACGTCGCCGCGAACGCGTGGTAGGGCGCGTTCGCGTCGATGCCGGCGTGCAGCACCCCGCGCAGCCGGGCCGCGAAGTCCGACTCGTTGTGCAGCACGGGTGTCGCCGCGGCTCGGTGTTCGACCTGCGTGCCGGCGTAGAACTCCTGGATCAGGTGTTCCTTCGAACCGAAGTAGTAGTAGGCGTTGCCGACCGCGACGCCCGCCTCCTTCGCGATTGCGCGCATCGTCGTCTGGGTGTAGCCGCGCTCGCGGAAGAGTCGCATCGCGGTGTCGAGGATGAGCCGGCGGGTCTGCTCGCCCTTGGCGGTCGCCGGCTCAGCCGCAGCGGTCGTCGGCACACTCGCTTCGCTCATCGTCACCACCGTAGTACGGCTCCCGGTAGCGTTCCCGCAGCGCCGACGCGGTCTTCACGACCCGCCTCGCCACCGGCAGCAGGTCCGGCCGGGCGAGCCGGTCGGCCAGCGCCCGGTAGTCGGCGAGCGCCCACAGGCAGGCCAGCCAGGCGCCGTCGCCGACGTACACCTCGCCGGTGTCGGCGATCACGCTGATGTCCCGCAGCGTCGCGGCGTGGTCGAGGTCGGGGAACAGCAGCCGGGCCTGGGGCGATCCGGCCGGCACGAACGACAGCGGTACGAGCTGGTCGCGCGCCGCCAGCCAGGCGCGGGCCGTACGGCAGACCGGGCACCGCTCGTCGTAGAGGACGGTGAACCCGGCGATCCCACCGCCCCCGTGTGCGGTGGGATCGCCGGGCCGGGCACCGGTCACGGCTGCGCCGGCGGCTGGTGCGGCGGCGTGGGCGGCCCGGCCGGGGGAGCGGCTTCGGGCGACAAGCCGGGGCGGGCGGCGCCGGGATGCTGCGGCGGTACGGGCGGCCGGCCCGGCGGGAACCCGACCGGGCCACCGGCGTACGGGCCGGCCATGGCGAGCCGGCCGGCGGGCGGCACCGGCGGCCGGGGGGCCTGTTGCCGCAGCCGTCCGCGCCGGTAGCGGTTGAGGGCGAAGACGTTGAAGAAGTGCAGGATGCCCAGCACCAGGAGCATCAGGCCGATCTTCAGCGACAGCTCCTCCATCGCGTGGGCCATCGAGGTGATCCGGCCGCCGTAGCGCAGGTTGAACATGGCGAAGCCGAGGTTGAGCAGGTAGAAGCCGACCACGAGCAGGCTGTTGATCGCCTTGGCCAGCTTGCTGTCGTCGAAGACCTCGACGAGGAAGACGAGCCCGTTGCGCGACAGTACGCCGGCCACCCAGACGACCAGCCCGATGCTGATCACGAGGTAGCTCAGGTACATCCAGACCTTCAGGTCCACCGTCGACCCCTTTCTCGAACGTGTTCAAGTTTTGGTCGTCCTGAGCGTACGACTGCTTTTGAACGCGTTCAAGCGAGACGCCGCTCACACGGAGGCGGCACCGCACCCCGCGATCGGGTGCGGTGCCGCCGGAAGGTGGTGGTCAGCCGGCCAGGCCGAGGGTCTCCGCCGCCGCGCGGCCGTTGGCGTGGCTGGCGCCGTACGTCGTCACGAAGGCGCGTACGCCCGCCGGCCGCCAGGGCGACGGCCAGCCCATCTCGACCAGGACCACCGGGTGGGTGGCGGCCAGCGCCTCGACCAGCGCCGGTGCCTCGGCCAGCCGGTGCACGTGCCGCCCGACCAGCACGATCGGCCGGCCGCCGGCCCGTTCCACCAGGTCGGGTACGTCGGTCTCGGTGGCCACCACGCGCAGTTGCTCGGCGCCGCCGACGTGCGGGCCGAGGCCCCACGGCACCCGCCCCTCGGCGATCGTCGACGACGACACGAGTTGCACCACGAGGGGCGTACCCAGGTCGGTGAGGGTGCCCTCGACGCGGACCGCGCGCCGGGCGGCCGCGTACCCGAGGTCGGTCGCCACGGTCTCGTCCGGCGCGGCGGCCCGGGTCCAGGCGGCGAGTTCGGCGGCGCGGCCGGCGGCCTGCTCGACCCGGGCGAGGTCGAGCCGGCCGTCGCCGAGGGCCGCGACGACATGCGCCACCACCTCCTCGACCAGCGTCGGCTCGTCGATGTCGGCGCCGATGCAGAGCAGGTCGGCGCCGGCCGCCAGGGCGCGTACGGCCGCCGGGGCGACGCCACCGGCGGCGAGCGCGGCCCCCTTCATCTCCAGGGCGTCGGTGACGACCGCGCCGGTGAAGCCGTATTCGTCGCGGAGCAGGTCGACCAGGACGGCGCTGGTGAAGGTGGCCGGCGCGGGACCGGTCAGGGCCGGCACCCGGATGTGCGCGGTCATGACGGCCTTGGCGTCGGCGGCGATGACCGCCGCGAAGGGCGGCAGGTCGCGGGCCCGCAGCACGGACAGCGGTACGTCGACGGTCGGCAGTTCGTGGTGCGAGTCGGTGACCGTGGCGCCGTGGCCGGGGAAGTGCTTCGCGCAGGCGGCGACTCCGGCGGTCTGGAGTCCGGTGACCGCGGCGGCGGCGTGGGCGGCGACCCGGACCGGGTCGCCGCCGAACGAGCGGGTGCCGATGATCGGGTTGTCGTCGTGTGAGTTGACGTCGACGGTCGGCGCGAGGTTGAGGGTGACGCCGGCGGCCGCGAGTTCGGTGCCGATGGCCTGGTAGACGCGCCGGGTGAGGCCGACGTCGCCGACCGCGCCGAGGGCGGCGTTGCCCGGGTACGGGCTGCCGGTGGCGTGCGCGAGCCGGGTGACGTCGCCGCCCTCCTCGTCGATGGCGACGACGACGTCGGGGCGGGCCTGGCGCAGCGCGGCGGTGGTCGCGGCGACCTGGGCGGGGTCGACGACGTTGCGGCCGAAGAGGGTGTGCCCGGCGAGCCCGTCGGCGACCAGTTCGACCGCCCAGGGCGGGGGTGCGGTCCCCGGGAACGCCGCGAGCAGGGTGCGCAGCACGAGCCGCCGAAGTCCTGGGTCGATCGTCACCTGGTCTCCCTCTTGCCCCGCCGGCGCGCGTCACGTGCCGGCAGGGGTCATCCTGTCGCCGGTGGGTGCCGGCCGTTGTCATGATCTGCGATTACGCTACGGCTACCGGTAAGGCCCAGTTATCGATAAGAAACTTTACTAAATATAGAGGACGTCTCCATGGCTTCCACCCGTCTGCCCGGCACACCCCGCCTCCTCCGTGCGCTCAACGACCGCGCCGCCCTGGAACTTCTGCTCGACCGGGGCCCGCTCACCCGCGCCCAGCTCGGCGAGCTGACCGGCCTGTCCAAGGTCACCGCCTCCCAGCTCGTCGAACGCCTGGAGGAGCGCGGCCTGGTCACCCGGGTCGGCGAGCAGGCCGGCGGCCGCGGCCCCAACGCCCAGCTCTACGCGGTCACCCCGGGCAGCGCGTACGTCGTCGGCGTCGACGTCGGCCCGGACCGGGTGGTCGCCGCCTGCGCCGACATCACCGGCGGGGTGATCGGCCGGGTCGAGCAGTCCACCCGCGACACCGACGACCCGGTCGGCGTGGTGCACAACGCGGTCGTCCAGGCGGCCGGCGAGGCGCATGCCCAGCTCGCCAGCGTACGCCGGGTGGTGCTCGGCACCCCCGGTCTGGTCGACCCCGCCACCGGCGACATCACGTTCGCGTTCAACCTGCCGCGCTGGCACCGCGGGCTGCTCGCCGCGCTGCGCGAGGACCTGCGCATCCCGGTCGTGTTCGAGAACGACGTCAACCTGGCGGCGGTCGCCGAGGCGCACACCGGGGCGGCCCGTGGTGTCGACAACTTCGTCCTGGTCTGGGCCGGCGTCGGTATCGGTCTCGCCATCATGATCAACGGGCGGATGCACCACGGCAGCACCGGCGCGGCCGGCGAGATCGGCTATCTCCCGGTGCCCGGCGCGCCCATCCCGCGCGACGTGTCGCGCCGGGCCAAGCCCGCCTTCCAGCAGGTCGCCGGCGCCGACGCGATCCGGGCGGTGGCCCGCGAGCACGGCTTCCGGGCGGCCACCGCCGCCGAGGCCGTGCGCGCGGCGATCGCGGCCGGGACCGAGGGTGGCCCGTTCCTCGACGAGCTGGCCCGCCGGCTGGCCCTCGGTGTGGCCGGCACCTGTGTGGTGCTCGACCCGCCGCTGGTCGTGCTGACCGGCGAGGTCGGCCAGGCCGGCGGCAGCGCGCTGGCCGAGCGGGTGCAGCACGAGGTGGCCGCGATCACGCTGGTGTCGCCCCGGGTGCAGGTGACCGAGCTGACCGAGGAGCCGGTGCTCCAGGGCGCGTTGCGCACCGCGCTGGACGCGGTCCGGGACGAGGTCTTCGGGTCGACGGTCGGCTGAGCCGGTGCCCGCGCCACATCCCGTCATGTGAAGGAATTCTTCAACAAAGTAAACAGTACTGCAAGCTCTCGACATAGATGGATATCTGGCTATACCGTTCGGTCACCCGACGTCCCCGGCGACCGGGGGCGTCCATCACTTCGGGAGGAGTGACGGTGACCGTACGAAACCCCCTGCGTCGAGCCGCCCGCCTGATCGGCGGCGGCGCCCTCGTCCTGGCCGTCGGCCTGTCCGCCCAACCGGCCCAGGCCGCGCCGGCAGACCGGGCCCTGGGTGCGGCCGACCCGCTCGCCGCCGCCTTCGAGGCCGCGGCCCAGCGCTACGACGTGCCGCGCGACCTGCTCGCGGCGCTCGGCTACGCCGAGACCCGTCTCGACGGGCACGACGGCGAGCCGAGCGCCTCGAACGGCTACGGCGTCATGCACCTGACCAGCAACCCGAACGTCCGGACCCTCGACGAGGCGGCCGCCCTCACCAAGCTGCCCGCCACCGAACTGCGCACCGACACCGCCGCCAACATCACCGGGGCCGCCGCCGTGCTCCGGTCGTACGCCGACGCGGCCGGGCTGACCGACGTCCAGCGCGACGACGTCGACCGCTGGTACGGCGTGGTGGCCCGCTACGGCGGCGGCTCCACCCCGGCGACCACCCGCCTCTACGCCGACGCCGTCTACGACCTGCTCGGCACCGGCTTCGCCGCCGGCGGCGCGCTCAGGATCCCCGGCCGCCCGGTCGCCCCACAGCGCGGCGCGCTCGCCTCGGTCGCCCCGGTCGGTGCCGCCGACCCCGGCATCGGCACGCTGAGCGCCGACTACGGCCCGGCCGCCTGGGCGCCCGCGCACAGCAACAACTACACCGTGTCCAGCCGGGAGTCGACGTACGACATCCGCTACGTGATCATCCACGTGGCACAGGGCTCGTACGCCGGCACGGTGAGCTGGTTCCAGAACCCCGGTGCCGGGGTCAGCGCCCACTACACGATCCGCTCGTCGGACGGCGCGGTCACCCAGTCCGTACGGGACAAGGACGTCGCCTGGCACGCCGGCAACTGGACCTACAACACCCAGTCGATCGGCATCGAGCACGAGGGCTTCGTCAACAACGCCTCGTGGTTCACCGACGCGATGTACCGCTCGTCGGCCGCGCTCACCCGGCACCTGGCCAACCGGTACAACATCCCGAAGACCCGTTCGTACATCCTCGGCCACAACCAGGTGCCGGGTGCCACGCACACCGACCCGGGGCCGAACTGGAACTGGACCCGCTTCATGGAGCTGGTCAACGGTGGCGGCACCACCCCGCCGCCGAGCTGGACGTCCACCGTCGACAACGACACCGCGGGCCGGTTCACCGCCAGCGGCAACTGGGGCTCGTCGGCGTACTCCAGCCAGCGGCACGGCGCCAACTACCGGTTCGCCGACCCGGTCCTGGCCAGCGACTCGGCCTGGTACAAGTTCAACATCCCGGCGACGGCGACGTACCGGGTCGACGCCTGGTGGCCGGCCGACGCGGGATACAACAACTCGACCCCGTACGTCATCGTCACCTCCGGCGGGAACCAGACGGTCAACGTCAACCAACGGCTGACCGGCGGCCAGTGGCGGGTGCTCGGCACCTACACCCTGACCGCCGGTGACGCCAACAAGGTCGCGGTGAGTCGCTGGACCTCCGGTACCGGTCTGGTCATCGCCGACGCGATCCGCATCACCCGGGTCTGACCCGGCGCGCCACGCGCCCCCACCCACGCCCCGCGATCTTGCACTTATCTCCCCCTTTCACGGCCTATGTCGGGCGACGAGTGCAAGATCGCGGGGGCGGGGGGCGGGGAACGTCGAGGTGGTGCGTGGTTGGATGGGCATCGTGGCGGACGAGGACCTGGTGATCGACCTCGACGGGGTCGGCGTGCAACGATCCGGCAACCACCTGCTGCGCGACGTGACGTGGCAGGTCGAACTCGACGAGCGGTGGGTGGTGCTCGGGCCCAACGGGGCCGGCAAGACCACCATGCTCAACCTCGCCGCCGGTCGGCTGCACCCGACCACCGGCACGGCCCGGATCCTCGGCGAACGGATCGGCCGCACCGACGTCAACGAGCTGCGTACCCGGATCGGCCTGTCGACGGCGGCGCTCGCCGAGCGGATCCCGGCGCGGGAGCGGGTCGTCGACGTGGTCGTGACCGCAGCGTGGTCGGTGGTGGGCCGGTTCCGGGAGAGCTACGACCCGGCCGACGAGGCCCGCGCCCGCGGGCTGCTCGCCCAGCTCGGGGTCGCCGGGCTCGCCGAGCGGGACTACGGCACCCTGTCGGAGGGGGAGCGCAAGCGGGTGCAGGTGGCCCGGGCGCTGATGACCGACCCGGAGCTTCTGCTGCTCGACGAGCCGGCGGCCGGGCTCGACCTGGGCGGCCGGGAGGACCTGGTCGCCCGGCTGGGCGAGCTGGCGATGGACCCCGATGCCCCGGCGATCGTGCTGGTCACCCACCACGTCGAGGAGATCCCGCCGGGCTTCACCCACGCCCTGCTCGTGCGTGACGGCGAAATCGTGGCGCAGGGGCTGATCGGCCGGACGCTGACCGGTGAGCTGTTGTCCAAGACGTTCGGCGTGTCGCTGATCGTCGACCGGCACGGCGACCGGTTCACCGCCCGGGCGGCCTGAATTCCGCTGCCACCACTGTGTGGATTGCTGTCGATGGGTTGACCTGACTGTAAGTCATCTTTACAGTTCTGTTTCGACGCGTGTCGGCAGCACCCCCACGACAGTAGAGGCAGTGAAATGTCCAGACTGCGCTTGATTGCGGCCGGGGTCTCCGCCGCCGCGCTTGCCCTCGCCGGCGTCCTGGTGGCCGCCCCCGGCGCACATGCCGCGACCGCCAGCTTCGCCAAGGTCCAGGACTGGGGCAGTGGCTACGAGGCCCGCTTCACCGTCCGTAACGACACCAGCAGCACGATCACGAGCTGGCGGGTCGACTTCGACCTGCCGTCCGGCTCGACCCTCGGCAGCTACTGGGACGCCCTGCTCACCAGCAGCGGCAACCGGCACAGCTTCACCAACCGGTCCTGGAACGGCACCCTGACCGCCGGTGCCACCGCCACCTTCGGCTTCATCGTCAACGGCGCGGGCACCCCGGCCAACTGCACGGTCAACGGCGGCTCCTGCACCGGCGGCGGGAGCGGCGACACCCAGGCCCCGACCGTGCCCGGCAACCTGCGGTCCACCGGCACCACCTCGTCGAGCGTGTCGCTGGCCTGGAACGCGTCGACCGACAACGTCGGCGTGACCGGCTACGACGTCTACCGCGGCGGCACGATCGCCACCACGGTCACCGGCACCAGCGCCACCATCAGCGGCCTGAGCCCGTCGACCTCGTACGCCTTCTCGGTGCGCGCCCGCGACGCCGCCGGCAACACCTCGGCGCAAACCGGCGCGCTCAACGTCACCACCGCGTCCGGCCCCGGGACCGGCGGCACCCCCGCCGCCATCAACGGCCAGCTCCGGGTCTGCGGTGTCCAGCTCTGCAACCGGTACAACCGCCCGATCCAGCTGCGCGGCATGAGCACCCACGGCATCCAGTGGTACGCCCAGTGCGTCAACAACGCCTCGCTGGACGCGCTCGCCACCGACTGGAACGCCGACGTGCTGCGCATCTCCATGTACATCCAGGAGGGCGGCTACGAGACCAACCCGCGGCTGTTCACCGACCGGGTGCACGACTACATCGAGCGGGCCACCGCCCGCGGCATGTACGCGATCGTCGACTGGCACATGCTCACCCCGGGCGACCCCAACCACAACCTGGCCCGCGCCCGCACCTTCTTCACCGAGATCGCGCAGCGCCACAAGGACAAGACCAACATCCTGTACGAGGTGGCCAACGAGCCCAACGGGGTGAGCTGGTCGTCGATCAAGAGCTACGCCGAGCAGATCATCCCGGTCATCCGGGCCCAGGACCCGGACGGCGTCGTGCTGGTCGGCACCCGCGCCTGGTCGTCGCTCGGCCTCTCCGAGAGCTCGTCGGAGACCGAGATCATCAACAACCCGGTCAACGCGACGAACATCATGTACACGTTCCACTTCTACGCCGCGTCGCACGGCACGACGTACCTCAACGCGCTGTCCCGGGCCGCCGACCGGCTGCCGATCTTCGTCACCGAGTTCGGCACCCAGACCGCGTCCGGCGACGGGGCGAACGACTTCACCCGCGCCCAGCAGTACCTCGACCTGATGGCGACGAAGAAGATCAGTTGGGTCAACTGGAACTTCTCCGACGACTTCCGCAGCGGCGCCGTCTTCAACACCGGCACCTGCAACGGCAGCTCGTACACCGGCACCGCGGTGCTCAAGCCGGCCGGTGTCTGGATCCGCGACCGCATCCGTACCCCGGACAACTTCCCGACCAGCTGACGGTTCCGCGGCGGGGCGGGACGGCCATGGCCGTCCCGCCCCGTCCGTCTGTCCCGGGCGCACGTCCGGGGGCAGGGGTACGACCCTCAGGACCGGGTGCGCAGGGTGGGGAGCAGTTCGTCGGCGGCGAGGGTGATCTGGGCGACGGCGAGCTGCGGATCGGTCGGCGGGCGGAGCACGATCGCGTCGGCCCCGGCCGCCCCGATCCGGTCGTACGCCGCGAGGCACTGTTCGGCCGTACCGGCCATCGCGAACCGGTCCACCCACGCCTCCGGCAGCGCCGCCGCCAGCCCGTCCACATCGGACGAGGCGGCCGTCAGGGCGGCCAACTCGTCGGCGAGTTCGGCGTCGCCGGGCTGCAGGCGCCCGCCGGCCAGCCGGATCGCGATCTCGCGCCGGGCGGTCCGCCGGTCGGGGTCGAACTCGAAGTCGACGTAGACGGTCAGCCGGTGGTCGTCGGTGCGGCCCGCCTCCCGCCGGCCCTCGTCGATCATCTCCCGGGCCCAGCCGATGTAGGCCGGGCTCGCCCCCTCGGCCAGGATCGTGCCGTCGGCGACCCGCCCGGACAGCCGCATCGACCGTTCGGCGCGTACGCCGAGGGACAGCGGCGGCACCTGGGCCGGCGGGAACTCCAGCGCCACGTCGGTCAGCCGGGCGTACCGACCGTCCACTGTGACCGTCTCGCCGGCGAGCAGCGCGCGTACGGCCTGGACGGTCTCGCCGAGCACCGCAAGCGGCGACGGGTGGGCGGCCCCGACCTGTTCGAGCCACCCGCCGACGCCGTGGCCGAAACCGGGCAGCACCCGGCCGGGGAACAGCCGGCAGAGGTTGGCCAGTTCCATCGCGGCCAGGGCGGGGTTGCGGAACGCCGCCGGCAGGATGCCGATCCCGACCCGCAGCCGCTCGGTGCACGCGAGGGCGACCGCCGCCGCCGACACCGCACCGGTGAAGAAGCAGTCCTCGACGACCCACAACTCGTCGTATCCGGCGCGTTCGACCAGCCGTGCGTAGGCCGGCAGGTTCTCCGGCGCGTTCTCACAGCGGTACATGACCCCGATCGGCATCCGTCCCATGCCTGGCAAGCCTGCCAGACCGGACGCCCGCCCGCGCCCCGGCCACCGCCGGACGCACCGGTCCATAGACTGGCGGCCGGATCGGGAGGTGGGTCGTGCAGCGTGTCCGGATCGCCGTCGTCGGCAGCGCCAACATGGACCTGGTGGCGGTGGCGCCGTCGCTGCCCCGACCGGGCGAGACGGTGCTCGGCACCGACTTCGTGATGGTGTCCGGCGGCAAGGGGGCCAACCAGGCGGTCGCGGTCAGCCGGGCCGGCGGCTCGTGCGTGATGCTCGGCGCGATCGGCTCCGACTCCTTCGGCGTCACGCTGAAGGCCCGCATCGCCGGCGCCGGTGTCGACGTGTCGCAGTTGCGGGTCGTCTACGGCACGTCCGGTGTCGCGCTGGTGGTGGTGAACGCCGCCGGCGAGAACACCATCGTGGTCACCCCGGGTGCCAACGGTGCGTTCACCGCGCTGACCGGGCCGGAACTGGACGCCGTACGGGACGCCGACATCATGATCGCCCAACTGGAGATCCCGGTCGAGACGGTGACCGAGGCGGCGCTGGCCGCCCGTGCGGCGGGCACCCGGGTGGTGCTCAACGCCGCGCCGGCCCGGGCCCTGCCCACCGCGTTGCTCGACGCGGTGGACCTGCTGGTGGTCAACGAGGTCGAGGCGCAGGCGCTCACCGGCCGGGGCCGCGAGGAGCCGGCGGCGTTGCTGTCGGTCGTGCCGCGCGCGGTGCTGACCCTCGGCGACGCCGGGGCCTGGTACGTCGACCGCGACGGCGCCGCCGTGCACGTCCCGGCGTATCCGGTGCGGGCGGTGGACTCGACCGCCGCCGGTGACGCCTTCACCGGGGCGCTCGCCGTCGCCTGGGGCGAGGGACGGGACCTGGTCGAGGCGACCCGCTGGGCGTGCGCGGCCGGGGCGGCGTGCGTACGCCGGGTCGGCGCCTCGGTCTCGCTGCCGCACCGCGCGGACATCGACGCCCTCTTCGGCTGACCGGCCCGGTGGGGGGGTGCCGGGCCGAACCGGCACCGTTGCCCCGATCGGGCACCATTGGTACATGATCCGCTTCATCCTGAACCTGCTCTGGCTCGTCTTCGGCAGCGGTATCGTGCTCGCGATCGGCTACGGCATCGCGGCGCTCATCTGTTTCGTGCTCGTGGTGACCATCCCGTTCGGGGTGGCGTCGCTGCGGCTGGCCTACTACTCGCTGTGGCCCTTCGGTCGCACCCTGGTGCCCAAGCCGGGGGCCGGCGTCGGGTCGGGCATCGCCAACATCCTGTGGGTGGTGCTCGCCGGCTGGTGGCTGGCGCTCATGCACATCGTCGCCGGGATCGGGCTGTGCGTGTCGATCGTCGGCATTCCGTTCGGGATCGCGAACTTCAAGCTGGTGCCCGCGGCGTTCTGGCCGCTCGGCCGCGAGGTGGTCGAGATCGACGACCTGCGCCGGCCGGGCACCGTCACGGCGTGACGGCGGTCCCGCCCGGTCGGACCGACCGGGCGGGACCCGTGGTCAGTTGTTGTCGTCGGCCAGCCGCTCTTCGCCGCGCCGGCGCAGCATCCGCAGGCCGGGGATGCCGGCGACGGCGAGCTTCAGGTCGCGGGTCACCTCCAGCAGGTCGTGGATGTCCGGGCCGACCCGGTCGAGGGTGCCAAGGATCGGCAGCACGTCGGAAGTGAGGTGTTCGGTCAACCGGGGCAGCTCGTCGACCAGCCGGATCGCCGCGTCGACCTCCTCCGGGGACAGTTGCTCGACGAAGCGGACGGCCATCGGCGCGGCCTTCTGCAGCGTCGGCGCGTACGTCGTGAGCAACTCGTCGGCCTTGCCCGCCGTGCCCTCGACCCGACCGACCACCCCGGCGGCCTTGGCGGCGACCGCCTCGGCCGCGCCGACCACGACGCCGGCCGAGCCGGCGACCTTCTCGACGTCGGCGAGCACCGTGCCGGCGGCGGTGGCGATCCGGGTCACCTCGGTGATCGTGGCCGACGCGGCGTCGGTGATCGTGTCGACCTGACCGACGGCCGCCTTCGCGGCGGTGGTGATCTCGTCGACGTTGCCGACGGCCCGCTTCGCGGCATCGGTGATCTCGCCGACCTGACCGACCGCCCGCTCGGCGGCACCGACCGCGCTCTCGGCCCGGTCGAGGACCGTCTCGACCCGGTCGACGACCCGGTTGATCCGGTTGACCAGTGCCTCGACGCTGTCGAGCACGGCGAACGCGCGGGCCGGTACGGCGGCCAGCGTCCCGGCGGTGTCCACCGCCTGGCCGACGGCGGCCCTGGTCAGGCCGAACACGGCGGAGGGGCGGGGGAGCGGCAGCGGCATCCCCACATTGTGCGTCGGCGGGACCACCGTCGCCCACGCCGGTCCGGTCGACCCGCTTACGTGGCCCGGTCGAGCCGCCCACGCCGGCCCGGTCGATCCCGCTTACGCCGGCCCGGTCGGTCCGGTCACGTGGTGCCGGCCGGCGCGGCGCCGGCCGCGCTCGCCCGCACGACGAGGTCGACGGGGAAGACCAGGCGCCAGCGGGCGGCGGCCCCGCCGTCGAGCAGCGTCCTGGTCGCGGCGGCGGCCATCTCCTCGACCGGCAGACGTACGGTCGTCATCGGCGGGTTGACGGCCGTCGCGATGACGCTGTCGTCGAAGCCCACCACGCTGACGTCGTCCGGCACCCGGCGACCGGCGGCGGTGAGGGCCTGGATGGCGCCGGCCGCCATCAGGTCGCTGGCCGCGAAGACCGCGTCGATGTCCGGCCGGGTCGCGATCAGGCGGGCGGTCGCCCGGTAGCCCGCCTCCCGGCGGAACTGGCCGTCGCCGGTGATGTCGGGCAGGCCGGTGGCGCGGATCGCGTCGAGGTGCCCGACCCGGCGGCTGGCCGCGCAGGTGTTGCCGGCCGGCCCGTGGACGGCGGCGATCCGGCGCCGGCCGAGGTCGTGCAGGTGGGTGATCGCGGCATGGGCGCCCTGCGCGTTCCGGGCCTCCACCGCGGGCACCCGGTCCGCCGTCGCGCCGAGGGACACGACCCGTTCGCACCGGTCGTGGAACCGGGTGGCCAGCGGTGGCGGGACGTTGACGAGAATCGCGCCCTGGGTGGTCGTCCGCGCGATCTCGTCGATCGACCGGTGTGCGGCGCCCTCGGCGAGGAGGCGTACCCGCAGGTGGGTGTCGGTGCCGGCGAGCGCCGACAGGACTCCGGCGACCACCCGGCTGAGGTACGGGTTGGTGCCGAACCGGGCCGAGTCCGTCTCGAAGCCGACGGCGACGAGGTCGATGACGTCGGTCCGGCCGAGGGCCAGCATGCGGGCCGCCGGGTTGGGCCGGTAGCCGAGCCGGTCGACGGCCTGGTGGACGCGCGAGCGTGCCTCGGCGGACGTGCCCCGGCCATTGTTGATCACTCGGGAGGCGGTGGCGCGGGAGACGCCGGCCACCCGGGCGACGTCCTCGATCGTCGGTCTCCGGTCCTGCATGTCGACGGCCTCCCTCCGGCGCCCGGTTCAACTCATCCAGAGAGCGCTCTCGCGATCTGGTCGCATTCATGCCGAATCAGGTGCTGATCCCCACACTGTAAGGCAGGTCAGGGTGTCAGAGTAGGTGAGAGAGCGCTCTCTAAGCTAGGGGCCGATTAGGTCGTCACGGCGCGCCGATCCGGCCACCCCGGATCGGCGCCGCGCCGCCTGGCCGGACCCGCCGTCATCGCGGCTCACCGTGTTCGACGGCACGCTGCACGGCCCGGTAGATCTGCCCGAACCGGTGCGCGTCGGAGGTGCGCAGCAGCAGGACCTCCTCGCCGGCACACTGCACCCAGATCTCGTTGACGGCTCCACCCCGCGAGTACGAACGGTCGAGCCAGCCGAGCGGCACCTCCAGGAACGGTGCGAGCGCGAACGCCCCGACGGCGCAGACGGCGACGATGATCAGGGCCAGACTCCAGTTGGCCCGGTCGACCGCGGAGTAGGCGAGCGAGAGCAGGCAGACGACCGCGACCAGCGGCGGGGCCGAGACAAGAAAGATCAGCAGGCCGCGTACGGCAACCCGGGTGAAGGTCCGCGCCGACCCGCGCCCGCGCTGGTGCCAGACGTACGTCAGGTCGGCCATCCGGTAGCTGCGCCCCTCGACGTGGATCGAGGTCGAGGTCACCTGCACCGAATCGTCCCGATAGAAGAGCGTCACCCTTCCAGCAAAGCGCGTCGGCCGGAAGACGGACAGACCTTCTTTCGATCACCCGACGACAGTTACGTCGATCGTGGACCGGCCGGGCGCGGGATCCGCCCACCCGCCGGGGTACGGCGCCGGGCCGGTGCCGGGCCGGACGCCGGCGGAACCACTGAGGCGGGACCCGGCGCGCGCCGCACCGGCGGCCCGGCCCGGCCGGGACTCGGCCGGGGAGCCGGCGGGGCCTCCAGCGCCCGCTGCAACGCCCGGTAGATCCGGCCGAACCGGGCGGCGTCGGGTGTGTGCAGCAGCAGCACCGGCGCGCCCCGCACCTCGGCCCAGATCTCCAGGTCGTGCACGCCCCGCTCGTACGACCGGTCGAGGCGGCCGAGCAGCAGGTCGGCGAGCGGGCCGACGGCCAGCCCGACCAGCACCGAGGCGGCGACGACCGCGATCGTCACGGTCACCGAGGCACGGAGCTGCACCGCCACGGCGATGCCGAACGCGGCGGCGACCAGCGGGCCGGCCATGGCGACGCCGATGGCGCCCCGCCCGGCCAGCATCCGCCAGTTGCGGGTGCCCCGCTGGTGCCAGACCCGGGTCAGCGAGTCCAGCGGGTAGGCGCGCGGTCCCACCCGGATGGCCTCCGAGGTGACCTGCACGGCCCGGTCGCGGTAATAGGTGATCATCACAGTGCCCATGTCGAGTCCGTCTCCACGTAACCTACCCAGGACGAGCGGCCGTGGCGCCCGCACGACCGTGATCCGGCCGTGCGGCCAACCGGATGACGTAGACCTGATACGGACCGGACGGCCGGAACCGAGAGGAAGGCGGCACCGTGGGCGAATTCGTACGCGTGGAGATCAACGACGGCATCGGCACGATCCGGCTGGAGCGGCCGCCGATGAACGCCCTGAACAGCGTCGTACAGGAGGAGTTGCGGGCCGCGGCCCAGGCCACCACCGCCGATCCCGGCGTCAAGGCGGTGATCGTGTACGGCGGCGAGAAGGTCTTCGCGGCCGGCGCCGACATCAAGGAGATGGCCGGGATGTCGTACGCCGACATGGCCGACCGCGCCGTCGAACTGTCCAGCGCGCTCGGTGCCATCGCCCGCATCCCCAAGCCGGTCGTCGCCGCGATCACCGGCTACGCCCTCGGCGGCGGCTGCGAGCTGGCGCTGGCCTGTGACTGGCGGGTCGTCGCCGACGACGCGAAGCTCGGCCAGCCGGAGATCAAGCTCGGCGTCATCCCCGGCGCCGGCGGCACCCAGCGGCTGGCCCGCCTGGTCGGCCCGGCCCGGGCCAAGGACATCATCCTCTCCGGCCGGATGGTCGACGCCCAGGAGGCGCTGCGGATCGGGCTCGCCGACCGGGTGGTCCCGGCCGACCGGGTCTACGCGGAGGCGGTCGCGCTGGTCACCCCGTACGTCGACGGACCGACCCAGGCGGTACGCGCCGCGAAGCTCGCCATCGACGGCGGCCTGGAAATGGATCTGGCGTCCGGTCTGGCCTGGGAGAGCCAGCTCTTCGCGGCGCTGTTCGCCACCGACGACCGGCGGGAGGGCATGGCAGCCTTCGTGGAGAAGCGCAAGCCGGACTTCACCGGCCGCTGACCAGGACCTCCGGGCCGGCTCCGGGGACACGCCGCCCCGGGCCGCCGGACCACCGTCGGCCCGGTCGCCCCGGGGGGTGCCGGGCCGGCCCGTCGGGTGTCCGACGGCAGTGTCCTCGATCGACAGCGCGGCGGCCCGCCGGCCGTACACTCGGCGTCATGCCAGCCAACCCGGCGCCGCCATCCGGGCACGCCCTCGGCGTCGATTTCGGCACCTCACACACTGTCGCGGTGGTCCGATGGCCGGACGGCCGGGCCCGCCCGTTGCTGGTCGACGGCTCGCCCCTGCTGCCGTCGGCGGTCTACGCCGAACCGGGCGGGGGTGTTTCGGTCGGCCGCGACGCCGTGCACAGCGCCCGGCTCGACCCGTCCCGGTTCGAGCCCAACCCGAAGCGCCGCATCGACGAGGGCACGGTGCTGCTCGGCGACCGCGAGGTGCCGGTGGTCGACCTCATGGCGGCGGTGCTCGGGCGGGTGGCCGAGGAATGGCGGCGCACCGTCGGTCAGGTCACCCCGCGACTGACCCTCACCTGTCCGGCGACCTGGGGTGCGACCCGGCGCGGCCAGCTTGCCGACGCGGCCGGCCGCGCCGGGCTGGGGCAGGCCCGCCTGGTGGCCGAGCCGGTCGCCGCCGCCACCTACTTCGCCGAGGTGCTCGGCCGGGACGTGCCGATCGGGTCGGTCGTGGTGGTGCACGACTTCGGCGCCGGCACGTTCGACGCCAGCGTCGTCGCCCGCCGGGCAACCGGGTTCGAGGTGCTCGCCGTCGACGGGTGCGACGACGTCGGCGGGCTCGACATCGACGCCGCGGTGCTGGCCCACCTGCGCACCACCTACGCCGACCGCGGCAGCCGGGAGTGGGAGCGGCTCGCGAATCCGTCCACGGTGGAGGAACGGCGGGCCAAGCGGCAGCTGTGGGACGACGTACGGGTGGCCAAGGAGCGGTTGTCGAGGCGGCCGGCGGCCGACCTGGTGATCCCGCTGCTCGACCTGGAGGTGCACCTGACCCGGGAGGAACTGGAGGGGCTGGCCCGGCCGTTGCTGGAGCAGACCATCCGGGTGACCCGGGGCGTCATGGGCCGGGCCAACCTGGCCGACGGTCAGGTCGCCGGCGTCTTCCTGGTCGGCGGTTCCAGCCGTATCCCGTTGCTGGCCACGATGCTGCACCGGACGCTGGGCACCGCCCCGGTCGTGATCGAACAGCCGGAACTGGTGGTGGCCGAGGGAAGCGTCCTGGCCGGCACGGCCCTGCTGGCCAGCGGCCCGTCAGGCGCCGAGCCGCCACCCCCGCCGCCGATCCCCGGCCCGCTGTCTCCGCCACCGATCCCCGGCCCGGCGATGCCGGTCTCCGGGCCGTTGGTTTCCGCGCCACCGGTCTCCGGGCCGCCGGTTCCCGCGCCACTGGTCTCCGGGTCGCCGGTTCCCGCCCCACCGGTCTTCGGGCCACCGGCCGGACATCCGGCGCCGACGTCCGGCGCGCCCGTCTCCGGGGCACCGGTGTCGGGTGCGCCCGTCTCCGGGCCGCCCGTACCGGTCTCACCGGTAGCCGGCCAGCCGCCACGCACCGTCGGGCGGGTCATCGTGCCCGACGCCGTGCCGCCGCCCGGCCGGCCGGCCACCGGTCCGGCCAGTCCGCCGGTGGCACCCACCAGGCAACTGCCGCGGGTCCCCGGTCAGCCGCCGGTCGCCCCGCCATCGGCCGGGCCGGCCCGGACCGACCCGACCCGGATCGAGCCGGTGCCGCCCCGCGCCGGGCCGCTCCCGTCGCCCCCGCGGCCGGCACCCCGGACCGCGCCCACCCGCCTCGACCCCGACCCGCCCCGGTTCGCCGCCGAGCCGCCCCGCCCGGCCGGCGTCCCGCTCCGTCCGGTGTCACCGCCCCCGCGTCAGGTCCCCGTACCCCGTCCGGTGTCGCCGCCCCCGCGCCAGGTCTCCGTACCCCGTCCGGTGTCGCCGCCCGGGCCGCCTCCGGCGTACCCGTCGG
Organism: Polymorphospora sp. NPDC050346; assembly: GCF_040655695.1. NCBI lineage: Bacteria > Bacillati > Actinomycetota > Actinomycetes > Micromonosporales > Micromonosporaceae > Polymorphospora > Polymorphospora sp. NPDC050346. The sequence continues at coordinate 100,135 of NZ_JBFAKM010000001.1, read as the reverse complement.
CGCCGGTCCGCCGGCGGCCGGGACCGGTCCGCCGGACCCTGCGCACCCTGTTCGTGCTCACGGTGCTGGTGGGTACCCCGGTGCTGGCCGGTGTGATCGCCTTCCGGGTGGGCGAGGGGGAGTCCTTCGCCGAGGTGGTGACCGACCTGCTCGGCATGATCGGCATTCGCCTTAGGTGAGTCCTGTTCATGTTCTGTGAAACTGGCCGGTAACCTGCACCGTGGATCGACGACACGATGGGAGTGGATGGCGCATGACGGAGCAGATCGAGGGACACGGCGGGGAACTTGCCCTCGCCGCCCTGCGGGCGGCCGGGGTCAACGAGATGTTCACCCTCTCCGGCGGGCACGTCTTCCCGCTCTACGACGCGGCGCACAAGACCGAATTCCCGATCTACGACGTACGCCACGAGCAGTCCGCGGTCTTCGCCGCCGAGGCGGTCGCCAAGCTCCAGCGTCGCCCCGGCCTCGCCGTACTCACCGCCGGCCCCGGTGTCACCAACGGGATCTCCGGCCTGACGAGCGCCCACTTCAACGCCTCGCCGGTGCTGGTCATCGGCGGCCGGGCGCCGGCCTTCCGGTGGGGCTCGGGCAGCCTCCAGGAGATCGACCACCTGCCGCTGGTCAGCCCGGTCACCAAGAAGGCGGCGACCGTCTTCGCCACCGACGAGATCCCGGCCGCCGTACGCGACGCGCTCACCGCCGCCCTCACCCCGCACCGCGGCCCGGTCTTCCTCGACCTGCCGCTGGAGGTGTTCTTCTCCACCGGTGAGGCCGACGCCCCGGCCGCCCCCGACGTCCCGGTCGTCGAGTACGACCCCGAGGAGGTGGCGCGGGCCGCGACCCTGATCGCCGGTGCCGTCCGCCCGGTCATCATCGCCGGCTCCGACGTCTACGCCGCCGACGCGGTCGCCGCGCTGCGCGAGGCGGCCGAGGCGTTGCAGGTGCCGGTCTTCACCAACGGCATGGGCCGGGGGGCGCTGCCGCCGCAGCACCCGCTCGCCTTCGCCAAGGCCCGCCGTACGGCGCTGCGCGGCGCCGACGTGATCGTGGTCATCGGCACCCCGCTGGACTTCCGGCTCAGCTTCGGCGACTTCGACGGCGCCCAGGTGGTGCACATCGTCGACGCGCCCGGGCAGCGGGCCACGCACGTCGAGGCGACCGTCTCGCCCGCCGGCGACCTGCGGCTGATCCTGTCCGCCCTGGCCGACCACCGGGGCGACCGCGAGGACCACAGTGGATGGGTCGCCGACCTGCGGGCCGCCGAGGACGCCGCCCGGGCCCGCGACGCCGAGGAGATGGCCGCCGAGACCGACCCGATCCGGCCCGCCCGGATCTACGGCGAACTGCGCCGCGTCCTCGCCGCCGACGCGGTCACCATCGGCGACGGTGGCGACTTCGTGTCGTACGCCGGCCGCTACCTCGAACCGTCGGTGCCCGGCACCTGGCTCGACCCCGGGCCGTACGGCTGCCTCGGCACCGGCATGGGCTACGCGATGGGCGCCCGGGTCACGTACCCCGACCGGCAGATCTGTGTCCTGATGGGCGACGGTGCCGCCGGGTTCTCGCTGATGGACGTCGAGTCGCTGGTCCGGCAGAAGCTGCCGGTCGTGATCGTGGTCGGCAACAACGGCATCTGGGGGCTGGAGAAGCATCCGATGCGCGCGATGTACGGCTACGACGTCGCCGCCGACCTGCAGCCGGAGCTGCGTTACGACGAGGTGGTCCGGGCGCTGGGCGGCGCCGGGGAGACGGTGGCGAAGGCCGCCGACCTCGGTCCGGCCCTCAACCGCGCGTTCGACGCCGGAGTGCCGTATCTGGTGAACGTCCTCACCGACCCCGCCGACGCCTACCCGCGTTCGTCCACTCTGGCCTGAGCCGTCGGTTCGTCGTGGTCCCCGCGCTGGAGCGGCAGCGCGGGGACGGCCGGCTCGGCACCCCCGCCGGCGAGACCGCCGGCCGGGGTGTTCCGGCGGACCGCCAGCAACGGCAGCAGCAGGACACCGAGCACGTACGGCGCCGCCATGTAGCGTGCCGCCTGCACGTTGTTGACGATCATCACCGAGATCTGGTTGCCGGCCGACAGCGTGGCGAAGGCGAGCAGTGCCGGCTCCCGCCGCCGCCAGGCGGCGAACCCGATCACCGCGTAGGCCACGTACGTCCACGTGGCACCCCGCCACAGCAGCCACTCCAGGCCGGGCTCGTTGGCGAGCCGGGTGAGTTTCGTGCCGACCCGGTGCACCCGTCTGTTCAGCGGTCGCATGCGCACGGTGCGGCTGAACGGGCTCCGCTGGAAGGCGGCGTCCCGCTCGACCCAGATCTTCAGGCCCCACTCCGAGGGGTTGCGGCTGATCGCGCCGGCCGGCAGCGGGTTCCAGCCGATCGAACTACGGCAGATCCGGGCGTCCACGATCGTGCCGGGCGCCCGCCGCAGCGCGGCGACCCAGACGTCGACGAGCGCGTCACCGTTGACCGAGGCGGCCCGCCGGTCGAACGGCCGGGCGTAGGTGAGCCCGTCGGCGTGGTAGCAGTCGGCGGAGTCGCGCCAGTGTGACAGGGGAGCGACCCGGGCCATCAACTCGGTGTGCCGGCGCGGAAAACCGGCCGGGTCGGCGGCGTACGCGACCGAGATGTCGGCGAACATCGCCTCGTACGCCACGATCGACCCGCTGTCGCGCACCCCGAGTGCCGGCAGCAGCGCCCAGTTGGTCAGCAGGGCGGCCGTCGCGGCGGCGGCCGCCGGGACCAGCAGCCGCCGGGCGGGCCGCAGCAGCAGCGCGCAGGCGACCGCGACGACGCCCACGACGATGAAGCCGTTCTGCCGGAAGAGGCAGATCAGCGTCATCTCCACGGCGGCGGCGGCGAGCAGTCCGGCCGGCAGGACCGGACGCAGTCCGTCCCGGCGCCGGGCCACCGCCCGGGCCAGGGTGCCGAGCAGGAAGACGTGGCAGATGACGAACGGCACGTCTTTCCAGACGGCGACGACGAACCCGCCGACGGGTGGCAGGGCCACCACGACGACCGCGGCGCCGGCCGCCAGCCAGCCCGGTACGCCGGCCCGGCGCAGCCCGCCGACGGCGTGGGCCAGCCCGATCGCCATCGCCACGGTCTGCAGGAAGGTCAGCGCACCGAGCCCGCCGAAGATCTGCAGCGACAGCCAGACCAGACCCGTGTACGTGACCGGATGGTGGGTGTTCCAGGTGCCGGTGGTCGACTGGGTGATGTAGGCGAGCGAGTCGGGGCTGAACAGGCCGGGATGGTGGACCGCCCACCAGAAGAGCAGCCCGAGCTGGGTGAGGACGTATGTGGCCAGAACCGGCCCGGGCAGCCGGCGACCCGCCGCCGGGGAGGGGCGGCGGCTGGTGGCGACTGCGGTTCCGGCGGCGGTCGGTGGCGTGCCGTCGTGCATGGAAGCCGTCTCTCGGGTCGTGCACCGGGAGGGGACGGTCGCGGTGGGTGGACGCCCGATTCTACGGCTTTGTAAGGGAACGCGGTGCCCCGTCGAGTTCAGCTCTCCGGGGTGGCGTCCCCACGTGGCTGCTCGCCGGCCGGCCGGCGTACGTCGCTCTCCTGTTCACCGGCCTGCCGGCGCAGGTCACCCTCGCGGCGACGCAGGTCCTCCTCCCAGCGCTGGAACATCTCGCGGTCCTGCCGGGCCTGCTCGGCCTCCAGCGACCGCAGGAACTCCGGATCGTCCTCGGGCGCGAGCGGGCGCGGCCGCTCGACGACCGGCCGGGCATCCGGGCGGACCGGCCGGCCGACCCAGAAGTACGCGGCCGGGCCGAGCAGCGGAACGAAAAGGATGAGAAGGATCCACACGGCGCGGGGCAGGGCGCGGATCTCGGTCTTCTCCGGCGTCAGGCAACTGATCAGCGCGGCCGCCGCGAGTGCGACGTGTGCCACGAAAAGGAATAGGAACAGGCGGGCCATCCCGCAATGATGCCCCGCCGGAACGGCTCAGCCCAGGCAGACCAGAACAAGTACGGTCCCGAGTACGGCATAGCCCACGATGATCAGGGCGGCCAGCGGCAGGGTACGGCCGGCAACGGGCGGCCGACCGGCCCGCAGCACGGCGGCCCGGCGCCGGCCCAGGACGAGCAGCCCGACCCAGCCGAGCAGCGCCGCCGTGACGAGCAGCGCACCCGGCACCGGGCCGATCCCCGGTGCGGTGAGCACGGCCCGGGCGGCGAGCACGGCGACCGCGAGCGCCCCGATCGAGGTACGCCGCCAGGCGAGAGTGGTCCGCTCGGGCTGCAACCCCGGATCGCTCACGACGTGCCCGCGCTTCGCTCCGGCCCGTCGTGAGTAGTCCTGAGCTGTCTGGTTCGCTCGCTGCGCTCGCTCACGACGGGCCTGCGCTTCGCTCCGGCCCGTCGTGAGTGGCCCTGAGCTGTCTGGTTCGCTCGCTGCGCTCGCTCACGGTGCCGGCTCGCCCCGGGCGGCCTGGATCAGGACGGCCACGATCAGCAGCGTGGCGCCGGCACCGATGACGGCGGCGAGCACGAGCGGGAAACGTGAGGTCGGCAGGTCGGTGCCGAGCCGCATGGCCCGCTCGGTACGGGTCCAGTGCGCGACCGCCCGTACCGCCACGGCCGCGCCCAGCGCGAGCAGTCCCACGGCGATCACCTCCCGCAGGTACGGCAGCGGCAGCGGCGGCAGGAACTGGGCGGCGGCCAGCCCACCGGCGACCAGCGCGAGGCCGGTGCGGATCCAGGCCAGGAACGTCCGTTCGTTGGCCAGCGAGAACCGGTAGTCCGGCGTGTTGCCGACCCGTCTGGTTTCCTCGGGGTCGAACCACTGTCGGAGCATGAAACGGATTATCCGGTGGACTGGACCCATAGGCTGGTCAAGTGACCGATCTTGACATTGACGCGCTGCGCCGGACGTACGACAACCAGCTCCGGGCCCGGGTGCCCGATCCGCTGCCGGAGGGGACGGTGGTCGAGCACGACGGTCCGCTGGTCCGGATGCTCTACGCCGGCGAGGGTGGCTTTCTCACCTACCGCGACCTGGGCGGGCTCACCGACGCCGGGCTCGACGACCTGATCGCGCGGCAGCGGGACCTGTTCAAGACGCTCGGCCGGGAGGTCGAGTGGAAGCTGCACGGCCACGACGAGCCGGCGGACCTCGGCGACCGGCTACGGGCCGCGGGCTTCGAGCCGCAGGAGCAGGAGACGGTGGTGATCGGCCCGGTCGCCCCGCTGGCGGCGATGCTGCCGGTGCCGCCGGAGGGGGTCGAGCTGCGTGAGGTGACCGCCCGGGCCGACCTGGACCGGATCGCGCGGATGGAGGAGCAGGTCTGGAACGATTCGCGGGGCTGGCTCGCCGACGGGCTGGAGCGGGAGATCGCCGCGGACCCGCACTCGGTGACGGTCGTGGTCGCGGAGGCCGACGGTGAGGTGGTCAGCGCGGGCTGGGTGCGCTACGTGACCGGTACGCCGTTCGCCACGCTGTGGGGCGGTTCGACGCTGGAGAGTTGGCGGCGGCGGGGGATCTACCGGGCGCTGGTCACCTACCGGGCCCGGCAGGCCGGGGTCCTCGGCTACACGATGTTGCAGGTCGACGCCTCCGACGACAGCCGGCCGATCCTGGAGCGGCTCGGGTTCGTGGCGGTCACCACCACCACCCCGTACGTCTACACTCCCTGACCGTGGGTGAGGCACTGAGCGCGGACGAGAAGATGACCTTGAAGACCGCCGCGTTCGGGGCGGTCTTCCTGGTTTCCAATGCCGACCCGGGGCTGCGTGCCCTGGTCAGGGAGAGTTACGCCGCGTCCGGGGTGATCGTCGAGACCGGTGGTCTGGTGCGTGAGGCGCTGACCACCGGCGGCCTGCCCGATCTGCGGGGCGAGTCGCCCACCGAACTCGCGACGGCCGTGTTGCCGGCGCTGGAGGAGTCGGTGGCGCTGCTGGCCGACCGGGCGCCGGACGAGTTGGCGAACTTCCGTTCGGCGGTCATCAAGACGGCCGAGCAGGCCGCCGCCGCGGCGTCCGGGATCAGCCCCGCCGAGGCGGAGATGCTGGACCGGATCCGGGCCGCGCTCGGCGTGGCCGGCTGATCCTTCCGCGACACGCCCCCGGCGTCTGTGGTGAGTTGTGTCACGTCAGGTGCCACGTCGACCTAAGCTACTTGTGGGTAACATCGGTCGTGGGAAACTCCACAGCCGCCCCTTGTTGACCGAACGTTCAGGTAGGCGAGAGGCTGCGCCCGGGACCGGGTGAGCGTTTGTAACACCTACAGGAGGGTCGTCGAAACACGATGAACATCGTCGTACTCGTCAAGCAGGTGCCAGACTCCGGCTCGGAACGGAGCCTGCGCACAGACGACAACACCGTCGACCGGGAGTCGGCAAACAACGTCATCAACGAGATGGACGAATACGCCATCGAAGAGGCGCTGAAGATCAAGGAAGCGTCCGGCGGCGACATCACCATCCTGACCATGGGCCCCGACAAGGCCACCGACACCATCCGCAAGGCGCTGTCGATGAGCCGCGGCAGCGTCTTCATCGACCGGGCCGTACACGTCGTCGACCCCGCCCTGCACGGGTCCTGCGCCGTCGCCACCTCCAAGGTGCTCGCCGCCGCACTCGGCACCCTCAACGCCGACCTGGTCCTGTGCGGCGCGGAGTCCACCGACGGCCGGGTCCAGGTGCTCCCGCACATGCTCGCCGAGCGGCTCGGCATCGCCGCCCTCACCGGCGCGCGGAAGCTCACCATCGACGGCGGCACCCTCACCGTCGAGCGGCAGACCGAAGAGGGATACGAGGTCGTCACGGCCAGCACCCCGGCGGTCGTCTCGGTCTGGGACACCATCAACGAGCCCGGCTACCCCTCCTTCAAGGGCATCATGGCCGCCAAGAAGAAGCCGGTGCAGACCCTGTCGCTGGCCGACCTCGGGGTCGCCGCCGGCGACGTCGGCTTCGACGGAGCCACCAGCGCGGTCGTCGAACACGCCAAGCGGCCGCCGCGCACCGGCGGCACCCGAATCACCAACGAGGGCGAGGGCGGCGTCAAGCTGGTCGAGTTCCTCGCTTCCGAGAAGTTCGTGTGAGAGGTAGCGGTCATGGCTGAGGTACTCGTCGTCGTCGAAGCCACCCGGGAATTCGGCGTCAAGAAGGTAACGCTCGAACTGCTCACCCTCGCCCGTCAGCTCGGCAGCCCCTCCGCCGTCGTACTCGGCGGACCGGGCGCCACGGCGCGACTGTCCGACAAGCTCGCCGAGTACGGCGCCGAAAAGATCTACGCGGCCGAGAGCGAGGAGATCGACGGCTACCTGGTGGCGCCCAAGGCCACCGTCGTCGCCGAACTCGTCAAGCGGGTCCAGCCCGCCGCCGTCCTGCTCGCCGCCAGCCAGGAGGGCAAGGAGATCGCCGGCCGGCTCGCCGTCAAGCTCGACAACGGCGTCCTGTCCGACATCGTCGACCTCGCCGCCGACGGCACCGCCACCCAGGTCGCGTTCGCCGGCTCGACGATCGTCAAGTCCAAGGTGACCCGCGGCCTGCCGCTGGCTACCCTGCGGCCCAACTCGCTCGCCCCGGCGCCCGCCCCGGCCACCCCGGCCGTGGAGCAGGTCGAGGTGCAGCTCGGTGCCGCCGACAAGCTCACCCGCGTGGTCGAGCGGGTCGCCGAGCAGAAGGGGGCCCGGCCCGAGCTGACCGAGGCGTCCGTGGTCGTCTCCGGCGGTCGCGGCGTCGGCAGCGCCGACGGCTTCAAGCTCGTCGAGGATCTCGCCGACGCGCTCGGTGGCGCCGTCGGCGCCTCCCGCGCGGCCGTCGACGCCGGCTACTACCCGCACCAGTTCCAGGTCGGGCAGACCGGCAAGACCGTCACCCCGCAGCTCTACATCGCGCTCGGCATCTCCGGCGCGATCCAGCACCGGGCCGGCATGCAGACCTCGAAGACGATCGTCGCGGTCAACAAGGCCGACGACGCCCCCATCTGGGAACTGGCCGACTTCGGCGTCGTCGGCAAGCTCGAGGAGGTCGTACCACAGGCCATCGAGGAGATCCGCAAGCGCAAGTGAACCCGGCTGCCCGGTGACCGCCAGGTCACCGGGCCGCCGCATTGTCGACGCTGGCCGCGGGTGTGCCCGGCCCCGACGGATAGGCTGGAGAGCGATGGCCTATCTGGATCACGCCGCCACCACGCCGATGCTCGACGAGGTGATCGAGGCATACGTCGCCACCGCCCGCGAGGTGGGCAACGCGTCGTCGCTGCATGCCGCCGGCCGGTCCGCCCGCCGCCGAATCGAGGAGTCGCGCGAACGCGTCGCGGCGGCCCTCGGCGCCCGCCCGTCCGAGGTCATCTTCACCGGCGGCGGCACCGAGAGCGACAACCTCGCGGTCAAGGGCATCTTCTGGGCCCGCCGGGCCGCCGACCCGGGCCGTACCCACGTCGTCGCCAGCGCGGTCGAACACCACGCCGTGCTCGACACCGTCGAATGGCTGGAACGGCACGAGGGCGCCAGCGTGACCTGGCTGCCGGTCGACGCCGCCGGCCGGCTCGACCCCGACGGGCTGCGCGCCGTGCTCACCGCCCAGGACGGGCAGGTCGCCCTGGTCACCGCGATGTGGGCCAACAACGAGGTCGGCACCCTGCAACCGGTCGAGAAGCTCGCCGCGGTCGCCGCCGAGCACGACGTCCCGTTCCACACCGACGCGATCCAGGCCGTCGGCCAGGTGCCGGTCGACTTCGCCGCCAGCGGGGCCGCCGCCCTCACCGTCACCGGCCACAAGCTCGGCGGGCCGGCCGGGGTGGGGGCGCTGCTGCTGGCCCGCGAGGTGGCCTGCACACCGCTGCTGCACGGCGGCGGGCAGGAACGCGACGTACGCTCCGGAACCCTGGACACCGCCGGCATCGTGGCGTTCGCCGTCGCCGTCGAGATGGCCGTACGCGACCAGCGCCGGTACGCCGAGCAGGTCGGCGCACTACGCGACGAACTCGTCCGGCGGGTACGGGCCGCCATACCCGACGCGGTCTACAACGGTGATCCGGCCGACCGGCTGCCCGGCAACGCACACTTCTCGTTCCCGGGCTGCGAGGGCGACGCGCTGCTGCTCCTGCTCGACGCCGGCGGCATCGCCTGCTCGACCGGGTCGGCGTGCTCGGCCGGCGTGGCCCAACCGTCCCACGTGCTGCTGGCCATGGGCGCCGACGACGACCGGGCCCGGTCCTCGCTGCGCTTCACCCTCGGCCACACCTCCACCGGCGCCGACGTCGACGCGTTGCTGAACGTGCTGCCGGGCGCCGTCGAACGGGCCCGCCGGGCCGGGGCGGTCCGGTCCAGCCGTACCTGACCGGGGTGGTGCGGGGCCGCGGCGCCGGCGTGCCGGGCGGGCGGTGCGGGCGGCTACCCTCGACGGAGCGAAAGGAGCGGTGCGGTGAAGGTCTTGGCAGCCATGTCCGGCGGGGTCGACTCGGCGGTCGCCGCCGCGCGGGCGGTGGCGACCGGACACGACGTCACCGGGGTGCACCTCGCGCTGGCCCGCAACCCGCAGACCTACCGGTCCGGCGCGCGCGGCTGCTGCACGCTGGAGGACTCCCGCGACGCCCGGCGGGCCGCCGACGTGATCGGCATCCCGTTCTACGTCTGGGACATGGCCGACCGGTTCCACGAGGACGTCGTCGACGACTTCGTGGCCGAGTACGCCGCCGGCCGTACCCCGAACCCGTGCCTGCGCTGCAACGAGAAGATCAAGTTCGAGGCGGTGCTCGACCGGGCGGTGGCGCTGGGCTTCGACGCCGTCGTGACCGGTCACCACGCCCGGCTCGGCCCCGATGGGCTGCTGCGGCGCAGCGTCGACACCGCCAAGGACCAGTCGTACGTGCTCGCGGTGCTGCGCCGCGACCAGCTCGACCGTTCGATCTTCCCGCTCGGCGACTCCACCAAGGCGCAGGTCCGCGAGGAGGCCACCCGACTCGGGCTCGCCGTCGCCGACAAGCCCGACTCACACGACATCTGCTTCATCGCCGACGGCGACACCCGGCGGTTCCTCGCCGAGCGGCTCGGCGAGACGCCCGGCGACATCGTCGACGGCGCCAGCGGCGCGGTGGTCGGCGCGCACACCGGGGCGTACGCCTACACGGTGGGCCAGCGACGCGGGCTGGCGCTCGGCGTACCGGCGCCGGACGGCCAGCCGCGCTACGTGCTGTCGATCACCCCGAAGACCAACACGGTGACCGTCGGACCGGCCACGGCGCTGGAGGTGTCCAGCGTGACCGCCGACCGTCCGGTATGGACCGCCGGGCCGGCTCCCGTGGCGCCGGTCGAGTGCGAGGTGCAGCTGCGCGCCCACGGCTCGGTCGTGCCGGCGACGGTCACCGTCGACGACGGTGTGCTGCGGGCGGAGATGCGCCGGCCGGTACGCGGGGTGGCGGCCGGTCAGGCGATCGTCGCGTACCGCCCGGACCCGGCCGGCGACATCGTCCTGGGATCGGCGACCATCCGCTGACGGCGCAGGCCAGCCATGGCTGGCAGGCCGGCGGGCCGGCGGTGGCAAGGTCGACGGCGGTGCTCCCCGGCGACCGTTCGTGATCGTCTGCGGTTCAGACACCTCGGCTACGGCGTGTCGAACGCCTGTGCCGCAGACGATCGAGGCCGGGTGTCGGGCGGTCGGGCGGTCGGGTGCCGGCGGTCGGGTGTCGGGCGGTCGGTGCGGCTGGTCGGGTGGGCTGGTGGGGTATCGCCGTTCCGGTCCACAACAAAGTCCGCGTATCCCCAGCGAGTTTGCTGTGGACCGGGACAGCAACCCCGGTTTGCTGCCTGCCCCGAGGCCGCTGGTGATCGTCTGCTGTCCAGCCGTTCGACTCGCCGTGTCGTGACGGCGGAACAGCAGACGATCACCGCACTGAACCGCCCCGCCCGCTGTTACCCGCCCAAGGACCCGCCGCCCGGCCTGGCCCCGCCCACCGCGTTTTGCCTCACCCGCCCGGCCTGGCACCGCCCACCGCCCTTCGCCCCCACCCGCCCGGCCGGGCCCCGCCCACTGCGCTTGGCCCCCACCTGCTCGGCTTCGTCATACCTGCTCGGCTTCGCTCCACCTGCTCGGCTTCGCCCGACAGCGTTTGGCCCCGCCGCACCTGCTGCGTCCGCCTCGTCTCGCCTCGTCACGCTGATCAAGGTCTTGTTGACGGTTTTCCCAGTTCGTTTGTCCTTTACATCCCCTTGATCGGCGCGGCTGCGGCGGGCGCGGGGCTGTGGCGGGCCTTCGCGCGGCTGTGGCGAGCCTTTGCGGGCTGTGGCGGGCTTCTGGCGGGCTTCGTGGGCTGTGGCGGGCCTTCACACGGCTGGGAGGCCGGCTGTGGCCGGCCCTCGCCGGGGCTTCGCGTGGTTGTGGGGCGGGCGTGGTGCGAGCCCGGTCCGGCGGGTGGTGGTGAGTGGGTGCGTAGAGTCAGCGGGCGTGACTGACGCTACGTGGCCGTGGCCGGTGGGTTCGGCGTCCGGGATCGGCTCGATGCCCGGGACCGATGTCGCGGAGGCGCAACGGATCATCTTCGGCGAGCTGCCCACCCTGCCCCACCTGCCCGAGCTGCCGGAGCGCGGACCGGGCGCCGACATGATCGGCCGGGGCGCCGGGCTGCTCGTCGACCTGCCGGTGGAGTTGTATGCCGGTCGCTGGCGCATCGCCGGGCATCCGGGTCGTGACCTGCGTCGTACGCATGATCTGCTGGAACGCGACCTGGACCAGTTGACCGAGCAGGGCGACGGGCTGGCCGGGCCGGTCAAGATCCAGGCGGTCGGGCCGCTGACCCTCGCGGCCGGGATCGACCTGCCGATCGGCGGCCGGATGCTGCGTGACCACGGGGCGGTACGCGACCTGGCCGGTTCGCTCGCCGAGGGGTTGCGGAACCACGTCGCGGACGTACGGCGGCGGCTGCCCCGGGCCACCGTGCTGCTGCAACTCGACGAACCCTCGTTGCCCGCGGTGCTGGCCGGACGGGTGCCGACCGAGAGCGGCTTCAGCGCCTACCGGGCGGTGGAGCCGGGTACCGCGACGGCGTTGCTGCGCGAGGTGGTCGAGGCGGTGGACACGCCGGTGGTCGTGCACTGCTGCGCGCCGGACGTACCGCTCGACCTGGTGCGGGCGGCCGGGGCGACCGCCGTGGCCCTGGACCTGGCGCTGATCGGGCAGCTCGACCCGTTGGGGGAGGCCATCGACGCCGGGCTCGGACTCTTCGCCGGTGCGGCGCCGGCGGTGGCGCCGCCCGGTGCCCGTCCGCCGACGTCGGCCGGGGTCGCCCAGCGGGTCCGCCGGGTGTGGGGCGAGTTGGGGTTCCCGGCCCGCCGGCTGGCCGAGCAGGTCGTGGTGACGCCCGCCTGCGGGCTGGCCGGGGCCACCCCGGCTTACGCCCGCGCGGTCCTCACCGCCTGCCGGGACGCCGGCCGCCGCCTGCACGAGGACTGAAGCGCCCGGCCCGTGGACCGGGTGGGGTGATCGTCTGCTGCTCAGCAGTGCCCGGCCCGGCGTGTCGACTGCCGCAACCGCAGACGATCACCGTCCGGGAAGCGCGAACGGGCCGGGAAGCGCGGGCGGGCCAGGGCGAGCGGGCTGGGGAGCGCGAGCGGGCCAGCCAGCGCGGGCCAGGGCGGGCGGGCTGGGCGCTGGCCCGGATGGGCGATCATGGTCGGCATGTCCCGATCCGACTCCGCCCCCCGCCGCGCCTCCGGTTCACTGTTCGGTCTCGCGTACGGTGACGCCCTCGGCAAGCCGACCGAGTTCATGACCGTCGCGGCGATCACCGCCCGGTACGGCCCCGACGGCCCGCGTGAACTGGCCGGGAATCCCGCGCTGGTCACCGACGACACCCAGATGGGACTGGCCGTGGCGTGGGCGCTGCGCGAGGCACCCGCGGCGACGCCCGCCGTGCTGGAGCCGCTCCTGCGTCGACGGTTTCTCGACTGGGCGATCAGCCCGGACAACAACCGGGCGCCGGGCAACACCTGCCTGCGTGCCTGTGCCGAGTTGTCCACCGGTCGCCGGTGGCAGGAGGCGACGGTCGCCGACTCGAAGGGCTGTGGCGCCAACATGCGGGTCACCCCGGTCGGCCTGGTTCCCGGATACGACCTGGACACGCTCGCCGGTGTCGCGCAGTTGCAGGCCGGCCTCACCCACGGCCACCCGACCGGGCTCGCGGCGAGCGAGCTGACCGCGTACGCGGTCCGGGTCGTGCGTGACGGCGCCGATCTGACCGAGCTGCCGCGACTGCTGCGGGACCGGGCCGTCGGGCAGCGTCGGGTCTACCGGGGTGACTGGCTCGGCGACCTGTGGCGGCAGGGTGGCGCCGGCTCGCCGGAGGACTTCATCGCCGCCGGCTGGGACGAGTGCCTGGCGGTGCTGGACCGGCTCGACGCGGCGCTGGAGCGGCGCGACGACGGCGGTGACGTCTGCCGCGACACCGGGGAGGGCTGGATCGCCGAGGAGGCGCTGGCCAGTGCGCTGCTCTGCGTACTGCGGCACCCGGACGACCCGGTCTCGGCGCTGGCCCGGGGCGCCACCACCGCCGGCGACTCCGACTCGATCGCCTGCCTTGCCGGGGCGGTGCTCGGTGCCGCGTACGGGATGGCCGCCTGGCCCGACGGGTGGGCCGAGCGGATCGAGTACGCCGACCAGTTGGCCACGCTCGGCGCCGGCTGGGACTGAACCGGCCCGGTACGCGTCCCGCGTCGCTAGCGTCGGCGGGGTGAGCAGGAGTCCCCGCCGTCGTGGCGGGCTGCGGGTGGTGTTGCTGGCCATCGCGGCCGCGGCGCTGGTCTGTGTGCTCTGGATGGCCGGGGTCGCCGCCTTCCGGCTCTCGATCGGGCGGTAGCCGCCGCCCGACCCGCCCACCACCGCTCACGCCCGCCCCGCTTCGCCTCGCCCGGCCGGGCGAGCCGCGTGCCCGCCCCGTCCGGCCGGCGTGCCCGCCCCGTCCGGCCGGCGAGCCGCGTGCCGCACCGGTCCGGGCGGTCTTACCGTGCTGGTGAGCGAGGAGGTGGCCGGTGTCCGATGAACTGACCGGCGAACTGCCCACGCCCGAGCAGGAGGCCGGGGCGGGGGTCGAGCCGCCGCCGGACGTACGCGACCGGCACGCCACGCTGAGCGTGGAGGTCACCGACCACCAGTACCGCTATTACGTGCTCGACGCGCCGACGATCAGCGACGGCGAGTTCGACCGGCTGCTGCGTGAACTGGCGGAGTTGGAGGAGCGCTATCCGGCGCTGCGGACCCCGGATTCGCCGACCCAGCGGGTCGGCGGCACCTTCTCGACGCTGTTCACCCCGGTCGAGCACGCCGAGCGGATGATGTCGCTCGACAACGTCTTCGACGACGCCGAGCTGACCGCCTGGGCCGAGCGGGTGCGCCGGGACGCCGGGGGACCGGTGCCGTTGCTGTGCGAGCTGAAGGTCGACGGGGTCGCGATCAACCTGACGTACGAGGGCGGCCGGCTGGTGCGGGCGGCGACCCGTGGCGACGGCCGGACGGGGGAGGACGTGACCGGCAACGTCCGCGCGATCCGGGGTGTGCCGCGGCGGCTGTCCGGTGCCGGCGTACCGGAGCTGATCGAGGTGCGGGGCGAGATCTACTTCCCGGTCGAGGCGTTCGCCGACCTCAACGCGGGCCTGGTCGAGCAGGGCCGGCCGCCGTTCGCCAACCCGCGCAACGCCGCCGCCGGGAGCCTGCGGCAGAAGGACCCGCGGGTCACCGCCGGCCGGCCGTTGCGGCTGGTCGTGCACGGCATCGGGGCCCGGCGCGGGTTCGACCCGGCCACCCAGTCCGGGGCGTACACGGCGCTGAAGGGCTTCGGCCTGCCGACCGGCGAGCACGTCCGGGTGGTGCCGGACCTGGCCGGGGTACGCGAGTTCGTCGCCCACTACGCCGAGCACCGGCACGACGTCGGGTACGAGATCGACGGGGTGGTCGTCAAGGTCGACCCGGTGCCGATCCAGGGCCGGCTCGGCTCGACCAGCCGGGCGCCGCGCTGGGCGATCGCCTTCAAGTACCCGCCGGAGGAGGTCACCACGAAGCTGCTCGACATCGACGTGAACGTGGGGCGGACCGGCCGGGTGACGCCGTTCGCCGTACTCGAACCGGTCCGGGTCGCCGGCTCCACCGTCGCGCTGGCGACCCTGCACAACGCCCGCGAGGTGGCCCGCAAGGGCGTGCTGATCGGCGACACGGTGGTGGTGCGCAAGGCCGGTGACGTGATCCCCGAGATCCTCGGCCCGGTCGTCGACGTACGCCCGCCCGACGCCCGACCGTTCGTGATGCCGGACCGCTGCCCGGCGTGCGGTACGGCGCTGGCGCCGGCCCGGGAGAGCGACGTCGACATCCGCTGCCCGAACGCGCGGACCTGCCCGGCGCAGTTGCGCGAGCGGGTCTTCGCGCTGGCCGGGCGCGGCGCGCTCGACATCGAGGTGCTCGGCTACAAGGCGGCCGGCGCGCTGCTGGAGGCCGGGGCGATCGTCGACGAGGGCGATCTGTTCGATCTCGACGCCGGGAAGCTGGCGGGGGTGCCGTTCTTCGTCAACGCCGACGGCTCGCTGGGCGGCAACGCCGGCAAGCTGCTGGCCAGCCTGGCGGCCGCCGGCGACCGCCCGCTGTGGCGGGTGCTGGTGGCCCTGTCGATCCGGCACTGCGGCCCGACCGCCGCCCAGGCGCTGGCCCGGCACTTCGGCTCGATCGCGGCGATCGAGGCGGCATCGGAGGAGGAGTTGGCGTCGGTGGAGGGGGTCGGCCCGACGATCGCGGCGAGCGTGAAGGAGTGGTTCGGCGTCGACTGGCACCGTGAGGTGGTGCGCAAGTGGGCCGCCGCGGGCGTACGGATGACCGAGGAGCGGGCCGCCGAGGGGCCGCGTCCGCTGGAGGGGGTCACCGTCGTGGTGACCGGCACGTTGTCGAACTACTCGCGGGACGGGGCGGCGGAGGCGGTTCAGGCGCGCGGTGGGCGGGTTAGTGGCTCGGTGTCGAAGAAGACCAGCTTCGTGGTGGTCGGTGACAATCCCGGCTCGAAGGCGGACAAGGCAATTTCTCTGAAACTACCCATTTTGGATGAGGCAGGATTCGACGTTCTGCTGATGCAGGGGCCGGAGGCGGCCGCTAGCGTTGCCCAAAGTAGTGAATCATGAGCTTTGGGTAGTAAATCGCGGGTATTCTGCAGTCAATCGCGGAACGTGAGTATTTTCGGCAACTGATTACGTATTCCAAATTAGTCACGACACAGTCCCTTTGTCCCCCGAGGTCGCAGCCCTGGCCGGTCGGGGAGTTTGATGGAGCATCACCAGCGCGGCATCAGGTCGTGCCCCGGCGAGAGACGGCGGGAGGTCCGATGGAGGCCGCAGCGCAGCGGAACTCCGTTCCCCCCGAGCGGGCGTTGCCGTTCTTCACCTTCGTCACCGCGATCGTGACCCTGGCCGGCGCCGTCACCGCCGTGTCACTGGTCGCGCTCCCCAGCGAGATCCCGGCCCTGCCGGTCGGGTTCTGGCTGATGGCCGGCCTCGCCGTCGTCTGCGACGCCCGCCCCTTCACCCCGCCCGGCCGCCGCCAGAGTTCGGCGGTGTTCCCGTCGATCTGCTTCACCTTCGCCATCATGCTGCTGTGGGGCGAGGCACCGGCGATCGCCGTACAGGCGGCGGCCGTCGTCGTCGCCTCCTGGCGGATGCGGCACACCGTGTGGCGGACCGTGTTCAACATCGCCCAGTACGCCCTCGCCCTCACCGCCGCCTACACGGTCATCCGCCTGGCACCCGGCCTGCCGTACGTGGTGACGGTCGTCGCCGCGGCGGCGACCTGGTTCGCCGTCAAGTACGGCACCGTCACCGTCGCCATCCGGCTGCTGACCGGCGGCCACTGGTGGCGCTCGGTCAGCCACGGGCTCGCCTTCGAACTGCTCTCGACCGGTTCGCTGCTGCTGCTCGGCCCGATCCTGGCCAGCGCCGCGCGGACCAACGCCGCACTGATCCCGCTGGTCGTCGTACCGCTCTACGCCGTCTACCGGATGGCCCGGCTGTCGACCGAGCACGAACAGGTCGGCCGGCTCGACCCGCTCACCGGCCTGGCCAACCGCAAGGCACTGCTCGGCGAGGTCGCCGACCGGCTGCCCGCCCACGCCGAGCGCGCCGCCCGGCACGCCGCCGAACGGCACCTCGCCCTGCTCGTACTCGACCTCGACCGCTTCAAGCACGTCAACGACGCGCTCGGGCACGCCGTCGGCGACCGCCTCCTCGTCGAGGTCGCCGGCCGGCTGACGGCGGCCGTACGCCCGCAGGACGTGGTGGCCCGGCTCGGCGGCGACGAGTTCGCCATCCTCAGCGGGCGCCTCGCCGACCCGGCCGAGGCCACCGACCTCGCCGCCCGGATCGTCGAGGTGCTCGCCGAACCGGTACCGATCGACGGCCTCCCGCTCGACGTCGGCGGCTCGATCGGCGTCGCCGTCTACCCCGAGCACGGCGAGGACTTCGAGACCCTGATGCGGCACGCCGACGTCGCCATGTACGACGCGAAACATCGCGGCGACGCCGTCGCCGTGTACGCGCCGGACTCCGACCACAGCTCGCCGGAACGGCTCAGCCTCCTCGCCGACCTGCGCCGGGTCCTGGAGACGACCGGCCCGCAGCACTCCGGTGGCGGCCCGGCGACCGGCCGGGAAACCGCCACCGCCGGTCGGGCCGGTGCCACCGCCGGCCGCGAGGCCGGCGGCGCGGGCGAGATCACCATGTACTACCAGCCGCAGATCGAGATCGCGACCGGCGAGGTGGTGGGCGTCGAGGCACTGCTGCGCTGGCGGCACCCCCGGCGCGGGATGGTCGACCCCGAGGAACTGATCCGGGTCGCCGAGCAGAGCGCGGTGATGCGGCTGCTCACCCGGCGGGTCGTCGACGACGTGGTCGAACAGGTCGCCAAGTGGGCGGCGGCCGGCCTGCCGCTGCGGGCGGCACTCAACGTCAGCGTCCGCGACCTGCACACCGGTGAGATCGCCGACCAGATCGACGACCGGCTGACCCGCTACGGCGTACCGCCGGACCGGCTCCAACTGGAGATCACCGAGGGGGCGCTGATGGCCGACCCGCGCCGGGTCCTGGCCACCATCGCCCGGCTCGACCGGATCGGCGTCGCGATCGCGCTCGACGACTTCGGCACCGGCTACTCGTCCATGCAGCACCTGCGCCGGCTGCCGCTGTCCGAGGTCAAGGTCGACCGGTCGTTCGTACTCGGCATGACCGGCGACGCCGACGACGCCGCGATCGTCCGGTCGATCATCGAACTGGCCGGCGCGCTCGGGCTGCGGGTCGTGGCCGAAGGGGTCGAGGACGAGCGGACCTGGCGGATGCTGCACGAGGCGGGCTGCCACGTCGCCCAGGGCTGGTTCTACGCCCGCCCGATGCCCGCCGACGAGCTGGCCGCCTGGCTGGCCCGCTACCACCCCCTACGCCCCCACCTGACCACCTGACCCCGCCCCCACCCCGCCGCCCGACCGGGCTACGGCCGGCCCGGCGCCGCCCGCCGCAAGATCCGTGTGATCAGGGAGTTTGGCGGGCGGCGCGCCGGCGACACGCCAATAACAGTCCCTGATCACGGGGATCACGGGGGAGTTGGCGGGGCGGGGGGAGGCGCCGCCGGGGCGAGAAATAGACTCGGCCGGTCACGTTTACGCACGAAGGGGGCGCAGATGGCCGCCATCTCCCGCGAAGAGGTCGCGCATCTGGCGCGCCTGTCGCGGCTCGCAGTCACCGACACCGAGCTCGACACCTTCGCCGGCCAACTCGACGTCATCCTCCAGGCGGTCGCCCGGGTCGGTGAGGTCGCCGCCGCCGACATCCCGCCGACGTCGCACTCCGTGCCGCTGACCAACGTCCTGCGCGACGACGTGGTGGTGCCGGGCCTTACCCCCGCCGAGGCGCTGTCCGGTGCACCGGACGCCGAGGGCAACCGGTTCCGCGTACCGCGGATCCTCGACGAGGAGGCGTGACCATGGCCGACCTGACCAGACTGACCGCGACCGAGATCGCCGCGCGCATCGCGTCCGGCGAGGTCTCCGCGGTCGAGGTGACCGAGGCCCACCTCGACCGGATCGCCGCCGTCGACGAGCGGGTGCACGCCTTCCTGCACGTCGACGCCGAGGGCGCGCTCGACGCGGCCCGCGCCGTCGACACCCGCCGGGCCGCCGGCGAGGAACTGGGCCCGCTGGCCGGGGTGCCGATCGCCGTCAAGGACGTGCTGACCACCCGCGGCGTGCCGACCACGGCCGCGTCGCGCATCCTCGAAGGCTGGCGTCCGCCGTACGACGCGACGATCGTCGAGCGGTTGCGGGCCGCCGGCACCGTCATGCTCGGCAAGACCAACATGGACGAGTTCGCGATGGGCTCGTCGACCGAATACTCCGCCTACGGGCCGACGTTCAACCCCTGGGATCTCGGCCGTATCCCGGGCGGGTCGGGTGGCGGCAGCGCCGCCGCGCTGGCCGCCTACGAGGCGCCGCTCGCGATCGGCACCGACACCGGCGGTTCGATCCGGCAGCCGGGGGCGGTCACCGGCACCGTCGGGGCGAAGCCGACGTACGGCGGCACCTCCCGCTACGGCCTCATCGCCTTCTCGTCCTCTCTGGACACCCCGGGCCCGTGCGCCCGTACGGTGCTCGACGCCGCGCTGCTGCACTCGGTCATCGGCGGCCACGACCCGCGCGACTCGACCTCCGTCCCGCAGCCGGTGCCCGACGTCGTCGCCGCCGCCCGGGCCGGGGCGGCCGGCGACCTGACCGGCATGCGGCTCGGCCTGGTCCGCGAGTTCGCCACCGAGGCGGGCGGCGAGCCGGGTGTGACCGCCGCGTTCCGCGACGCCGTCGACGCGCTGACCAAGCTCGGCGCCGAGGTGGTCGAGGTGTCCTGCCCCCACTTCGAATACGCCCTGCCGGCCTACTACCTGATCGCGCCGAGCGAGTGCTCGTCCAACCTGGCCCGCTTCGACGGCGTGCGCTTCGGCCTGCGGACCGGCGACGACGGGGTGCGGTCGCTGGAGGAGGTCATGTCGCTGACCCGCGACATGGGCTTCGGCGCCGAGGTGAAGCGGCGCATCATGCTCGGCACCTACGCCCTCTCCTCGGGCTACTACGACGCCTACTACGGGCAGGCGCAGAAGGTCCGTACCCTGATCAGCCGCGACTTCACCGCCGCGTTCGAGCAGGTCGACGCGCTGATCTCGCCGACCACCCCGTTCGTGGCGTTCCCGCTCGGGTCGCGTACGGCCGACCCCTACCAGATGTACCTGGCCGACCTGTTCACGATCCCCAGCAACCTGTACGGCGGCCCGGCCATCTCCGTCCCCTGTGGACTGTCGGAGGGACTGCCGGTCGGGCTCCAGGTGATGGCGCCGACGATGGCCGACGACCGGATGTACCGGGTCGCCGCCGCCCTCGAATCCGCCGTCGGCACCCTGACCCCACCCGCCCTCTGACGAGTTCGACGCCCCCGGTCGGGACGCCGGGCCACCCCCGTCGGGGTGGCGCGGTGCTGCACTAGGCTGGTGCACGTTCTGTCCGGATGCCGTCGTGAGCTGGAGTGTTGATGAGCACGATCGTCCTGCCGCCATACGACGACGTCGTCGCGCGCTACGAGCCGGTGATCGGCCTGGAGACGCACGTCGAACTGGGCACGAACACGAAGATGTTCTGTGGCTGCCCGACCGACTTCGGTGGCGAGCCCAACACCCGGGTCTGCCCGGTCTGTCTCGGTCTGCCCGGCTCGCTGCCGGTCGCCAACCGGGCGGCGATCGAGGCGACGATCCGGATCGGGCTGGCGCTCAACTGCTCGATCGCGTCGTGGTGCCGCTTCGCCCGGAAGAACTACTTCTACCCGGACATGCCGAAGAACTTCCAGATCAGCCAGTACGACGAGCCGCTGTGCGTCGACGGCTGGCTGGACGTCGAGGTCGACGGTGAGATGGTCCGGATCGGCATCGAGCGGGTGCACCTCGAGGAGGACACCGGCAAGACGCTGCACATCGGCGGCGCGACCGGGCGGATCCACGGTGCGACCGAATCGCTGGTCGACTACAACCGGGCCGGTATCCCGCTGGTCGAGATCGTCACCAAGCCGATCCCGGGCACGGGCGCCAAGGCGCCGGACGTGGCCCGGGCCTACGTCACCGAACTGCGCGACGTGCTGCGCTCGCTCGGCGTCTCCGACGTACGCATGGAGGAGGGCTCGCTGCGCTGCGACGTCAACACGTCGCTGAACGTTCCCGGCGGCCCGTGGGGCACCCGCACCGAGACCAAGAACGTCAACTCGCTGCGCTCGGTCGAGCGGGCCGTCCGGTCGGAGATGCTGCGCCAGGCGGCGGTGCTCGACGGCGGCGGAAAGATCGTGCAGGAGACCCGGCACTTCCACGAGGACACCGGCGACACCACCCCGGGCCGCTCGAAGGAGACGGCGACCGACTACCGCTACTTCCCCGAGCCCGACCTGGTGCCGCTCGCGCCGGACGCCGCCTGGGTGGAGGAGTTGCGGACGGCCCTGCCCGAGCTGCCGCGGGTGCACCGCAAGCGGCTCCAGGAGCAGTGGGGCCTGTCCGACCTCGACATGCAGTCGGTGCTGAACGCCGGCGCGGTCGAGCTGATCGAGCAGACCATCGCCGCCGGTGCCACGCCGGCCGGTGCCCGCAAGTGGTGGCTGGGCGAGCTGTCCCGGCGCGCCAACGAGCAGGGCATCGAGCTGGCCGCCGTGGGCGCCACCCCGGAGCACGTGGCCGAGCTGCAGCGGCTGGTCGACGAGGGCAAGCTCAACGACAAGCTGGCCCGTGGGGTGCTCGAAGGCGTCGTCGCCGGGGAGGGCACCCCGTCGGAGATCATGACCGCCCGTGGCCTGGAGGTCGTCTCCGACACCGGCGCGCTGACCGCCGCCGTGGACGAGGCGATCGCCGCCAACCCGGCCATCGCCGACAAGATCCGGGACGGCAAGGTCGCCGCCGCCGGTGCCCTGGTCGGTGCGGTCATGAAAGCCACCCGGGGCCAGGCCGACGCCAAGACCGTACGCGACCTCGTCCTGTCCCGGCTCGGCGTCGAGGGCTGAACTCGCCGATTCGGCCGGCGCCACGCGGGCGCCGGCCGAATCGTTCAGCGGGTCGGGGACGGGGTCGGTGCCGTCGGTGACGGCGAACCGTTGAGCGGTACCTCCGGCACCTCGGGTTTGATCACGTGCCGTTCCAGTGCCACCTGCGACTGGCCGGTGCCGCCGACCTGGATGTCGTCGTACGCCTGGAGAGCCTTCTCGGCGTCGAAGTAGAGCACCGACATGGCCAGCGGCAGCGGCTCCTCGCCTTCGAGGCCGCGTAGCCCGGCGCCGCCGGTCGACCCCTGCACCAGCAGGCGGGTCGCCTGCTGGTCGGGGACCTGGCCCAGCATGCTCTCGGCACGTTTGTGGGTGTGGCCGGCCAGCACCAGCGGGGTCACGCCGGACAGCGGCCCGGCCGACGCCGGATCGTGGACGAGCGCGATGTCGACCGGCTCCGGGGTGGCCCGGATCGTGTCGGCGAGCCGCTGCCCGACGCCCTGGATCTGCTCCGTGGCCTGCTTCGTCTGGCCGGATCCGGCCGGGGACGTCTCCTTGTCCGGGGTGAAGCGCGGGTCGCCGATCCCGGCGATGCTCAGCCCGGCGACGTTCGCGATGGTGTTGTCGAGCACGACCGAGTTGCGCTGGCCGCCGATCGCCGCCTCGGTGGTCGGCGAGTCGTGGTTGCCGCGGATGTAGACGTACGGGACACCGAGCAGGCCGATGGAGCCGACGAAGGACGCCTCCGGCTCGCTGCCCCAGTCGGTGATGTCGCCGGTGTCGATCACCGCGTCGATGTCCCACTGCTCGACGATGGTGCGGATGATCTGCCAGGCGGTCGGGTTGAGGTGCAGGTCCGACACGTGCAGGATGCGGGTCGTGCCCTCGGCCGGCTCGTAGACCGGCAGCGTCGACACCGTCGTGTAGATCCGGCCGACGTTGCCGATCAGTCGCTGCAACTGCTCGGAGTATTTCGTGTAGTCGTTGGCGATCCGCCGTGCGTCACCGACGATCGCCGGTGCGTTGACCAGGAGTCCTTCGTACCGTGGCTCCTCGATCGACTGCGGGCGCAGGGTGAGCGCGGCCGTGCCGAGACTGCCGGCGGTGATCGCGAGCGCCAGCGCGCCGGACCAGGCGACCCGGCGTACGTTGCGGAACACCAGCGCCGACAGCACGAGGGTGGAGAGCACGGACACCGCGATCGTCTGCGCGCCGAGCCGGACGATTCCCGTGGTCACGTCGTGTACGGCGGTCTGGCTGGCCCGGGTGATCCCGGCCGGGTCGCCGATGAGTGCCTCGGTGCGGCGCTGGTCGAGCGCCCCGAGCCGGACGTTGAGGTGGGCCGGCCCGTCGTGGCTGTCGAGTTGCAGGGCGCCCAGCGGCGGGATGCTGAACGTGGTGCCGCCGTCGGTCGACGGGGTGATCGACATTTCGGCGGTGAACGGCCCGACGTCGATCTGGTTGCGGGCCCCGATGAGTACGCCCGCCACGACGCCGACGAGGGTGACGACGAGGACGGCCAGCCCCATCCCGATCCGGCGGCTGGCCCGCGACGCGGCGGCGCGCTGGAGATACCGGCCTGTGGCGCGTACGCCGTCGGGCAGCGGCCGGCCGCGCGCCGGTGTCTCCGGCGCGCCTTCGGCAGCACGGTCCTTGCCGGTTTTGTCCTCTTCCATGCTCACATCATCACCCTGCCCACGCGGCGATCTTGTGAAACGAACGCGCGTCGCGCGCGAATATCGGCTGCCCGTCGTCAGCTCTTACCCGCTCCGCCGCCGGAGAAGACCAACCGGAGGATGCGGTCGTCATCCGGCGCCGGCTCCCCCCGTCCGTCGTGATTGGAGGTGGTGACCCAGACCGACCCGTCGGGGGCGGTGACGGCGGTACGCAGCCGGCCGTACTCGCCGGTCAGCATCGCCCGGGGCTGCCCGAACACGGTGCCGGATCCGGTCAGTTCGACCAGCCACAGCCGTTCGCCGCGCAGACACGCCGCGATCAGCAGCCGCTCCAGCGCCGCGACGCCCGAGCACGACGACTCGTCGGTCCGCCAGGTGACCAGCGGATCGACAAATCTGGGGTCGTTGCCCCTGCCTTCCTTTTCGGGCCAGCCGTAGTTCTTACCCGGCTCGATCAGATTAATCTCGTCCCACGAACTCTGACCGAACTCGGTCGCGTAGAGGCGGCCCTCGCCGTTCCAGGCGATGCCCTGCACGTTGCGGTGGCCGAGCGACCAGACCAGCGAGTTGGGGAACGGGTTGCCGGCGGCGGGCTTGCCGTCCGGCGTCATCCGCAGGATCTTGCCGCCGAGACTCTCCCGGTCCTGGGCCAGCCCGCGCTCCGACGCGTCGCCGGTGGTGACGTAGAGGAAACCGTCCGGGCCGAACGCGATCCGGCCGCCGTTGTGGATGCCGGACAGCGGGATGCCGGTGACCACCGGGGTCGGCTCGCCGCCGAGGGTGAGCCGGGCGACCCGGTTGTCGTCCTCGGTCGAGTAGTAGACGTACACCGTCTGGTCGGTGGCGTAGTCGGGCGACACGGCGATGCCCATCAGCCCGCCCTCGCCGGCCGCGTCGACCTCGTCGAGGGTCTGCACGGTGGTGACCTTGAGGCCGTTCGTGTCCGACTCCGGACCGACCTTCAGGATCTTGGCGGTGTCCCGCTCGGTGACCAGTGCCCCGCCGTCGGGCAGGAACGCCACGCCCCACGGCACGCGCAGCCCCTTGGCCAGCACCGTCGAGGCGACCTCCTGGCCGGCGCCGGCGGGCGGGGTCGCCGACACCGACGGGGTCGGGAACGTCGGCGGCTCGCCGGCCGGGTCCGGGGGCGGGTCGCCGAAGGCGCAACCGCTGGTCAGGAGGACCAGGGTGGCGACGGCGGCGACGGCCGCGCGGGTGCGGCCGACAGGGGAGTACGGGGGACGGGCGTTCACCCCACCCACCCTATCCGGGTGACGCCCCGATCCCGTACGTCCCGCCCCGCCCTCCGCCCGCCGGGTCGGTCGCTCTCGTCCGGCGCTCCATGATCGCGCCGATCAAGGAGAAGTGTTCCGGCATTCGTCGCGTACCGGACACGACTTCTCCTTGATCAGCGGGCCTGCCGCGCCCGGGCGCGGCGCGGTGGGTCAGTCCTTGGAGGTGAAGGTGGACAGGAAGCGGTACGGCACCACGGTGCCGGCGTTGTTGAAGCAGATGATCGAGACGTTGGCGTCGAGCCCGACGTACGTCCACGGCCACGTCAGGTGGCAGTACTCGGGGCCGGTGCCCTGGGCGACCACCTGCGCGTGGGTCTCGGCGAAGGCGAGCTGGGGGTAGGTCAACTGCCAGATCGGCCCGCCGGACAGCGTGTTGAACCCGAAGCCGAGCAGGTAGTTGAAGTTGGTCTGACCGGCGAACGGCGAGAAGTAGCCGAAGTACTTCGGCGGCGCGAACGAGCCGATCACCGACCGCTCGCGGTGGTACGACAGGTTGAACTCGGTGGCGGTCAGCACGCCGGCCTGGTTGAAGCAGGTGACGATGGCGACGATGTCGAGCCCGCTCGGGCCCCAGTTGCCGATCTTGCAGCGGCGCGGGGCGCCGGCCGTGCTGATCGCCGTCACCTGGAGGTTGCCGGACGGGCCGGCGGTCCCCCCGACGCCCGCGAGGGTGACCTGGTACTGCCCGGGTGGGCCGGGAAGCACGCCGACGCCGCCCCCGGTCGAGTTGTACGCCTGCACGATGCCGCCGGCGGCGGTGGACCGTACGTAGGCGTGGGTGCCCTGGCTGACCGGGACGACGCCGGAACTCAACGTCCAGAGGATGGTGAACGCGGTGTCGGAGGGGCTGCCGCCGGGTGCGTGGCACTGCACGGTGACGAGCTGGTCGCCACCGGCCGGGCCCGAGTTCACCACCTCGCAGTAGTGGCCGGTGCGGTTGACCGGCGTGACGTGGACGATGCCGGGGACCGACGTGGCGAGCTGGGGGAACCTGACCTGGAACCGGCCGAGGGCGATCTTGCCGCCCAGGGCCCACAGTCCCGGGAAGCCCGGCTTCCAGCTTCCCCACTGGCGGGTGGTGTTGAGGATGGACCAGGTGGGCACGGTCGGGTTGTCGACGAGGGCGAAGCCCCAGCGGTCGGCGGCGGCGGCCTGCGCCGGGGCGGCCCCGGTCGGTACGACGGCCACCAGTGCCGCGACGAGCGCGGCGGCGAGTATGAAGGGACGGATGCGCATAACCACTCCCATCGAATGAGGTCGATTGGGAGTCGAGCATTACATTGTCAACTATCTATATCTGTCAGATCTTGCGCTCAGTCAGCATGGTGCCGAACCCGCCAAGCGCCCTATCCCGGGCCTCGACACCACGATCCCGACGGCCGGCTGCCCCGGCGCCGCCGCAGGCGGTACGGTCGGCGTCGCAGCACCGATCCCGGGAAGGGGAGCACGTGACACGCTCGGACCAGCGTCCCGCCCCGGTACGCCGGGTGGGGCCGGAAGCCGTCGCCGACGTGTCGGCCGTGCTGGCCGAGGCGTTCGACGGCTACCCGTTCACCGGCTGGACGGTCGCCGCCGACCGGCACCGGGACCGCCTCACCGGGCTGTTCCGGCTCACCGTCGAGCGGGTCGGCGTGCCGTACGGGGAGGTCTGGGCGGCCGACGGCGCCGACGGCCGGATCGCCGGCGCGGCCGTGTGGCTGTGGCCGGACCGGGAGATACCCGCGCCGGTGTGGGCCGCGCTCGCCCCGATGGAGGCGGAGTACGCCGGAGACCGCCGCGCGGCGATGGAAGTGGCCGGCACCATCTCCGCCGGACTGCGCCCGGACAGCCCGCACCTGGTGCTCGCCACCGTCGGCGTACGGCCCTCCGCGCGTGGGCGGGGGATCGGGCCGGCACTGCTCGCGCCGGCACTCGCCGAGGCGGACCGCACCGGCACACCGGCCTACCTGGAGACGTCGGCCCCGGCCAATCTCGACTTCTACCGCCGGCTGGGCTTCGCCGTACGGGCCCGGGCCCAGATCCCCGGCGGCCCCCAGGTCTGGGCGATGCACCGCCTACCCACCGCCACCTGAGCCGAAGCGGGGCGGCGCGGGGCGCGCGCCCCCGCCCCCCCCGCCCCGCCCGGCCTCCGCCCCCCGCGCGGG
>NZ_JBFAKM010000001.1:0-72991 GCF_040655695.1 Polymorphospora sp. NPDC050346 | reverse complement strand
CAGCACGACACGATGGCGGCGGCCGCCCACCAGCCGCTCCGCGACGAACGCCCCGAGCAGGCCACCGAACGCACCGACCGGTCCCGGCAGGCCCGCCCGCTCATTCCGTACGCAGCCCGTCCGGGCGCATCAGCCGCCACAGGGCCGGCATGCTCAGCACGGTCACCAGCAGCACCACCCCGGCGGCCACCCCGGTGATCTGGCCGATGCTGGTCAGGTCGACGCGTACCCCGAGGCCGACCATCGACATCAGCACCGCGCCGAGCCCCAGCCCGACACCGATCGCCAGGGCCAGCCCGAGCACCACCGGTACGGCGGTCTGCAACAGCACCGACCAGGTCAGCGTGCTGCGCCGGGTCCCGAAGGCGACCAGGACGGCGAGCAGCCGCTGGCGTTCCCGGAGCTGCTCCAGAGTGGTCACGAGCATGCTGGCGCCGATCAGCAGCAGGGTCAGCACCGAGCCGACGAACAGGCCGAGCCGGATGTCGGCGAACCGGTCGTTCTCCCGCAGCGCGACCCGCTCGATGACCGAGAAGTAGGGGCTCGCCTTGACCGCGGTGGTACGCAGGTGCTCGACGGCGTCCGGCTCGGCCGGGTCGAGGTTGACGTAGAACTCGACCCGGCCGTCTCGCAGAACGTCCGGCGGCAGCGCCTCCGGCGTCACGTACAGCCGGGCGGATTCGTTCAGGGGCGACTCCGGGTGCGCGGCGACCATCCGGGTGCCGGCGGGAATCGTCCACTCCGTCGCCGCGCCGTCGCTCATCACGACCCGCTCGCCCGGCTTCGGCGTTGTCGCCTGGGGGTCCGGCTGGGCGGCCTGGCTCATGAAGACGTCCCCGGCGGCACAGCTGTCCAACCGGGCGAACTCGGCCAGCATGGCGCAGTCCCCGATGACCAGGTCCACCCCGCCCGGCAGGCCACCGGGCGCGGGCTCGGCGACGCTGGCGGCGTAGATGGTGCTGAAGCCGGAGACGTCGCGTACCCCGGTCGTCTCGCGGAACCGTCGAAGGGCCGCCTCGGTCCGCGAGTGGTCCCCGAGGGACCAGCCCCACACCTGGAACTGGGCCCGTTCGGGGTCCTGCCCCGTCTCCTCCACGTAGTTGACGCTCACCCCGGAGAAGAGCATCTGCAGGGCGATCGCGCCCGCCGAGGCGACCGCGATGCCACTGACGACGCGGGCCGACGTACCGCTGCTGAGCTGCAGCCGCCGGGTGGCGAGCTGCCACGGCACCGCGCCGCCCGACAGTCGGCCGACCACCGCCTCGACCAGCCAGGGCAGCAGTACGGCCACGCCGATCAGCAGCAGCACCGCGCCGGCCGCGATCTGCGTCTCGTTGCCGCCCCCGGAGTCCGCGTCGATCGTGCCGATCAGCGGGGCGAGCAGGGCAAGCCCGAGGACCGGAGGCACCAGCCGCCACCAGAGCCGGCGCCGGGTGCCGCCGGCGTGCCGGACCACACCGAGCGGTTCGATGACCACCCGACGCAGGGCGAAGACGGTCACCGCCACCGCGGCGGCGGGTACGGCCAGCACGATGAGCAGGGCGAGCGGCAGGGTCGGCCGGACGTCACCGGCGAAGAGGGTCATGTCGGCGACGGTGACCAGTTCCACCAGTTGCCGCCCGGCGAAGAAACAGACGACGCCGACGCCGAGCCCGAGGACCGACGCGAACGCCGCCTCACCGGCGGCGATCCGGCGCGTCATCGCGCCGTCCGCGCCGACCAGCCGCAACGCGGCGAGCCGCCGGTCCCGGCGGTCGCTGCCGAACCGCACGGCCGCGCCGATGAAGACCGCGACCGGCAACAGCAGTACGGCGAGGATGACCACGGTGAGCATGAGCAGGACAGGATCCAGCCCCTCGCGGTCGTCCGGCGTCCCGAACCCGTCGATCCGGCGGGCGCGATCGGGGTCGAGGCTGTCACTGCCCAGATAGAAAGCGTGCTCCAGCGCGCCGCCCAGCCCCTCGTCGCCGATCGTGCCGACGATCCGGGCGTCGAGCCGCTCGCGCAGCAGGGCACCGTCCGGGCCGGTCAGCAGCTTCTCCAGGCTGGGGGAGACGACCATCTCGCCCGGGCCGGGCAGGTCGGTCACCCCTGGCGGCCGGGGTGCGTCGGGCCCCTCGGGTTGCAGCATCCGGCCGTAGACGTGCTCGCCCCGGTATCTGGTGCCGACGTCGAGGATCAGCAACGTGTCGTCGCCGGCAGGCAGTTCCTGTTGGGTGAAGCGCAGGTCGGAGCGGGCGGAGGTGCGTTCCGAGCGCGCGTCGAGCATGTTGGGAATGGCGGCGGAGACCAGCAGCAGGGCCACGCCGAGCCCGACCCCGACGGCGGTCAGGACCGTACGCGTCCAGCCCTCCCGGCCGCCGCTGACCGCCAGCCGGCAACCGAGGGCCAGGTCGGTGATCCACCGCCCGACGCCGACCTTCCCCCTACCGCTGTTGATTCCCTCGCTTCGGTCGGTCATGCGTCACCTCGCTTCGCTCGGCGGCCGCATGACTGTGGACTGAGCCGACTGATTCCCTCGCTTCGCTCGGTCATCGGCCGGTCAGCTCCATCTCGCGGGTCCGGCCGTCGCGCACCACGATCTCCCGATCCGAGTACGCCGCGACCCGCGGCTCGTGGGTCACCAGCACCACGGCGGCGCCGGTCTCCCGGGCGGCCTCGGTCAGCAGCGTCATGACCCGCTCGCCGTTGAGCGAGTCGAGGGCGCCGGTCGGCTCGTCGGCGAAGACCACCCGTGGGCCGGTGACCAGCGAGCGGGCGACCGCGACCCGCTGGCCCTGGCCGCCGGAGATCTCGCCGGGGCGCTTGTGGGCGACGTCGGTGACCTCCAGCCGCTCCAGCCAGTCGGTGGCCCGGCGTTCGGCCGCCCGGCGCCGGTGCCCGTCGAGCCGCAGCGGTAGGGCGACGTTTTCCAGGCAGGTCAGTTCGGGCACCAGTTGGCCGAACTGGAAGACGAACCCGAACTCGCTGCGGCGCAGCGCGCTGCGGGCGGCGTCCGACATGCCCGACAGTTCACGGCCGCGGTAGACGATCCGGCCGCTGTCCGGCGCGACGATCCCGGCCGCGCAGTGCAACAGGGTCGACTTTCCGGAGCCGGACGGTCCCATGATCGCGACGACCTCGCCCGCGGCGAGTTCCATCGACGCGCCGGCGAGGGCGGTGGTGGGACCGAACGACTTGTGCAGGTCGACGGCGGTGAGCAGGGTCTCGCTCGGCAGGCTCCGGGCGCCCGCGTCGGTCGCGTGTTTCATGGCCGTACCTCCTGCGCGAGTTGGTCGAGGCGGGCGGCGGTGAGTTCGAGCCACCGCAGGTCGGCCTCGAGGTGGAACAGCGCGTAGTCGCAGATGAGGTGGTCGGGCAGGCCACCGTTGTTCTTGCGGCGGGTCAGTTCGCGCATGAGGCGCAGGTGTTCGGCCCGCTGGGTGTCGAGGATCTCGGCGGCGGGGCGTCCGGTCAGCAGCGCCAGCACGACCTTGGAGTAGAGGGTGTTCTGGAGGTAGAGGTCGGGCTTTTCGGGCTGGGCGAGCCAGCGCTGCACGTCGGTGATCCCGGCGTCGGTGATGGCATACCGCTTGCGCTCCGGGCCGCCGCCGGGCTCCACCCCGTCGACCTCGATGAGGCCGTTCTTGAGCAGCCGGGAGAGGGTCGCGTAGACCTGCCCGTAGGCCAGTGGCCGGCCCTGGCCGAACCGTTCGTCGTATGTGCGCTTCAGGTCGTAGCCGTGCGACGGCCGAGACTCCAGCAGCCCCAGGAACGTCTGTCCGATTGCCATGCCGGGGACACTACACCACGCGTATACACCGTGTGTATACGCGTGGTGTGTACGGCGTTTTGCCTGATCGGAGGCGACTGCGAGGAGCGGCGCCCGCCGGGTCGGTAGCCGTGAAAGACTGCCCGGCATGGTCACCGAGCAAGCTCTCGCGCCCGCCCCGGTGACCAGCCGACGGTGGCGACCCACCCCCGCCGGGGTCGCGCTGGCCCTCGCCGTGGCCGGCGTCGGCTACCGCCTCGCGGTGCTCCTCGCGCAGGCCCCGCCGACCAACAGCGACGAGGCCACCACCGGCCTGGTCGCCCTCCACATGAGCCAGGGCCGGGAGTTCCCGCTCTTCTTCTACGGCCAGCACTACATGGGGGCGCTGGAGTCCTACCTGGCCACGCCGCTGTTCCTGCTGGCCGGGCCGTCGGTGCTCGCCGTACGCCTGCCCAACCTGCTGCTCTACGCCGCCTTCCTGGCCCTGATGTGGCGACTGACCAGCCGCCTCTACTCGCCGTGGCTGGCCGCCTTCACCGTCGGTCTGCTGGCGCTGGGCTCCGACCGGATCCTGAAGAACCAACTCGTCGCCGGCGGCGGCTATCCCGAGATGAACCCGGCCGGCGCCCTGCTGATGCTGCTCGCGGTCAACCTCGGCCTGGGTGCCGTACGCCGCCGCGCCGCCGCGTACGCCGTCTTCGGCCTGGTCGCCGGCCTCACCCTCTGGGACGACTGGCTGGTCCTGCCGTACGTCGGCGCGGCCGGTCTGCTGCTGCTCGTGACCGGCTGGCGTGAGCTGCGGGGCCGCCCCGGCGCCGCGCTCGCGGCCGGGCTGGTGGTGGGACTGGTGCCGATCGTCGTCCACAACCTGACCGCCGCGCCGGAGCACCGGTCGCTGGCCGTCTACGCGAACCTCAGCGGTGGGGTCGACGCGTCCTGGCCGGACCGGCTCTTCGGCGGCGTGCTCTTCGGCCTGCCGATGGGCACCGGGCTGTGCGACCCCGGCCGCTGCGCGCCGTGGCAGCTCTTGTGGGGGGTGCTGGCGCCGGTCCTGCTGGTCGTCGCGGGCGTGCTCGCCTGGCGGGGACTGCGCCGGGCACCGGCCGGTGCCGGGCACGCCGGTCCCGGCCCGTGGTGGGTCGTGCCGGCCGGCCGGCTCGCGCTCGTCGTGGCCGCGGCGCTGACCCTGCTCGCATACGCGTCCAGCGGCGCCGCCGGCAGCACGCCGGTGGAGAGCGCCCGCTACCTGTCCTGCCTGCTGATCTCCCTACCGGCCCTGCTCTGGCCGCTGTGGACGCTGGCCGCGCGGGGGCGGTGGCGGGTGGCCGGTCGCGTCACGCTGGCGGCCCTGGCCGCCACGATGGTCGCCGCGACGGCCGCGCTCGTCGCCCACCTGCCGGCGTACGGCCGGCAGGCCGACGCCCGCGCGGAGCTGATTGCGGCACTCGACGAGCGCGGGATAACCCGCTTCTACGGCGGCTACTGGACCTGCCTGCCGATCACCCTCGCCACCCGGGAACGGATCGTGTGCGCGGTCATCGACGACGACCTGCGCCCCGGCTGGGACCGCTACGGCCCGCACCGGGACCTGGTCACCGCCGCCCCCGACCCGGCGTACGTCCTGCCGGCCGGCAGTCCGGCCAGCCGGGCGGTCGGCGCGGCGATCGCCGCGGCGGGGGTGCCCTCGACGATCACGACCGTCGCCGGCCACGACATCCACCACCCCGCCGGCCGGGTCGGCCTGCCCCGCCGTTGACGACCCCGGTCGAACCGGTCCACCACCGCCGGCCGACCTGGCCGGCCGGGGCCGGCGGCCGGCGACTAGGGTCGGGTCATGATCACACGGGTGCTGTCGTGAAGGTCTGGGTCGCGCACGAGCACGGCGTCGGGCTGATGGGCGGGCTGCCGGACGGGGTCACGGTCGAGATCGTGACCGGCCCGGACCGGCTGCCGTCGGACCCCGCCGGGGTGTCGTTCTGGGTCCCGCCGTTCCTCGCCCAGGGCGGCACCGTACGCCTCGCGGAGAAGCTGCCCGACCTGAAGGTGGTGCAACTGCTCTCGGCCGGCGCCGACGCCTGGGTCGGCCGACTGCCCGCCGGTGTCACGCTCTGCGACGCCCGGGGTGTGCACGACTCGTCCACGGCCGAGTGGACGGTCACCGCGATCCTGTCGTACCTGCGCGCGTTCCCGCCGTTCATCCGGGCGCAGGCCCGCGGCGAGTGGGCGTACGCGGACTTCACCCCCACCGACGAACTGGCCGGCAAGCGGGTGCTGATCGTCGGCGCCGGCTCGATCGGCGCGGCACTGGCGGCGCGGCTGGCGCCCTTCGAGGTCGAGCTGACCCGGGTGGCCCGTACGCCCCGGCCGGACGAGGGCGTCCACGGCGTGGCCGACCTGCCCGCCCTGCTGCCCACGGCCGACGTGGTGGTGGTGATCGTGCCGCTGACCGACCAGACCCGGGGCCTGATCGACGCCGGGTTCCTCGCCGCGCTGCCGGACGGGGCGCTGCTGGTCAACGCGGCCCGCGGCCCGGTCGCCGACACGGCGGCCCTGGTGGCCGAACTGTCCACCGGCCGGATCGGCGCCGCGCTCGACGTCACCGACCCGGAACCGCTGCCGGCCGGCCACCCGCTGTGGACGCTGCCGAACGTGCTGATCACCCCACACGTCGCGGGTTCGGTGAAGGGCGTGCTTCCACGGGCCTACCGGCTCGCCGGGGCCCAGTTGCGTCGGTTCGCCGCCGGTGAACCACTGGTCAACCAGGTCGCCGACGGATACTGACACCCGTGCGGGCCGGCGGTCAGCCGGTCGCGTCGACCCGGTTGCCGCTCGCCTCGACGAGCCGGGGCAGGTCGGCGGCCCGGACCGCCGGCAGGCCGACGGCGTGCCCGTCGGCCAGCAGCACCATCGCCCGCCCGCGCCGGTCGGCGGCCAGTTCCCGGATCTGCGACCAGGCGATACGCCGGCCGCCGAGCAGCGCCCGGATCCGGATGCCGGCCGGATCGGCGTCGGTGCCGGCCCGCCACGCCCACATCGCCAGGGCGAGCGGCACCAGCAGGATCGGCGCGAGGAACCACGAGACGCTGGCCAGCGGGATCGCGCCGACGAATCCGACGATCGCCGCCACCAGGATCGCCTGCGGATAACGGAACTGGACTGGTCGGGCAGTGGTCACCCCACCATCCTGCCACCCGCCACGGCGCCGGGGCGTAACCTGGTCGCCGCACTCCTCGTTGACCCGTTGATAGGTGCGGTGCCGCCGCACCACGAAACCCTCGCCCCCTCCGCGAAGGTGACCGCCGCCGTGTCAGTGGAACCCCTCCTGCGTGCCCCCGCCCGCCCTGTGCCGATCCGCCTGGTGACCCTGCTCGCCCCCGCCGTCGTGGCGCCGTTCGCGATCGCGGCCGCCCTTTCCGGGGCGGTGTCCGTGCTGGTGGCCGTGGCCGCCGCCGTCGTACCCGTCGCCGCGGTCTGCACCGCCCGCCTGATCCGGCTCGCGTTGTCCTTCCGGGCCATCGAGAAGCGGACCAGCGGATGCCGGGGTGCCGGCCTGCTCGGCCTCGGTGTGCTCGCCACCGGTCTGACCGCCGCCGCCCTGCCACTGGTGCCGGCCGGCCGGCTGCCGTCGGTGGCGCTGGCGGGCCTCGCCGCCGCCACCGTGCTGAGCGTGCTCGGGCTGCTGCTCCTGCCCGGCGCGGCCGTCACCATCTCGGTCCGGCTGCGCCGCGGCTTCGACGGCCTCAGCATGGGCGCCAGCTTCGCCTTCGCCGGGTGGCTGCTGCATCCGGCCGGGGCCGCTCCGAAGGCGGCGCTCGCGGCCGGGCTCGTCGCGGCGGCCGGCCTGTCGATCATCGTGATCACGGCACTGCGCGCGGCCCGCTTCCGGCGGGCCGCCCTGCTTTCCGGTGCCGGGGCCAGCGCGACGGTACTCGGCATGACCATCCTCACCTGGCTGCTCGCGTACGACGCGCCGCCCGCCACGCTGCTGGCGGCCGGTGCCGTGCTGGCCGGCGCGCCGCTGCTGACCTGGATCGGGGCGTCGCGCACCGAGGTCGGCGGCCGGCCCCTGGCGCACGGTGAGGCCGAGGGGAACTTCTCCGCCTACCCGCTGCTCACCGTGCCGGCCGTGATCGCCACCCTGGCCGCCGCATACCACCTGGTCACCGTCGGATCCTTCGACGTGACCTCGATCGTGCTCGGCCTTGCGGTGATCCCGACCCTGGTCGTGCGCGAGGTGCTCTCGGCCCTCGACGTCCGCCGGTACGCCCGCCGCCTCGCCGAACAGGAGGCGCACTTCCGGTCGCTGGTCTCCGGCGCCAACGACCTGACCCTGGTGGTCGGCGAGGACCTGCTGATCCGCTGGCAGTCGCCGGCCGCGGCGCGCCTGTTCGGACTCTCCGACGCCGACGTGCTCGGCCGGGCGTTCCCCGAACTGATGCATCCCGACGACGCCGCCGACGTGACCGCGGCGCTGACCGGGGTCCTCACCCGGCGGGCCGCCGACGGCGGTCGCCCGCCGCTGGTCACCGCCCGGCTGGTCGACGGGCACGGGGTGCTGCGCGACACCGAGTCGACCATCAGCGACCAGCGCGGCGTGCCCGAGGTGGGCGCGCTGGTGGTGCACGTACGCGACGTCGGCGAGCGCCGCCACCTCGAACGCACGCTGCACGAGATGGCGTTCACCGACCAGCTCACCGGGCTGGCCAACCGCCGCGAGCTGATGCGGACCATCGTCACCCAGCGGTCGGTCTCCGGGCACACCGGGGCACTGCTCGTCATCGACCTGCACGGCATGGCCGGTATCAACGACGTACGCGGCCGGGAGGTCGGCGACGCGGTGCTGATCGAGGTGGGGCGGCGGCTGCGGGCCACCATCGACCGTGACGACGTCGCCGCCCGGCTGGCCGGTGACGAGTTCGCGATCGTCACGGTCGAGGGGCCGATGCTGGCGTACACCCTGGGCACCCGGCTGCTCGCCGCCCTCACCGAGCCCTACCAGTTGCCGGGCGCGGTCGTGCACCTGCACCTGAGCATCGGCCTGGCCGAGCTGGCCGGCGGGGACGGCGTCGACGACGTGCTGCGCCGGGCCGACCTGGCCCGCCGCCGGGCCCGGCAGCTCGGCCGCAACCGGATCGAGTGGTACGACGCCTACCTCGAGGAGCAGCTGGTTCGCCGGATGGACCTCGAACGGGAGCTGTCCGGTGCCGCCGGACGGGGCGAACTCGACCTGGTCTACCAGCCGGTGCTGGGCCTGCACGACGGTCAGCCGGTCGGGGTGGAGGCGCTGCTGCGCTGGCGCAGCCCGGCGCTGGGCACCGTGCTGCCGGCCGAGCTGCTGCCGGTCGCCGAGGATCTGGCCATCGCCGTCGAGATCGGACGGTGGGTGCTGGACCGGGCGTGTCGTCAGCTCGCCACGTGGTCACACCCGAGCCGCCCGCTGTGGATGGCGGTGAACGTGACGCCGCACGAGCTGGCCGCGCCCGACTTCGTGTCGACCGTGGCGGCCACCCTGGCCGCCCACCACCTGGCCCCGGAGCAGCTCGTCGTCGAGGTCGCCGAGGCCCGGGTCGCCAGTGACGTGCCGACCGTGGTCACCCAGCTCGCCGGCCTGCGGGCTCTCGGCGTACGCACCGCGCTCGACGACTTCGGCGCCGGCCAGGCGTCGCTGGCCCAGCTCCGCCGGCTGCCGGTCGACATCCTCAAGATCGATCGGGCCCTGGTGGCGGATTCCGGCCGGGGCACGCAGAGCAAGCCCCTGATCGACGTGGTGGTCAGCCTCGGCCGCCGGCTCGGGCTGGAGATCGTCGCCGAGGGGCTGGAGACCGACGGGCAGGTCGACCAGGCGCGTGCCGCGGGCTGCCGCTACGGGCAGGGCTTCGCGCTGTCCCGCCCGGCGCCGGCCGAGCGGATGGAGGCGTTCCTGGAGTCCTTCCGGTCCCCGTCCCTGTGAGCTGATCCGGCCGGGCCGGTCAGGTGTCGCGGGGCGGGGGACCGGTGCTGCCGCGTGGTGTCAGGTGGGCGGTCTGGTCCTGGAAGTCGTCGACCGGGTCGCCGGCGACGACGGCGAGCAGCCGGCGGGCGGCGTTCGCGCCGTACGCCGGGATGTCGCGGCCGAGTGCGGTCAGCGCGGGGTGGACGAGTTGGCACAGTGCCGAGTCGTCCCAGGCCACGATCGACAGGTCGGCGGGTACGGACAGCCCCATCTCCTGGGCCACCGCGAGGCCGGCGATGGCCATCACGTCGTTGTCGTAGAGGATCGCGGTCGGCCGCTCCGGCGAGCTGAGCAGCCGTCGGGTCGCCCGGCCGCCCTCCTCGCCGGTGTAGTCCGACGGCACGGTCACCGCCCGCGACAGCCCGAGCCGGGCGCACAGGTCGGTGAAGGCGCGGGTGCGGATCTCGGTGTGCAGCAGGCCGGGCAGGCCGCCGACCCGGGCGATCCGGTGGTGTCCCAGCGCGACGAGGTATTCGACGGCCTCCACCAGCGCCGCCCCGTCGTCGCACCACACGTTGGCCAGGGTGCCGGTGTGGCCGGGGCCGCCGATCACCATGGCCGGCAGTTGCAGCCGTTCGAGGACCGGGATCCGCCGGTCGTCGACGCGTAGGTCGCAGACGAACACGCCGTCGACGCGGCGTTCGCCCCACCAGCGCCGGAAGACCGCGATCTCGGCCTCCGGGTCGGCGACGACCTGGAGGGTCAGGGCGTACGACCGGGCGGAGAGTTCCGCCTCGACGCCGCTGATCAGCTCCATGAAGAACGGTTCGATGCCGAGGGTGCGGGCCGGCCGGCAGAGGGTGAGCCCGACGGCGTTGGCGGCGGCGCCGGACAGGGCGCGGGCGGCGCTGTTGGGGTTGAAGCCGATCTCCTGCGCGATCGCGATGATCCGCTCGCGGGTGGCGGCGGAGACCCCGGGCTGGCCGTTGAGCGCGTAGGAGACGGCGCCCTTGGAGACCCCGGCCCGCCGGGCGATGTCGGCGATCGTCGGCCGTTTCACCGGTCTCCTCTCGGTGTCGCGGGCGGCCGGGCCGTCGACGGCCCCGGCACCGGGCGGGCCCATCAGGTTACCGGTCCGGGGCGACCCGGCCCACCGGTCAGTTGACCTTTCTCGGTTAAGTGGAGGTGGAACCCGGGCAGGTTACCAGTTTGGCATGCCCAGGACACAGGATTGACATGTTCCGATGTCGCCCGTACGGTGTCGTCACTTATCCGGTTCAGTCAACGCTCCTCGATCTTGGGAGCGTTCCCATGATTGCTCGGAGGATGACATGAAACGATCCCGGATCGTCCGGATGGCCGCCGTCGGCATGGCCGGCCTGCTCCTGTTCACCGGATGCAGCGGCAACAGCGGTGGTGGCGGCGACGGCGCCGTCACCCTGAAAATCAACTTCTGGGGCGACTTCGGCCTCGACGAACTGAAGGGCCGCTACGAGGCGGCGAACCCGAACGTCCGGATCAGCCTCAACACCGGCGAATACAACGCCCAGCACGAGGATCTCCAGAAGAAGCTGATCGCCGGCTCCGGCGCCCCGGACATCGCCGCCATCGACGAGGGCTTCGTGATCCAGTTCCGGGGCCAGGCCGACAAGTTCGTCAACCTGCTCGACCAGGGCGCCGGCCAGTACCAGGAGCGCTACCTGCCCTGGAAGTGGCAGCAGACGCTGTCGTCCGACGGCGCCACCCAGATCGGGCTCGGCACCGACGTCGGCGGGCTCGCCATGTGCTACCGCACCGACCTGTTCGCCGCGGCCGGGCTGCCGACCGACCGCGACCAGGTGTCGGCGCTCTGGCCCACCTGGGACGCGTTCATCGCCACCGGCCAGACCTATACCGACAAGACCGGCCGCAAGTTCATCGACGCCGGCACCAACATCTTCAACCCGGTGCTCGGGCAGCAGCCGGTCGGCTTCTACGACCAGAGCGAGACGCTGCGGATGGAGGGCGGCCCGAAGGTGGCGTTCGACGTGGCCGCCAAGGCGATCGGCGCCGGGCTCTCGGCCGACCTGGCCGCCTTCTCCCCGGAGTGGAACGCCGGCTTCGTCAAGGGCGACTTCGCGGTGCTGGCCTGCCCCGCCTGGATGCAGGGACACATTCAGAACACCGCGCCGGACACCAGCGGCAAGTGGGACATCGCCGCGATCCCCGGCGGCGGCGGCAACTGGGGCGGCTCCTTCCTGACCATCCCCAAGCAGGGCAAGAACATCGACGAGGCGTACAAGTTCCTGGAGTGGCTGATCCAGCCCGAGCAGCAGATCGAGATCTTCAAGAAGGTCGGCAACCTGCCCTCGCAGCCGGCGCTCTACGACGACCCGGCGATCCGCGACTTCACCAACCCGTTCTTCGGCAACGCCCCGGTCGGCCAGATCTTCAGCGGCACCGCCGAGAACCTCACCCCGCAATACCTCGGCCGGCGCAACGGGCCGACCCGGGTCGCGGTGGAGAACGTGCTCAACCGGCTCGCCAGCGGCGACCTGAAGGGCAAGGCGGCCGACGCGTGGACCGAGGCGGTCAAGGAGGCCCAGAAGGCGGCGGAGGCGTGACGACCCAGCCGCACGGCTGGCGCAACCGCCTGCTCCGCTTCGACCTGCGCTACACCCCGTACCTCCTGATCGCGCCGTTCTTCCTGCTCTTCGGGGTCTTCGGGATCTTCCCGATCGTCTTCAACGGGGTCGTCGCGCTGCGCCACTGGCGGCTCGACGACCCCACCCTGACCGGCTGGGCCGGCTGGGCCAACTTCGAGCGGCTGCTGGCCGACGACGCGTTCTGGAACGCCCTGCTCAACACGTTCGGCATCTTCCTGCTCTCGACGGTGCCGCAACTCACCCTCGCCCTGATCGTGGCCGGGCTGCTCAACCGCGGGCTGCGGGCGCAGACCTGGTTCCGGGTAGGCGTGCTGCTGCCGTACGTCACGCCGCTGACCGCCTCGACGCTGATCTTCGCGGTGGTGTTCGCCCGGGACACCGGGGCGGCCAACTGGGTGCTGTCGGTGCTCGGGATGGCCGAGCCGATCGACTGGCGGGCGGCGAAGTGGTCGTCGTGGATCGCCATCGCGACGATGGTCAACTGGAAGTGGATCGGCTACAACGCGCTGCTCTACCTCGCCGCGATGCAGTCCATCCCGCGCGACGTCTACGAGGCGGCGGCGGTCGACGGGGCGGGGCCGTGGCGCCAGCTGTGGCGGATCACCGTACCGATGATCCGGCCGGTGGTGATCTTCACGGTCATCCTGTCCACCATCGGCGGGTTGCAGCTCTTCACCGAGCCGATGCTCTTCCAGCAGAACACCGCGGCCGCCACCGGCGGCGCCAACCGGGAGTGGCAGACCATCGCCCTGCTGATCTACCAGGTCGGCTGGAAGGACCTCAACCTCGGGTACGCCGCCGCGATGTCCTGGGCGCTGTTCCTGATCATCATCGTGGTCGCCGTGCTGAACGCGGTCGTCACGAACCGGCTCGGAGGAGGCCGCCGATGACGACCGTCACGACGCGCAAGCCCGACACCCGCAGGTCCGGCGATCCCGGCGGGGCCGGACCCGCCGGGCGGGCACCACGCCACCGGGCCGCCGGTTTCTGGAGCTACCTGTTCCTGTCCGTGGTGATCCTGTTCTCGGCCTTCCCGATCTACTGGATGTTCGTCGTCGCCACCAGCACCGACGCCGCCCTCGCCGAGATCCCGCCCCGGGTCGTGCCCGGCGGGATGCTGCTGACCAACCTGCGCGAGGTCTTCTCGATGCAGGACGTGTACTTCGTGCAGTCACTGGCCAACAGCGCGATCGTTTCGGGCGTCGTGACGTTCTCGGTGCTGTTCTTCTGCTCGCTGGCCGGGTTCGCCTTCGCCAAGCTGCGGTTCCGTGGCCGCAACGCGCTGATGGTCTTCGTCGTCCTCACCCTGACGGTGCCCAACCAGCTCGGCGTCGTCGCCCTCTACATCCTGATGGGGGAGATCGGCTGGAACGGCACCCTGCTCGCGGTCATCGTGCCCGGTCTGGTCAGCGCGTTCGGCGTTTTCTACATGCGACAGTTCACGATGGAGGCCGTACCGGACGAGCTGATCGAGGCGGCCCGGATCGACGGCGCGACGACGATGCGGATCTGGTGGAGCGTCGTGCTCCCGGCGGTGCGGCCGGCCCTCGCGGTGCTCGGCCTGCTCACCTTCGTGGCCACCTGGAACGACTTCCAGTGGCCGCTCATCACGCTGGGCGGCACCGACTACCCCACCTCGATGGTGGCCCTGTCCGACCTGGCCAGCGGCAACTACGTGCTCTACCGCCGGGTGCTCGCCG
The DNA here is from genome assembly GCF_040655695.1 of Polymorphospora sp. NPDC050346. NCBI lineage: Bacteria > Bacillati > Actinomycetota > Actinomycetes > Micromonosporales > Micromonosporaceae > Polymorphospora > Polymorphospora sp. NPDC050346. Next base: position 58,963 of record NZ_JBFAKM010000001.1, on the reverse strand, counting down.
GCGCGCTGGTGGCCACGCTGCCACTGCTCGTGATGTTGTTCATCGGTGGACGTCAGATCGTCCGAGGAATCATGGAAGGCGCGGTGAAGTCTTGACCCACGGTGCGAACGCGGCGGGCCTGCGACCGCTGCACGACGGCTGGACCCTGCGGGCGGTGCCCGGCAGCGGCGACCCCGGAGCCGGTGTGCCCGAGGAGGTCGCCGGCGCCGTCCTGCCGGCCACGGTGCCCGGCTGCGTGCACACCGACCTGCTCGCCGCCGGCCGCATCCCCGACCCGTACCTCGACGACAACGAGACCCGGCTGGCCTGGATCGGACACACCGACTGGATCTACGAGACGACCTTCGCGGCCGACCCGGCCGGCGACGACCGGGTCGACCTGGTCTGCGCCGGGTTGGACACCGTCGCGACGGTCACCCTCAACGACGTCGAGCTGGGCCGTACGGCCAACATGCACCGCGGCTACCGCTTCGACGCCCGCCCCGCGTTGCGGGCCGGCGACAACACCCTGCGGGTACGGTTCGACTCCGCCTACCGTTACGCGCTGGCCCGTCGCGACGAGTTGGGGGAGCGGCCGAACTCGTATCCCGAGCCGTTCAACCTCATCCGCAAGATGGCCTGCAACTTCGGCTGGGACTGGGGGCCGACCCTGGTCACCGCCGGCATCTGGCAGGGCATCGGGCTGCACACCTGGCGGGTCGCCCGGCTGGCCCACGTACGTCCGCTCACGACGGTCGAGGCCGGCGCCGGACGGGTCGAGGTGCACGTCGGGATCGAGCGGGCCGACCGCGGCGCCGGCCCGCTCACCGTACGCGCCACCGTCGCCGGCGCCACCGCGCAGGCCACGGTCGACGCCGGCCGGGACACCGCCGTGCTGACCCTGACCGTCGCCGACCCCGAGCTGTGGTGGCCCCACGGGTACGGCGAACCGACCCGGTATCCGCTGGAGGTGACCCTGCACGCCGCCGACGGCGACCCGCTGGACGCCTGGCAGCGGCGGATCGGGTTCCGCACCGTACGCCTCGACACCACCGCCGACGCCCACGGCAGCGCCTTCACCCTCGTCGTCAACGACGTGCCGGTCTTCGTCCGCGGCGTCAACTGGATCCCCGACGACGTCTTCCCGACCCGGGTCACCCGGGAACGCTACGCGCAGCGGCTCGCCCAGGCCCGCGACGCCAACGTCAACCTGATCCGGGTCTGGGGCGGCGGCCGCTACGAGTCCGACGACTTCTACGACCTCACCGACTCCCTCGGCCTGCTGGTCGAGCAGGACTTCCTCTTCGCCTGTGCCGCCTACCCCGAGGAGGAGCCGTTCGCCACCGAGGTCGCCGCCGAGGCCCGCGAGCAGGTGACCCGGCTGGCCAGCCACCCGAGCCTGGTCATGTGGGTCGGCAACAACGAGAACATCTGGGGCTGGCACGACTGGGACTGGCGGGAGCCGCTGGGCGACCGGAGCTGGGGTGCCGGGTTCTACTTCGACCTCCTGCCGGCCGTCGTCGCCGAACTCGACCCGACCCGGCCGTACTGGCCGGGCAGCCCGTGGTCCGGCGACCACGACCGGCACCCCAACGACCCGGCCCACGGCAGCACCCACATCTGGGACGTGTGGAACACCGACGACTACGTCCGCTACCGCGAATACGTGCCCCGGTTCGTCGCCGAGTTCGGCTACCAGGCCCCGCCGGCGTACGCGACCCTGCGCCGGGCGCTGCGCGACGACCCGCTCGCCCCCGACTCGCCCGGGATGCGGCACCACCAGAAGGCCGCCGACGGCGACGCCAAGCTGCGCCGCGGCCTCGACGCCCACCTGCCGACGCCCCGCGACTTCGACGACTGGCACTACCTCACCCAGGTCAACCAGGCCCGTGCCATCGCGCTCGGGGTCGAGCACTTCCGGTCGCACCGGCCGGTCTGCATGGGCACGATCGTGTGGCAGCTCAACGACTGCTGGCCGGTCACCTCCTGGTCCGCCGTCGACGGCGACGGGCGCCGCAAACCCCTGTGGTACGCCCTGCGCCGCGCGTACGCCGACCGGCTGCTCACCGTCCAGCCGCGCGACGGCGTACCGGCCCTGGTGGCCGTCAACGACGGCGGGCGACGCTGGACGGCCCGGGTGACGGTCAGTCGGGTCGGGCTCGACGGCGAACCACGGGCGAAGGCGGTCGTGGAGTTGGACGTGGCGGCGTATGCGACGGCGACCGTGCCGCTGCCGGCGGACCTGGCCCAGCCCGGCGACCCCCGGCGCGAACTGCTGGTCTGCGCCAGCGGTGACCTGCGGGCCTGGTGGTTCTTCGCCCCTGACCGGGAGATCGCCTACCCGCCGGCGGCCTACGACACGACCGTCGAGCCGGTCGACGGCGGCCTGCGGCTGACCGTGACCGCCCGTACGGTGCTGCGCGACCTGACCGTGCTGGCCGACCGGCTCGACCCGGCGGCCGTCGTCGACGACGCGTTGGTCACCCTGCTGCCGGGCGAGTCGGTGAGCTTCACCGTCCGTACGTCCCGACCGGTGGACCCGGCCGCCCTGGCCGCCCGTCCGGTTCTACGCTGCGTCAACGACCTCACCGCCGGCACGGTATGAACCCGTCCGTTCGGGAACACGGTGTGACCAGGTCAGGGGCCGGGACGACCGGCGGCCTGCGTCGTAGGTCGTGACGGATCGACCGGACGGAGCGAGGTGACGGCGTGACGGGTCCCGTTCTAGCTGTTGACGTGGGTGGCACCAAGCTGGCTGCGGCGGTGGTCGAGCCGGACGGCACGATCGCCACCCAGGCGACCGTGCCGACCCCGGTCAGCTCCGATGCGCAGACCGTGGCCGCCGCCCTCGACAGCCTCGTGCGCGAGGTCGCCGAGCGGGGGCCGAGCCGGCGACTGGTCGGTCTCGGGGTCGGGTCGGCCGGGCCGCTCGACCCGCTGGCCGGCACGGTCAGCCCGGTCAACATCGGCGCCTGGCGCGACTTCGGCATCCTCGACGCGTTGCGCGACGTGCTGCCCGGCCGGCCGGCGGTGCTGGCCGGCGACGGGCACTGCATGGCGCTCGGCGAGCACTGGCGGGGCGGGTACGGCGACCGCTCGGTGCTCGGCATCGTGGTCTCGACCGGGGTCGGCGGCGGCCTGGTGATCGGCGGCCGGGTGCATTCCGGCGGCACCGGCAACGCCGGGCACATCGGCCACATCGTGGTCGACCTGGGCGGACCCGACTGCGCGTGCGGCGGCCGGGGCTGCGTGGAGGCGCTGTCCAGCGGGCCGGCGATCGCCCGGTGGGCGGTCGAGCAGGGCTGGTCGCCGGGAGACCGGCCGGCCGACGCCCGGGCCCTGGCCGACGCCGCCCGGGCCGGCGACCCGGTGGCGCGGCGTGCCTTCGACCGGGCGGCGGTCGCCCTGGCCGCCGGCATCGTCTCCGCCGCCGCGCTGATCGACCTCGACGACGTGGTGATCGGTGGCGGCGTGTCCGGCGCCGGCGACGTGCTCTTCGACCCGCTGCGGGCGGCGGTCGCGGAGTTGGCCGGGCTGCCGTTCGTGACCCGGGTACGGATTCACCCGAGCACCCTCGGCGGCGACGCGGGGCTGCTCGGCGCGGCCGCACTGGCGATGGAGGCCGCCCGCGCCTGACCCACGCCGCGCTGACCGCCTGCGCCGCGCGAATCGCCTGCGCCGGGTGATCGTCTGCTGCTCTGCCGGCCTCGGACGGCGTGTCGCCCCGGTCGGACAGCAGACGATCATCGGTGTGCCCGTGGCGGGCGACCGCACGATCACGGGGCTTCCGACCCGGTGGACGTCGAGGGGCCGGGAGCGGCGCTCCCGGCCCCCGCGACGAAGGTGTTACTCGGGCACGCGGCGGTATGCGCCGTCGCTGGCCGAGGTGGCCATCGAGGCGTATGCCCGCAGCGCGGCGGACACCGGGCGCTGCCGGTCGACCGGCGTGTACGGCCGGTCCCGCTTGTCCTGGGCGATCCGGCGCGCGTCGAGCACCTCGTCCGGCACGTTCAGCCGCAGCGACCGGGCCGGGATGTCGATGACGATCTCGTCACCGTCCTCGACCAGCGCGATCAGCCCACCGCCGGCCGCCTCCGGCGAGACGTGACCGATCGACAGGCCCGAGGTGCCACCGGAGAACCGGCCGTCGGTGATCAGCGCGCACGCCTTGCCGAGCCCGCGACCCTTGAGGAACGAGGTCGGGTAGAGCATCTCCTGCATGCCCGGCCCGCCCTTCGGACCCTCGTAGCGGATCACCAAGACGTCGCCCGGCCGCACCTCCTTGGCGAGGATGCCGCTGACCGCGTCGTCCTGCGACTCGAAGACCCGGGCCGGCCCGCTGAACCGCCACAGCTCCTCGTCGACGCCGGCGGTCTTGACCACGCAGCCGTCCGGGGCGAGGTTGCCGTGCAGGATGGCCAGCCCGCCGTCGGCGGTGTAGGCGTGGGCACGGTCGCGGATGCAGCCGGCCTCGGCGTCGGTGTCCAGCCGGTTCCACCGGTTGGTGGTGGAGAACGGCTCGGTGGTGCGTACGCCGCCCGGCGCGGCGTGGAAGAGTTCGACGGCCTCCGGGCGGGCCTTGCCGCCGCGGATGTCCCAGTCGGCGAGCCAGGTGTCCAGGTCGGGGGAGTGCACGGCGCGTACGTCGCGGTGCAGCAGCCCGGCCCGGTCGAGTTCGCCGAGGATGGCCGGGATGCCACCGGCCCGGTGCACGTCCTCCATGTGGTACTTCGGGCTGTTCGGGGCGACCTTGGCCAGGCACGGCACCCGGCGGGAGATCGCGTCGATGTCGGCGACGCCGAAGTCCAGTTCGGCTTCGCGGGCCGCGGCCAGCAGGTGCAGGACGGTGTTGGTCGAGCCGCCCATCGCCACGTCGAGCGCGACCGCGTTCTCGAACGCCGACCGGTTGGCCAGCGCGCGGGGCAGCACCGAGGCGTCGTCGTTGTCGTACCACTGCCGGGCGATCTCGACGATCAGGCCGCCGGCCCGGACGAACAGATCCTTGCGGGCGGCGTGGGTGGCCAGCGTCGAGCCGTTTCCGGGCAGCGCCAGACCGATCGCCTCGGTGAGGCAGTTCATCGAGTTGGCGGTGAACATGCCCGAGCAGGAGCCGCAGGTCGGGCAGGCCGACCGCTCGATGCTGTCGAGCTGTTCGGTGGTCACCGCGTCGTTGGACGAGGCGATCATGGCGTCGATCAGGTCGATCTTCTCGTGGACGATGCCCTCGATCGCGACCGTCTTGCCGGCCTCCATCGGGCCGCCCGAGACGAAGACCGTGGGGATGTTGAGCCGCAGCGCGGCCAGCAGCATCCCCGGCGTGATCTTGTCGCAGTTCGAGATGCAGACGAGCGCGTCGGCGCAGTGCGCGTTGACCATGTATTCGACGGCGTCGGCGATCAGTTCGCGGCTCGGCAGCGAGTAGAGCATCCCGCCGTGACCCATCGCGATGCCGTCGTCGACGGCGATCGTGTTGAACTCGCGCCCCACCCCACCGGCCGCGGCGACCGAGTCGGCGACCAGCCCGCCGAGGTCCTTGAGGTGTACGTGCCCGGGCACGAACTGGGTGAAGCTGTTGGCGATGGCGACGATCGGCTTGCCGAAGTCGTCGTCCGTCATGCCGGTCGCGCGCCACAGGGCGCGGGCTCCAGCCATCGTCCGCCCGTGGGTGGAGGTCTTGGACCGCAGGTCAGGCATACCCCCCAGTGTTGCACCGCGACCCGTCCACCGGCCGCCGCGCCGTACGGCGGGTCCACCACTCGGGAAAAGGTGTGGCGTCCGCCATAGCCGCCGGACCCGCTGTCGCACACCCCGTCCCCCCACGCCAGGTCACCATCCGGCAGAGTTGATGTGTGCACTTCCCCTCGGGTGTCGAGATCGCCGCCGTGGCCGGTGGGTTCACCGCCGTGATCGGCACGGTGATGCTGGTCTGGTCAGCCCGCCGACACTCCGGTGCGAGCCGGCGCGCCCGCCTGGTGCTCGCCGCCGGGGCCGGGGTGGCCGCCGCCAGCCTGGTCGTCGGTCTCGTCGGCCTGGTCGCGATGGTTCCGGACTGGTCGGCATACCGGGAGCAGCGGGTCACCCTGGCCGGTGTCGTGTCGATCGGGGTCGTGCTCAGCGGGGTCCTGTTCAGTGTCGGGCTGCTGCGGATGCCCGGCCTCGCCGGTGACACCCGCACGGTGGCCCGCCACCTGCTCGACGCGGTGGTCGTCGGGGCCGCGCTGTGGTTCGTCGGCTGGGTGCTGCTGTCCGAGCCGACCCGCGTCCTGGGCGCGGCGACCCCGACCACCTGCACGGCGATCCTGCTGGCCAGCGTGGCGGTCGCGATCGTGGTCGGGGTGGCCGTGGTCGCCGTGCTGCGGACCGCCCGGCCGCGCCGCGGACTGATCCTGACCGGTGCCGGCATCGTCACCACCGCCGTCGGCGGGCTCGGCGTGGCCGCCGGCGTCTGCCAGCCGGGCACGGCGATGGTGCTGGCGAGCACCGTGGCGGTGCCGGTCGGCGTGCTCGTCCTCGTCTGGGCGGTCCGGTTCCCCGACACCCCCGGCGAGCCGCACGGCGACGTGATCCGCCGGGGCACCGCCTACGCCTTCCTGCCGATGCTCGGCATGGCCGCCTCGGCGGTCTACCACCTGCTGCTCGAGGGCCGGTTCACCGCGCCGGGGATCGCCGCCGGCATCGCGGAGGGGTTCGCGCTGGTCGCCCGGCAGTACGTCGCGCTGCTCGACGTGCGGGCGTACGCGCACCGGCTGGCCGAGAGCGAGGCGCACTACCGGGACCTGGCGCACACCGACGCGCTGACCGGGCTGGCCAACCGGCGCGGACTGCTGAAGGAACTGCGCCGGGTGCACCAACGTGACGTACCGGTGGTCCTGCTGGCCCTGGACCTCGACGGCTTCAAATACGTCAACGACATGCGCGGCCACGACGTCGGCGACGCGGTGCTCGGCGACGTCGGCGCCCGGCTGCGGCAGAACCTGCGGCCGGGCGATCTCGCCGCCCGGCTGGGCGGTGACGAGTTCGCCGTGCTGATGCGCACCGGGCCGGCCGAGGCGCAGCGGGCGGCGGACCGGCTGCTGGGGGTGCTGTGCCGGCCGTACGAGCAGGGCGACGGCATCGTCTTCCTGTCGGTCAGCATCGGTATCGCCCGGCGCACCGGCGGGTCGGACGTACCCACCCTGCTGCGCAATGCCGACCTGGCACTGCGCTACGCGAAGCAGCGCGGCAAGAACCGGGTCGAGCAGTACGACATCGCCTACGACCAGTTGCTGCGCCGGCGGACGACCCTGGAACACGAACTGCGCGGTGCGGTCGAGCGCGGCGAACTGCACCTGGTGTTCCAGCCGGTGGCGGAGATCCCGGCGGTCCGGCCGGTCGGCGCCGAGGCCCTGCTGCGCTGGACCCACCCGCGGCTGGGCAAGGTACGCCCCGACGAGTTCATCCCGCTCGCCGAGGAGTGCGGGATGATCGCCACGCTCGGGTCGTGGGTGCTGCACCAGGCGTGCCACCAGCTCGCCCTGTGGCGGGCGGCCGGCCACGACGTGTGGGTGTCGGTCAACGTGTCGCCGCGCGAGCTGCACGCCCCGGAATACGTCGAGCAGGTGGCCGAGGCGCTGCGCGCCCACCGGGTGCCGTCGCAGCGGCTGGTGCTGGAGGTGACCGAGCACACCGTGGCCACCGACCTCGACGAGTTGATCAAGCGGTTGCGGGCGCTGCGGGCCATCGGCGTACGGATCGCGCTGGACGACTTCGGCGCCGGCTACTCGTCGCTCGGCCAGCTCCGCCACCTGCCGATCGACATCCTGAAGATCGACCACAGCCTGGTGGCCGAGCAGAAGTCGCCGGTGGACGGCCGGCCCGACCGGGTCTTCGCCCCGTACGTCGACGTCGTGATGCGCCTCGGGCACCAGCTCGGCCTGCAGGTGATCGCCGAGGGGGTGACCAACCAGACCGAGATGGCGGCCGTGGTCGAGGCGGGCTGCCGCTTCGGGCAGGGGCAGCTCTTCGGCTGGGGGGTTCCCGCCGAGCACCTGGAGGCGCTGCTGGAGTCGGCGACGTCACCGGGCGCGCGGGCGGTGCCGGCCGTTCCCCGGCAGATCGGCGGACGGGCCGACGGGGGCGTGGGCGCGCCGGTGAACCGTACGCCGGACGTGGACCCGGCGCAGTCGTCGCACGAGGTTGACCAGCGGAATCCGACACGCGGTGACCAGGATGTGAGATCAGTTGACTCAGCGCGTGAGATGCGTCAGGCTTAGCCCCATGTCGCCGACCAGGTCGTTTCGAGTACTTATCTGAGCGCACTCTCATCGTTCGAGAGTGCGCTGGCCCCGTGCATCTGCACGTGGGCCGTTTTTATTGGCCAGCCACCCGTTGCCCGTCCGGGCGCGGGTCCGCCCGCGCGGGCGCCGGTCCGCGCCGAACCCGCATCACGCGTAGAGCGTGCCGCACCGACCGAAGGCCAGAATTGCGATGACTAGACCAACGCCAGAGACGCTCGCCAACCGCGTCCACGCGACGCCCAGCCCGGCCACCCTCGCCACCGGGTCCGGCTCGGCGGCCGTGCCCGTACCGCCGCCCGGCCCGGCCCAGGTCTCCGGTGCGGGTTCGCTCGTCAGGTCGCTGGAGGCGCTCGGCGTCGAGGTCGCGTTCGGCATTCCGGGCGGCGCCATCCTGCCGGCGTACGACCCGCTCTACGACTCGACGGTGCGGCACATCCTGGTCCGGCACGAGCAGGGGGCCGGCCATGCCGCGACCGGCTACGCGCAGGCCACCGGCAGGGTCGGGGTCTGTATCGCCACCTCCGGTCCGGGCGCGACCAACCTGGTGACGCCGATCGCCGACGCCTACATGGACTCGGTGCCGGTGGTGGCGATCACCGGTCAGGTCGCCCGTCCGGCGATCGGCACGGACGCCTTCCAGGAGGCCGACATCCAGGGCATCACCCTGCCGATCACCAAGCACAACTACCTGGTGCAGACGCCGGAGGAGATCCCGCGCATCCTGGCCGAGGCGTTCCACCTGGCCTCCACCGGCCGGCCGGGCCCGGTCCTGGTCGACATCCCCAAGGACGTGCTGCAGGCGCAGACGACGTTCTCCTGGCCGCCCACCCTGGAGCTGCCCGGCTACCGGCCGACGCTGCACCCGCACGGCAAGCAGATCCGCGAGGCGGCCCGGCTGATGAACGCCGCCCGCCGCCCGGTGCTGTACGTCGGCGGCGGCGTGCTCAAGGCCGAGGCGACCGACGGGCTGCGCAAGCTGGCCGAGCTGACCGGTATCCCGGTGATCACCACGCTGATGGCCCGGGGCGCCTTCCCCGACTCGCACCGGCAGCACCTGGGCATGCCCGGGATGCACGGGACCGTCGCGGCCGTCTACGCGCTGCAGAAGGCCGACCTGATCGTGGCGCTCGGCGCGCGGTTCGACGACCGGGTGACCGGCAACCTGGACTCGTTCGCCCCGGGCGCGGCGATCGTGCACGCCGACATCGACCCGGCCGAGATCGGCAAGAACCGGGCCGCCGACGTGCCGATCGTCGGTGACGCCCGGCACGTGATCGACGAGCTGATCGCGGCGGCGACCGTCGAGCAGAGCGGCGGCCGGACCGGTGACCGCACCGAGTGGTGGGCGCAGCTCGACGACCTGCGTGACCGCTACCCGCTGGGCTACGACGAGCCGGCCGACGGCACGCTGGCCCCGCAGTACGTCATCCAGCGGATCGGCGCCATCGCCGGCCCCGACGCGGTCTACGCCGCGGGTGTCGGCCAGCACCAGATGTGGGCGTCCCAGTTCATCTCGTACGAGAAGCCGCGGACCTGGCTCAACTCCGGCGGTGCCGGCACGATGGGCTACGCGGTGCCGGCCGCGATGGGCGCGAAGGTCGGTATGCCGGACACCACCGTGTGGGCGATCGACGGCGACGGCTGCTTCCAGATGACCAACCAGGAGCTGGCGACCTGTGCCCTGGAGGGCATCCCGATCAAGGTCGCCGTGATCAACAACGGCAACCTGGGCATGGTCCGCCAGTGGCAGACGCTGTTCTACAACGAGCGCTACTCCAACACCGACCTGGGCACCCACAAGCACCGCATCCCCGACTTCGTCAAGCTCGCCGAGGCGCTCGGGTGTGTCGGGCTACGCTGCGAGAACGCCGCCGACGTGGACAAGACGATCGAGGCGGCGATGGCCATCAACGACGCCCCCGTGGTGATCGATTTCGTGGTCGGCAAGGACGCCATGGTGTGGCCGATGGTCGCCGCCGGCACCAGCAACGACGAGATCATGTTCGCCCGTGGGGTCCGCCCCACGTTCGACGAAGACGACCTGTGACCGCGCCGGCGGAGTTCGAGGAGAAGGCATGAGCGAGCCCCGCGAGCGAATCAGTCAGCTCTGTGCCGGTCATGGCGGCGACGAGCGCAGCGAGGAGAAGGCATGAGCAAGCACACGCTGTCGGTGCTGGTGGAGAACAAGCCCGGCGTCCTGGCCCGGGTGGCCGGCCTCTACTCCCGGCGCGGGTTCAACATCGACTCGCTGGCGGTCGGGGAGACCGAGCACCCGGAGGTCTCCCGGATCACGATCGTCGTCAACGCCGACGAGTCGCCGCTGGAGCAGGTGACCAAGCAGCTCAACAAGCTGGTCAACGTTCTGAAGATCGTCGAGTTGGACCCGGGGGCCGCGGTCGCCCGCGAGCTGCTGCTGGTCAAGGTCCGGGCGGACCGGGCGGCGCGGGCGCAGGTGCTGGAGACGGTCGCGCTCTTCCGGGCGCGGGTCGTCGACGTCGCCCCGGACACGCTCACCATCGAGGCGACCGGTACGCCCGACAAGCTCGACGCGCTGCTGCGCGACCTCGAACCGTTCGGAATCAAGGAAATGGTGCAGTCCGGCCTCGTGGCGATCGGGCGCGGCTCGCGCTCGATCACCACCGGCCCGGCGCTGCGTGCCGCTTAGTGACGGCGGGTCGCAGGGGCCCGTCGCAGGAAAGGGAAGTCATGACCGCTGAGGTGTTCTACGACGACGACGCCGACCTGGGCATCATCCAGGGCAAGAAGGTCGCGGTGATCGGCTACGGCAGCCAGGGGCACGCCCACGCGCTGTCGCTGCGCGACTCGGGTGTCGAGGTCGTCATCGGCCTGCCGGAGGGCTCGAAGAGCCGGGCCAAGGCCGAGGAAGAGGGCCTGCGGGTGCTGACCCCGGCAGAGGCGTCGGCCGAGGCCGATCTGATCATGGTGCTGGCGCCGGACACCGCGCAGCGTTCGCTGTACGCCGAGTCGATCGCGCCGCACCTGTCGGCCGGCAAGGCGCTGTTCTTCGGTCACGGCCTCAACATCCGGTACGACCTCGTCAAGCCGCCGGCCGACGTGGACGTGGCCCTGGTCGCCCCGAAGGGGCCGGGTCACCTGGTCCGCCGGCAGTACGTCGACGGCAAGGGCGTGCCCGCACTGGTGGCGGTGGAGCAGGACGCGACCGGCAACGCGCTCGCGCTCGCGCTGTCGTACGCCAAGGGCATCGGCGGCACGCGGGCCGGTGTGATCAAGACCACGTTCAAGGAGGAGACCGAGACCGACCTGTTCGGTGAGCAGGCGGTGCTCTGCGGCGGCGCCTCGGCGCTGGTGCAGACCGGCTTCGAGGTGCTGACCGAGGCGGGCTACGCCCCGGAGGTCGCCTACTTCGAGTGCCTCCACGAGCTGAAGCTGATCGTCGACCTGATGTACGAGGGCGGCATCGCCCGGATGCGCTACAGCGTCTCCGACACCGCCGAGTACGGCGACTACACCCGTGGTCCGCGGGTGGTCGACGCCCGGGCCAAGGAGGAAATGCGCAAGATCCTGGCCGAGATCCAGTCGGGTGAGTTCGCCCGCGAACTGATCGCCGAGGACGACGCCGGCCGGCCCAACTTCAACAAGTGGCGGGCCGAGGGCGCCGCGCACCCGATCGAGGAAACCGGTCGGAAATTGCGCGGGATGATGAGCTGGGTCGATCGACCGATCACCGAGACCGCCTGACGTCCAAGGTCAGCGAACGGCACTTCATCGAGGCGTTCCCGACATGTCGCCTGGGCGGCAACGGGAACGCCTCGATCATTGTGCGTTACGTCCAGGTTGCGATTCGGCGTCCGTTCGTGGCGGAAGTCGAGCGCTGTGCCTATTTGACCGTTGGTTACAACCAGTTAATCTAAGTCTCCGGTACTGTCGCCGCATGCGTCTGGAGCACTCGCACCGTACCGAACGCTTCGGCGCCGTTCGCATCCACGAACTTCAGCGCGTTATCGAGCTGGACTCCGGGGATGCCACGGGGGCCCGGGGCAGTGGCATCGTCTCGCACGATGCCATCCGCGCCATCGAGCGCGAGATGGTAATTGTCATTCCGTGCATGAATGAGACACGGAGGGTGATCGAGGGTGTGCTCTCCGGTATCCCGCACGACTGTCTGATCGTGCTGGTCTCGAACAGCGACCGACATCCGGTCGACCGGTTCGAGATCGAGGCGCAGACCGTCGAACAGTTCTGCCAGTCGGCCGAGCGCCCCGCGATCACCATCCACCAGCGCGACCCGGGTCTCGCCGCGGCCCTCAAGGCGGCCGGGATGCCCGAGCTGGTCGGTGACGACGGGATGGTCCGCGCCGGCAAGGGCGAGGCGATGCTGATCGGCATGGCCGTCGCCGCGATGACCGGACGGGCCTACATCGGTTACGTGGACGCCGACAACTACGTGCCCGGCGCCGTGCACGAATACGTCAAGGTCTACGCCGCCGGCCTGCACCTGGCCGCCAACCCGTACGCCATGGTCCGGATCTCCTGGCACTCCAAGCCCAAGCTGCGCGACGGCCGGCTCTTCTTCAGCCGGCGCGGCCGCAGCTCCGAGATCACCAACCAGTTCCTCAACCGGCTGGTCGCCGAATACTCCGGCTTCGGCACCGAGGTGATCGCGACCGGCAACGCCGGCGAGCACGCGCTCAGCCTCGACCTCGGGCTGCGGATGCGCCTGGCCGGTGGGTTCGCCGTCGAGCCCTTCGAGTACGTCGACCTCTTCGAGCAGTTCGGCGGCGTGCTGCCCGCCTCCTATCCCGAGGTCATGACCAGCTCGGTGCCGGTCCTGCAGATCGAGACCCGCAACCCGCACTTCCACGACAACAAGGGCGAGGACCACGTCCAGGGCATGCGGATGCAGGCGCTGAACGTGCTCTACCACTCGCCGGTGTCGCTGCCGGCGGTGCGTGAGGCGATCCTCGACTTCATGGTCGCCCAGGGGGCGCTGGCCCCCGGCGAGGAGCCGCCCCGGGAGCGGATCTACCCGCCGGTGGGATCGCTGGACTTCGACCTGTTCTTCGACACGCTGACCGCCGAGGCGAACAGTTTCCGGCAGGTCGGCACCGGTCCAGCCGTGGAAAGACCGAGCCCGCGAGGCCGCACTCCGGAGATCGCAAGCCCCGCGTGAGAGGGCTCACCTGGAAGCGGTTGCGCGGGCGTTAGGTCGGGTTTGTGAGGGCACTCACGCGGGGGTGCGGGCCGTGGTGGCGCCGGTGGCGCCTACGATCGCGGTAGGCCGCATCCCCGTTGTGTATCCCGCTCGGGGGAGTGCTGGGCGCAGAGCGGCGCCCCCGCCGCCGCACACCACCCGCCCCTGACGATATCTACGAGGACCGATGACTCCTGTCGTACTGATCGCTGAAGAGCTCGCCCCCGCCGCGCTCGACGTCCTGGCCCACGACTTCGACGTACGGCACGTCGACGGCACCGACCGGGTCGCCCTGCTGGCCGCGCTCGCCGAGGCCGACGCGGTAATCGTGCGCAGTGCCACGCAGATCGACGCCGAGGCCGTGGCCGCCGCGCCGCGGCTCAAGGTCGTCGCGCGGGCCGGCGTCGGCCTCGACAACGTCGAGGTGCCGGCCGCCACCGCCCGCGGCGTCATGGTGGTGAACGCGCCCACCTCCAACATCGTCTCCGCTGCCGAGCAGGCCGTCGCGCTGCTGCTGGCCGTGGCCCGCAACACCGCCAGCGCCAGCGCCGCGCTCAAGGCCGGCGAGTGGAAGCGTTCCAAGTACACCGGCGTCGAGGTGCAGGGCAAGACCGTCGGGGTGGTCGGGCTCGGCCGCATCGGCGTGCTGTTCGCCCAGCGGATCGCGGCCTTCGGCACCCGCCTGATCGCGTACGACCCCTACATCCAGCCGGCCCGCGCCGCCCAGCTCGGCGTACGGCTCGTCGGCCTGGAGGAGCTGCTGCGCGAGAGCGACTTCATCTCCATCCACCTGCCGAAGACCCCGGAAACCGTCGGCCTGATCGGCGAGAAGGAACTCGCGATCGTCAAGCCCGGCGTCCGGATCGTCAACGCGGCGCGCGGCGGCCTGGTCGACGAGCAGGCCCTGGCCGACGCGATCGCCGAGGGCCGGGTCGGCGGCGCCGGTGTCGACGTCTACGCCAAGGAGCCGTGCACGGCGTCGCCGCTGTTCGCGTTCGACAACGTGGTCGCCACCCCGCACCTGGGCGCCTCGACCGCCGAGGCCCAGGACAAGGCCGGCCTCGCCGTCGCCAAGAGCGTCAAGCTGGCGCTCCAGGGCGAGTTCGTGCCGGACGCGGTCAACGTCCAGGCCGGCGGCGTCGTCGCCGAGGACGTCCGGCCGCTGCTGCCGCTCGCCGAGAAGCTCGGCAAGGTCTTCACCGCGGTCGCCGGCGGGATCGCCGCCAGCGTCACCGTCGAGGTCCGTGGCGAGATCGTCGCCAACGACGTCTCGGTGCTCAAGCTGGCCGCCACCAAGGGCCTGTTCACCTCGGTGGTCGAGGAGCAGGTGACGTACGTCAACGCGCCGCACCTGGCCGCCGACCGGGGCGTGGCCGTCGAGCTGGCCACCTTCGCCGACACCGTCGACCAGCCCAACCTGGTCACCGTGCGCGGCGCGCTGCCGGACGGCCGTACCGTCTCCGTCTCCGGAACCGTGGTCGTCAGCGGCACCCGCGAGGTCATCAAGCTCACCGAGGTCGACGGCTTCGACCTGGAGCTGGGCGCCGAGGGCATCCTGCTCTTCCTGCGCTACGTCGACCGGCCGGGCGTGGTCGGCACGATCGGCTCCATTCTCGGCGAGTCCGGCGTCAACATCGCCGCGATGCAGGTGGCCCGGCGTGAGGCCGGCGGTGAGGCGCTGATGACCCTCACCGTCGACTCGGCGGTCGGCGTCGAACTGCTCGCCTCGGCCGCCGACGCGGTCGGCGCCGTCGCCGCGAGCGCGGCGGACCTGCGCGACGAGTAGGCAACGGCGACCCGGCGGGTGTCCGACTGCGGTCGGTCACCCGCCGGCCCGTTGCGCCGCGGCCGGCGGCGCCCCGGTCCGGCGGCGCGTGATCAGCGCCCTACGGTGGCCGGTGGTGGATAAACCGAGCCGTCCTGCGGGTCGAACAGCAGCAACCCGTATACGCCGGCGAGTCGCTCCACGGTCAGCAGCACCTCGTCGGCACAGGTCTCGGTCAGGTTCATCTCCAGGTGGTCGGCGGCCATGTGCGGTGGTGTCACCGCCCACGGGGAGTTGGCGGCCCGTTCCGGGTAGCTCGCGGTCAACGCGGCGTGGAACGCGAGGATGCGGCGATCGGGCGGCCCCGCCCGGTGCTCGCCCCGCCGGCACGACTCGTGGGCGGCGCGCACATTCGCCGCCGTGGCGCCCGTTGCGTCAAGGGCCCACACGACCAGATCGAAACTCACGCGCCACAGACTGCCATCCGACCGGGGTCAGGTTTCGCGCAACCCCGGATCGACACGCGGTGGACGTACCTCTTGCGCTCGGTGAGCTGCAATCGATAGCGTATCCGCGCGGTTACGCAGCGATTCTCGGGCGTGGGCTCGTCTTCGGGTGATGGGACACCACGTCGGGTGCGTGCCGGCACTTGTGCGCGAGCCACGCGTACTCGTCTTCGACCGGCCCTCGCGATCTGTTGCCGAGATCGTGGGGGCCGGTCGTCTTTCCGGGCGGCCGACCGTCCGCTCAGCGGGTCGGGGCGAGCAGCGCCCGGTAGCCGTCCGCGGTGGGAAACCAGGCCAGTCCGGCGCGGCCGGCGGCGAAGAGCGCCGTCGCGTAGGCGTCGGCGACGGCCAGGTCCGGGCCGGTCACGGTGGCGGCCGCGAGGTGGTGGACCGCCTCGCCGGTGTGCGGGTCGACGACGTGGTTCTGGTGGCCGGCCACCCCCGAGGTGCCGACCGCGCCCCCGGTCATCGCCAGCATGATCGGTGGCCGCTTCGTCTGGTAGGGGTGGTGGATCGCGACCCGCCACGGCCCGCCGTGCGGCGCGTGCCCGCGTACGGTCAGGTCGGCCCCGCTGACCACGGCGTAGTCATCGATGCCGGCGGCGCGCAACCGGGCCGCGGCCCGCTCGACCGCCCAGCCCTTGATCAGGCCGCTGGGGTCGAACCCGCCCGGCACCGCCCAGGCGTCGAACCAACCGTCGGTCGCCGCCCGCATCGCGTTGCACCGCTCGACGATGTCGAGCAGCGGCGGGTAGGCCTCGGGGGCCACCTCGCCGCGGCGCAGCCGGGACACCAGGCTGCCCTCGCGCAGCGGGCTGTAGGTCACGTCGATCGCCCGCAGTTCGGCGACCGCGTCGCCGATCGCCTCGCTCAGCATCCGCCGGGTCATCCAGGCCGGCCCGTTGAGGACCAGCGAGTAGTCCGCGGTCGAGGTCTGCACGGTGTGCCGGGCGACCAGCCGGTCGGGACCGGCGCCGGCACTCGTGGGCCGGGACCTCGCGGCCGGGCCGCCGAGGCGTACGTCGGGTCTGGCCGGTTGGTCACCGGGAGCGATGGTTCGGACGGTGTCGGTGTTACGGATGGTGCGGTGGATCGGCATTGCCTTCGGCCCCCCTCTGCCGGACGTCACCCAACCTAGGCGCCGGACGTGACCTCGTGGTGGATTTTCGCTGTGAAGCTTCTGTACGGCAGAACTTTCCAAACCTTGGGAAGCGCGTACCGGAGGACGGGACGATCGCCTAACGTTCGGTAAACAGCGAGGGTTAAGGAGTTCGACGTGTCGGTGGCACGGATCGCGGTGGTGGCCGGTGACGGCATCGGGACCGAGGTGGTCGCCCAGGCCCGCAAGGTCCTCGACGCCGTACTGCCCGGGGTGGAGGCGACCGAGTACGACCTCGGGGCCGCCCGCTACAACCGCACCGGCGAGGTGCTGCCCGACTCCGTGCTGACGGAACTCGCCGGACACGACGCGATCCTGCTCGGCGCCGTCGGCGACCCCAGCGTCCCGCCGGGCGTCCTGGAGCGCGGCCTGCTGCTCAGGCTCCGCTTCGCCTTCGACCAGTATGTCAACCTGCGCCCCTCCCGGCTGTGGCCGGGCACCGCGAGCCCGCTCGCCGGTGTCAAGGCGGGCGAGATCGACCTCGTCGTGGTCCGCGAGGGCACCGAGGGGCTCTACACCGGCGCGGGCGGCTCGCTGCACCGCGACACCCCCGCCGAGGTCGCCACCGAGGAGAGCCTCAACACCCGACACGGCGTCGAGCGGGTCATCCGGGACGCGTTCGCCCGCGCCGAGCGCCGCGAGCGCCGCAAGGTGACCCTGGTCCACAAGACCAACGTGCTGACCCACTCCGGTTCGCTGTGGGCCCGGGCGTTCCAGGCGGTCGCCGCCGAGCACCCGGACGTCACCACCGAATACCAGCACGTCGACGCCGCCGCGATGTTCCTGGTCACCCAGCCGCAGCGCTACGACGTCGTGGTCACCGACAACCTCTTCGGCGACATCCTCACCGACATCGCCGCCGCCGTCAGCGGTGGCATCGGGCTGGCCGCCAGCGGCTGCATCAACCCCGAGCGGGCCTACCCGTCGATGTTCGAGCCGGTACACGGCTCGGCGCCCGACATCGCCGGCAAGGGCGTGGCCGACCCGGCCGCCGCCGTACTGTCCGCGGCGCTGCTGCTCGACCACCTCGGCCACCCCGAGGCGGCCCACCGGGTATCCGAGGCGGTCGCCGCCGAACTCGCCGCCCGCGTACCCGGAGCACCGCTGCGTACCGAAGAGGTCGGCGACCGGCTCGCCGCCCACGCGGCCGGCTGACCCGCCCCGCAAACCGCCGGCCGGGCCGGCCGGACCATGGTCCGGCCGGCCCGTACCGATCTGTTTCGCCCACCCCGACCGGGGACTCCACCGGCCTTCCGCGACCGTCACCGCGCCGTCGACGCACCTGGCCGGGCCATCGCCCATGAACGACCGTTCGGGGTAGATTCCAGGCACCAGTCCCGTTCCCCTGGCGTGCCCGTGTCCGCACGCGCCCAGCAATCTGGAGGTCAAACGCGATGAGCGGTGGTGACAAGCTCGACTTCGAGATCCGTCCGAATCCTGCGCCGGTATCCGCCGCCGAACGAACCGCGCTGATGGCCAACCCGGGATTCGGCCGGATCTTCACCGACCACATGGTCACGATCCGCTACGCCGACGGCAAAGGCTGGTACGACGCCCGGGTCGAGGCCCGCGCGCCGATCCCGATGGACCCGGCCACCGCGGTCCTGCACTACGCCCAGGAGATCTTCGAAGGGCTCAAGGCCTACCACGCCGGCGACGGCGGGGTGACGCTCTTCCGCCCGGAGGCCAACGCCGCCCGGTTCACCGCCTCGGCCCGCCGGATGGCGATGCCGCCGCTGCCCGAACCGGCGTTCCTGGACTCGCTGCGGCACCTCGTCGAGGTCGACCGCGAGTGGATCCCGGCCGGCGACGACGGCAGCCTCTACCTGCGCCCGTTCATGTACGCCAGCGAGGTCTTCCTCGGGGTCCGGCCGGCCGCCGAATACCTGTACGTGCTGATCGCCTCGCCGGTCGGGTCGTACTTCTCCGGCGGCGTCAAGCCGGTCACCGTCTGGGTGTCGCCGCACTACACCCGGGCGGCGCCCGGCGGCACGGGGGCCGCGAAGTGCGGCGGCAACTACGCCGCCTCGCTGGTCGCCCAGGCCGAGGCGATCGAGCACGGCTGCGACCAGGTGGTTTTCCTCGACACCGTCGAGCGTCGCTACGTCGACGAACTCGGCGGGATGAACATCTTCTTCGTCTACGACGACGGCACGCTGGTCACCCCGCCGTTGACCGGGACGATCCTGCCGGGCATCACCCGGGAGTCGGTGATCACCCTCGCCCGCGAGGCCGGGCACGAGGTGGTCGAGCGGCCGGTCGCCTTCGACGAGTGGCAGGCCGACGCGACCAGCGGCAGGCTGCGGGAGGTGTTCGCCTGCGGGACCGCCGCGGTGATCACGCCGATCGGCCGGGTGCGGTTCCCGGAGGGCGAGTTCGCGGTCGCCGACGGCGGGCCGGGCGAGGTCAGCATGGGAATCCGGCAGCGGCTGGTCGACATCCAGCGGGGCCGGACCGACGACCCGTACGGCTGGGTCCACCGGGTGTTCTGATCCGCCTGATCCCCGTGATCAGGGACCTCTTCCGGCGTGTTGCCGGCGCGCCTCGCGACAAGGTCCCTGATCACGGGGATCTTCGTCATTCGAGGAGGTGGGTCCGCATCGCCTCCAGTTGGGCCGGGGTGACGCCGGCGCCCAGCAGGTAGTTCTCGATCGAGCCGTGCCGGGTCCGCAACTCGGTGAGGAACAGCAGCATCGCCTGGGCCGGCGACGCCAGGAACGGCGCCGGGATCGGGTGGTCCGGGAACTTGCCGCGGATCCAGGCGGCGAACCGTTCCGACGCGGCCGAGGTCAGCGCGTAGTCGGCGGCGATGTCCTCGTCGCTCACCCCGAGCGTCGACAGCGTCAGCGCGCACACCACGCCGGTCCGGTCCTTGCCGGCGACGCAGTGCACCACGGCCGGCGCGGTGTCGGCGTCGGCGACGATCCCCACCGCCCGGCCGACCCCGGCCGCACCCGTCTCGGCGAGTTCTAGATAGCGGTCGGCGAGGTAGCGGCCGACGCCCAGCGCCTCGTCGTACGGGATCTCGATCCAGTCCCGGTGCTCGGGATGGATGTGCCGGTAGTCCAGGCCGACGAATTCGGGCACCCGCCCGTCGCGGCTCACCTCGGTGGGCCGCCGCAGGTCGATGACGGTCCTGACGCCGAGCAGCGCGAACGCGTCGCGGTCGGCACCGTCGAGGCGGTGCAGCGAGTCGGAGCGGTAGAGCCGTTTCCAGCGGACCGTACGGCCGTCGAGACCGGCGTACCCGCCGATGTCGCGGAAGTTGAACATGGTCGAGAAGGACAGGGAACGGTTGACCGGGGTGACATCCACGCCCTCACCGTAGCGCCGGCCGGGTGTGGTGCGGGACACCGGAAAACGGAATGACCGCGGCCCCTTCCGGTGCTTACCGTACGTCGTGCACAGCTATCGCCGGGACCTGCAACTGCTGCGCGACAGGCGCTTCGCCATCCTGCTCGCCGCCCGTACGGTCTCCGTGCTCGGCAGCGCCTTCGCCCCGGTGGCGCTGGCCTTCGGCGTACTGGAACTGGCCGGTGCGAACGCCACCACCCTGTCGGTGGTGCTGGCCGCCCAGGCCATTCCCCAGGTCGTGTTCATGCTCGCCGGCGGGGTGCTCGCCGACCGCTTCCCGCGCTACCGGGTGATGATCGCCGGTGAGGTGCTGTGCGCGGCGGCGTACACGGTGCTCGCCGCGATGCTGGTGACCGGGTGGGCGCCGCTGCCCGGCCTGGTCGTCGGCGCGGTGCTGTCCGGGATCGGGGTGGCGCTGTTCTACCCGTCGCTGGTCGGGATCGTGCCGGAGGTGGTCGCCGCCGAACGCCTCCAGGCCGCCAACGGGCTGCTGCGGCTCGGCACGAACTTCGCCCGGATCGCCGGGTACGCCCTCGCCGGCGCCACCGTCGTGCTGGTCGGGGCGGGGCCGGCGCTGGCCGTCAGCGCCGCGATGTTCGCCGGGTCGGCCCTGCTGATCGCCGCGCTGCGGCTGCCGGCGCGGGTACGGTCGGCGACCGGATCGGGCACGAATCCGCTCGCCGATCTGCGCGACGGCTGGCGGGAGTTCGTCTCGCGGCAGTGGATCTGGGTCATCGTGCTCCAGTTCGCGTTCCTCGTCATGGCGCTGCAGGCGGCGCACGGGGTGCTCGGCCCGGTGGTGGCCAAGGAGGAGATGGGCGGGGCGGCGGCCTGGTCGGCGGTGCTCGCCGGCGAGGCGGTCGGCATGGTCGTCGGAGTGGTGATCGCGATCCGCATCCGGCCGCGCCGGCCGATGCTGGTGTCCGTGCTGCTGACCGTGCCGACCGCGCTGCCCTACCTGCTGCTCGGGATCTATGCCCCACTGTGGATGGTGGTGCTCGGGGCGGTCGTGATGGGCATCTGCTTCGACATCTTCGGCGTGCTGTGGGAGACCAGCCTCCAGCGGGAGATCCCGCCGGACGCGCTGAGCCGGGTCAGTTCGTACGACGCCCTGGGCTCGCTGATGTTCGGGCCGGTCGGGCTGCTCGTTGCCGGACCGGCGGCGGCGGTGTTCGGTGCCCGCCCGACGCTGATCGCCTGCGCCGGGCTGATCGTGCTGGCGACGCTGGCCGCCCTGTGCTCGCCGGGCGTGCGCAACATGCGCCTGAGCGATCCCGGGCCGGCCGCCGAGCCGGGGCCGGCGGCGGTCAAGGTCGCCGTACCCGCGGCCTGAGCGGGCAGCTCAGGAGACGCCGACGGCCGGCGGGGCGAGGCCCCGCCGGCCGTCGAAGGTTCGGTCCGCCGCCTACATGATCTGCGGAGGCAGGGCGGTCGTGCCGGGGGAGCCGTAAGAGTCGCCGTAGTGGCCACCCAGCTTCTCCCGGTATGCCGGATCGTGGTGCCGGTCCGGGTCGAACTCGGGTGCGGCCTTGATGTGCGCCTTGTCCTGGTTGACATAGACCTTCTGGTCATCGTGGTCGACGTGGTTGACCACGCCGGCCGGCAACATCACCTTGTTGCCGAAGATCCACGGTCCGGTGTCGACCACGAGGTAGCTCGAGTTCACCTCGTAGCTCGCGGAATCGATCTTTCCGATCCCGCCGTCGGTGGCCTCCACCTTGTAGCCGACCAGGTCGGCACCGGTGACCCCGGCGTCTTCGCGGTAGCTCCAGGGATCGAAGGCGCCCGCGGGAGGACCGCCCGGAACGACGCCCTGGGCGCCGTCGTACATCGGGTCCTGTGTCGGGTGCACCGGATCCTGGGTGCCGTACGGGGTCGTCTGAGGGTCGAGCCGGGTCATCTGGCTGCCTCCTCTTCTCGACGTTGACTTTCCTCGGTCGAGAGGATTCCTACCCCGGTCCGGCCGCGGCGACACATCTTCATCGACGGACGTGTCGCCGGGCCGGAACGGCGCCGGGGTCAGGCGAGGGCGGCCTCGGCGTCGAGGGTGACCGCGGCGGCGTGCACGACGGCGGCGATCCGCAGCGCCTCGTGCACCTGCTCACGGGTGAAACCCGTGCCGCGCAACGTCTTCTCGTGCGACTCCAGGCACACGCCGCAGCCGGTGATCGCGGAGACGGCCAGGCACCACAGTTCGAAGTCGCCCTTGTCGACACCGGGCCGGGCGATGATCTGCATCCGGAGCCGGGCCGGGATCGTCGCGTACGACTCGTCGCCGATCAGGTGCTTGGCCCGGTAGTAGACGTTGTTCATCGCCATGATGGCCGCCGCGCCCTTGGCCGCCTCGACGGCTTCGGGCTTGAGCGTGCCGGCGGCCTCGGCGGCGATCTCCCGCAGCACGACCGGGTTGCGGGCGGCCACCGCGCAGGCCAGTGCGGTGCCCCAGGACTGTTCCGGGCTCAGGGTCGAGGTGCCCACGGTGGAGCCGAGGTTGAGCTTGATGTCCTTGGCGTAGTCCGGCAGGGCCGCCTTGATGACGTCGAGGCCCATGATCAGGCGCCCGCGAGGAGCTTCTTGGCGTCGAGGGTCTCGCCGCCCTTGTTCCAGTTGCACGGGCACAGTTCGTCGGTCTGCAGCGCGTCGAGGACCCGCAGCACCTCGGAGACGTTGCGGCCGACCGAACCGGCGGTCACCATCGCGAACTGGATCTCGTTGTTCGGGTCGACGATGAACGTCGCCCGCTGGGCCACCCCGTCCTCGCCGAGCACGCCGGCGGCGGCGGACAGTTCCCGCTTGATGTCGCTCAGCATCGGGAACGGCAGGTCGCGCAGGTCCGGGTGGTCCTTGCGCCAGGCGTAGTGCACGAACTCGGAGTCGACCGAGACGCCGAGCACCTGGGCGTCGCGGTCGGCGAACTCGCCGTTCAGGCGGCCGAACTCGGCGATCTCCGTCGGACAGATGAACGTGAAGTCCTTCGGCCAGAAGAAGACGACCCGCCACTTGCCCTCGTAGCTCTTGTTGGTGATCGTCGTGAAGGCGTCGTCGGCGTCGAGCGAGACGCAGGCGGCGAGTTCGTACTGCGGGAAGTGGTCACCGACGGTGAGCACGGTACCTCCTGGTAGGCCGTATCTGGATTCGATCCAGATTTTGCCCGGCCCCTGTTTCGGTCCGATGGCGCAGTGATGAAGTGTGAATCCTGTCACGGGCTGACAAAACGGACTGATCGACGGGGTCCACTGCGTCCCGAATCGGGCTTCCCGAAATATGGATTCCTGCTCTCGAATCCTGGCGGAGGTGGCAGAGTGTGACGGGTGAACAGCCTCGCCCTCATTATTGGCACCTAGCGCGCCGGCAGCCCCCTCGCCGAGCGCGCAGACCTCCCGCATCCGCGGGGGGTCTTTTTGTTGGTCCGGACCCGCCGCGAACCGCCGCCCAACCGGCTCGAAAGGAACCTCCCATGACCTACCAGGTGTACGACACGACGCTGCGCGACGGGGGACAGCGCGAGGGAATCAGCTACTCCGTCGCCGACAAGCTCGCCATCGCCCGCCTGCTCGACGAGTTCGGCGTCGGCTTCATCGAGGGCGGCTGGCCCGGGGCCATGCCCAAGGACACCGAGTTCTTCCGCCGCGCCCGCACCGAACTCGACCTGAAACACGCCGTCCTGGTCGCCTTCGGCGCCACCCGCAAGGCCGGCGTCGCCGTCGGGGACGACCCCCAGGTGCGCGCCCTGCTCGACGCGCAGACCCCGGCGGTCTGCCTGGTCGCCAAGTCCGACATCCGGCACGTCGAACGGGCCCTGCGCACCACCGGGGCGGAGAACCTCGACATGGTCCGCGACACCGTCGCCTGGTTCGTCGCGCAGGGCCGCCGGGTCTTCCTCGACTGCGAACACTTCTTCGACGGCTACCGCCACGACCCGGCGTACGCCGGCTCGGTCGTCGCCACCGCGCTGGCCGCCGGTGCCGAACGGGTGGTCCTGTGCGACACCAACGGCGGCATGCTGCCGTCGCAGGTGACCCGGGTGATCGGCGAACTCGTCGACCGGCTCGGGGTACCCGCCGAACGGTTCGGCATCCACTGCCAGAACGACACCGCCTGCGCCGTCGCCAACACCGTCGCCGCCGTCGAGGCCGGCGTCACCCACTTCCAGGGCACCGCCAACGGATACGGCGAGCGCCCCGGCAACGCCGACCTGTTCGCCGTCGTCGGCAACCTGCAACTCAAGCTCGGGCTGCCCGTCCTACCGGACGGCTGCCTGGAACAGATGGTGCGCGTCTCGCACGCCATCGCCGAGATCGCCAACATCGCCCCCGACACCCACCAGGCCTACGTCGGGGCCGCCGCCTTCGCCCACAAGGCCGGGCTGCACGCGAGCGCGATCAAGGTGGATCCGCTGCTCTACAACCACGTGGACCCGGCGGTGGTCGGGAACGACATGCGGATCCTGGTGACGGAGATGGCCGGCCGGGCCAGCATCGAGCTGAAGAGCCGTGAGCTCGGGCTCGACCTGGCCGGCCATCCCGAAGCCGTCTCCCGGGTCACGAACCGGGTCAAGGACATGGAGGCCGGCGGCTGGTCGTTCGAGGCCGCCGACGCGTCGTTCGAACTGTTGGTCCGCTCCGAACTGCCCGGCGCCGAGGTGGCCCGGCCGTTTACTTTGGAGTCCTACCGGGTCATCGTCGAGCACCGCGAGGACGGCGCCGTGGTCTCCGAGGCGACCGTCAAGGTCCGGGTACGCGGCGAACGTGTCATCGCCACCGCCGAGGGCAACGGCCCGGTCAACGCCCTCGACGAGGCGCTGCGGCTGGCCCTGCTGCGCCACTACCCACAGCTCAAGGGCTTCGAACTGGCCGACTACAAGGTCCGCATCCTGGAGGGCACGCACGGCACCGGCGCGATCACCCGGGTGCTGGTCGAGACCGCCGACGACGGCGGTCGGGACTGGACCACGGTCGGCGTGCACGAGAACGTGGTCGAGGCGAGCTGGTGGGCGCTGGTCGACGCGCTGACGTACGGGCTGGCCCGGACCCCGGCGGCCTGACGCCCACGGCCCCGCCGGCCGGACACCAGCCGGCCGGCGGGGCACTTATCCGACCGGCAGGGCCAGCTCGGCCAGCACCGCCCGGTGGTCGCTGCCGGCCACCGGGTACACGGCGACCGCGCGTATCCCGATCCGCCGGTCGACCAGCACGTGGTCGATGGCCACCGGCGGGATCGGGTCGCCGTCGTACGGGCCCCAGGTGCCGAGCAGCCCGGCACCTTGGGCGGCGGCCGCGTCGACGTACCCGGTGTCGATCAGGTCCCGCAGCGGGGCGTGGTCGAGGGTGGCGTTGAAGTCGCCGGCCAGCACCCGCAGCGGCCCGTCCGGGGTGGCCACCGGCTGCGCCGCCAGGTCGGTGCGCCAGTCGTCGATCACCGACAGGGCGTACGGCGCCGCCGGGTGCACCGACTCGGCCACCACCGCCGGCCCGCCCGGCACCAGGACCGTGCCGTACGCCTGGCTGAAGCCGCCGTCGTTCCACCGGATCCCGGTGTCGGTCAACGGGAACCGGGAGTAGAGCGCCGAACCCTGCGTGCCGACCATCGGGTTGGTCACCCGGTGCGGCAGCACGTCGGCGACCCCCAGCGCGTCGAGGGCGGCCTGTGTTTCCGGGCTGAACTCCTGCACCGCCAGCACGTCCACCCGCTCCGCCCGCACCAGCGCGAGCACCGCCGCCGGATCGCCCGCCCCGGCGAGCACGTTGCTGGTCAGCACCCTGAGCACCGGACCGGCCGGCACCGGTCCACGGTCCGGCACGACCCGCGGCACGACCACGCCCAGCAGCGCCAGCGCGGCGACCGCCGCCACGCCGGCGGCCCACCACCGGCGCAGCGCGACCGCCAGGACCACCGGCAGCACGCTCCACGCCGCCACGTACGGGGTGAAGGCGAGCAGTTGCACCAGCGGCCCCCGCTCCAGCCCGAAGAGCCGGACGACGGCCCAGAGCAGCCCGGGTACGGCGACCAGCCAGCACAGCACCGTCAGCGCCCGGGCGCCCCGGCGGGCCGGCCGCGCCGACACCCGTTCGACGCCCGCCCGCCCCACATCCACGCTCACCCGGCGAACGGTAGCCGACCCCGTCATCCGCCCGGCCGGGAAACCGTCCCGCTTCCTTCGGCCCGCTTTCGGTCCCTCCTGGTGACATGTGGCAGACGGGCGCACCGGCCTGCCGGCCGGGGGCGTCACACGCGCGACGGAGGGAACCGACACGATGCGGATCAAGACCATCGCCGGGCTGGCGTTTGCCGGGGCGGCCGCGGCGGCCGGGACCTTCGGCGGCATCGCCTACGCCGCCGACCAGCGGCACCCGGAACCCGTGTTGCAGATCGTGACCGACGCGCCCGAGCCGGGCGCCGGGCGCGACTGCCCCGGGAAGGCCACCGACACCCCGGCGGCCGACCTGTGAGCGCCGCCGACGCGACCGGCGAGATCCCGGTCGCCACCATCGACCGGGCCAAGACCGACGGCCGTACGGCCACCGAACTCGAACAGACCCTCTTCGAGGTCAAGCGGGTCATCGTCGGGCAGGACCGGCTGGTCGAGCGGCTGCTCACCGCGCTGCTCGCCGAGGGGCACTGCCTGCTGGAGGGCGTACCCGGCGTGGCCAAGACGCTGGCCGCGCAGACCCTGGCCACCGCGGTCGGCGGCACCTTCTCCCGGGTCCAGTTCACCCCCGACCTGGTGCCGTCCGACATCGTCGGCACCCGCATCTACCGGGCGTCCAAAGAGGACTTCGATGTCGAGCTGGGCCCCGTCATGGCCAACCTCGTCCTCGCCGACGAGATCAACCGGGCCCCGGCGAAGGTGCAGTCGGCACTGCTGGAGGCGATGGCCGAACGCCAGGTCTCCATCGGCGGCCGCAGCTATCCGGTGCCCGACCCGTTCCTCGTCCTGGCCACCCAGAACCCGATCGAGTCCGAGGGCGTCTACCAGCTCCCGGAGGCGCAGCGGGACCGGTTCCTGATGAAGGTCGTCGTCGGCTACCCGAGCGACGAGGAGGAACTCGGCATCCTCTACCGGATGGGCACCGCCCGCCCGGCGTCGCGCCGGGTCCTCGACACCGACCGGCTGCGCACCCTCCAGGAGGCGGCCCGTGGCGTGTTCGTGCACCACGCGCTGGCCGAGTACGTCGTACGGCTGGTGCTCGCCACCCGCGACCCGGCCCGGTTCGGCCTGCCGGAGGTGGTGCCACTGCTGGCGTACGGGGCGAGTCCCCGGGCCACCCTCGGGCTGGTCGCCGCCGCACGCGGCCTGGCCCTGCTGCGGGGCCGCGACTACGTGCTGCCGGAGGACGTGAAGGAACTGGCCGTCGACGTCGTCGCGCACCGGCTGGTGCTCTCCTTCGACGCGGTCGCCGACGGCGTCGCCGCCGAGTCGATCGTGCGCCGCGTCGTCGAGGTCGTCCCGCCGCCCCGGATCGCCCCGGCCCAGGACGTCCGCCGCGTCGGTATGCCGGCGGCGGCATGATGACCGGGACGGCCGGCCGCGGGCCGGCGGGGACCCGCGGCGGTGGCGCGGCGGGCGGCGACGGTCCGGCGACCATCCACGAGCTGGCCCCCGAACGGCGGCTGCGCCGGCTCGAACTGACCATCACCCGGCGGCTCGACGGGCTGCTCCACGGCCAGTACCTCGGCCTGCTGCCCGGCTCCGGCAGCGAACTCGCCGGCAGCCGCGAGTACCGGCCCGGCGAGGACGAGGTGCGCCGGATGGACTGGGCGGTCACCGCCCGTACGGCGGTGCCGCACGTCAAGCAGGTCGACGCCGACCGCGAACTGTCCACCTGGCTGCTCGTCGACGGCACCCCGAGCATGGACTTCGGAACCGCCGACCTGGAGAAACGCGAACTCGCGGTGGCCGCCGTCGCGGCGGTCGGCTTCCTCACCGCCGGGATCGGCAACCGGCTCGGCGCACACGTGGTGACCCAGGAGGCCGTACGCCGGTTCCCGGCCCGGGGCGGCCGCAACCACCTGCTCGCCGTACTGCGGTTGCTGCTCGCCGCCCCGCGGCTCGACGGGGCCGGGCCGGCCCCGGCGCTGGCCGGCGCGATCGACGGCCTGCACCGGTCCACCGCCCGGCGCGGGCTGATGGTCGTCGTCTCCGACTTCCTCGACGGCCTGCCCGACGACGACAACGGTGAACCGGCGTGGGAGACACCGCTGCGCCGGCTCGGCGCCCGGCACCAGGTGCTCGCCGTCGAGATCACCGACCCGCGCGAACTCGAACTGCCCGACGTCGGCCTGATCACCCTGGTCGACCCGGAGAGCGGACAGCGGCGCGAGGTGTCGACCGGCGACCGCCGGCTGCGCGAGCGGTACGCGGCCGCCGCGACCCGGCAGCGCCAGCTCGTCCGCCGGGCACTGCGCCGCAGCGGCGCGACCCACCTGGCGCTGCGCACCGACCGGGACTGGGTCGCCGACCTCGTACGACACGTGCAGGCACAGCGCCGCCTCGCCGGCACCCCGCGCGGCCGTACGCCCGGTTCGGATCCCGGCGGTGCGGCATGAGAGGGGGATCGAGATGAACTGGCAGTCACCGGAGCGGCTCTGGCTGCTGCTCGGCGTGCTCGCCCTGGCCGGCGGGTACGTCCTCATGCAGCGCCGCCGCAGCCGCTACGCCGTGCGGTTCACCAACCTGCGGCTGCTGGACCGGGTCGCCCCGAAACAGCCCGCCTGGCGCCGGCACGTGCCGGCCAGCCTCTTCCTGGCCATGCTGGCCCTGCTCGTCGTCGGCTTCGCCCGCCCGATGGACGACGTACAGGTGCCGCGCGAACGCACCACCGTCGTCATCGCCGTCGACGTCTCCACGTCGATGCTCGCCACCGACGTCAGCCCGGACCGGCTCGCCGCCGCCAAGTCGGCCGCGCTCAGCTTCGTCGAGGGACTGCCCGACCAGTTCAACGTCGGCCTGGTCGCCTTCGCCGGGAACGCGTCCGTCTTCGTCGCACCCGGCACCGACCGGGAGGCGATCGCCGGCGGCATCGACCGGCTCGCCGAGGGCAGCACCGGCATCCAGGGCACCGCCATCGGGGAGGCGATCAACACCTCCCTGGAGGCCATCCGCTCGCTGGACGCCAAGGCCGCCGACGACCCGCCGCCGGCCCGGATCGTGCTGCTCTCCGACGGCGCCAACACCTCCGGCCGGGAACCGGACGAGGCGGCGACCGACGCCGTCGCGGCCGGCGTACCGGTCGACGCCATCTCGTTCGGCACCGACTCCGGCTACATCAGCCAGGGCACCGGCCGGCCGATGCGGGTACCGGTCGACGGCCAGAGCCTGCGTGACGTCGCCGAACAGACCGGCGGCGGCTACTACGAGGCCGGCAGCAGCGAGGAACTGCGCGCCGTCTACGCCGACATCGGCAGTTCGGTCGGCTACGAGGTCGAACGCCAGGACGTCTCCGCCCGGTTCATCGGGTTCGGGCTGCTGCTCGCACTCGCCGCCGGGGCCGGCTCGATGCTGTGGTTCTCCCGGCTGCCCTGACCCGACCCCGGCCGGCCCGCCCGGCTGCCCTGACCCGACCCCGGCCGGTCCGCCCGGCCGCCCTGACCCGGCCCGGCCGCCGGACAGAACCCGCCCCGCCGCCGCCCCCACGGCATCCCACGAAGGAGGGGATCGATGAGCACACCAACCGGGCTCGGCGAGCCGCGTGGTCCGTGGTTCGTCTCGCCCCGGATCGACCCGTACGGGCCGCCCGTCGTCGACGTACCAGAGGAACAGCCGGCGGTGGCGCGGGCCGCGCGGTGGCGGCGGACCCTGCTCGCCGGCCTGGCCGTGGTCGCCCTGTCGACGGTCTCCGGCGCGCTCGCCGGCGGCTACGTCGCCAGCGGCGGCGATTCGCCCCGGCCCGGGGCCAGCGTCGCCGCCCAGCCGAGCCCGACGCCGGCGGTCGCCAACGTGCCACCGGACCTGGTCGCGGCCGCCGCGACCGCGCTGCCCGGCGTCGTCTCGGTGCAGGTACGCGGCAACGGCGGCACCGCCGGCGGATCCGGGTTCGCGATCGACGACAAGCAGCACATCATCACCAACGACCACATCCTCGACGCCGGCAGCGGTGACGACGTCATCGTCGTCGCACCGGACGGGCGGACGTTCCCCGCCGAGGTCGTCGGCCGCGACCCGGGCAGCGACATCGCCGTCCTGCGCGTCGACCCGGCCGCCAACCTGACCCCGCTCGCCATCGCCGCGCCCGGCACCACCAGCGTCGGCGAACCGGTCCTGGCCGTCGGGTCACCGCTCGGTCTGTCCGGAACCGTCACGGCCGGCATCGTCAGCGCGTTGGACCGCGAGGTGAGGCTCGGCACCGGCGGGCGGCAGAAGGCGGTCCAGACCGACGCGTCGATCAATCCGGGCAACTCCGGCGGCCCGCTGGTCAACGCGCGGGGCGAGGTCGTCGGGGTGAACACGGCGATCGCCACCCTGGAGGGCGGCGGCTCGATCGGAATCGGCTTCGCGATCCCGATCGAACGGGCCCAACAGTCGGCGGACGGCATCATCGGTCGGGGCGGCTAGTTTCGGAAGGTCCCCGGGTCCGGGCCGGTGCGACGGCCCGGACCGGGGCGGTGCGACGGCCCGGAAGCGGGGCGGTGCGGAAGGCGAGGGTTGCGCGGATGCGTCTGCTGGTGGTGGAAGACGAGGAAGACCTGGCGGAGGCGGTCCGCCTGCGGCTGGTACGCGCCGGCTACGCGGTCGACGTGGCCGGCGAGGCCGCCGGCGCCCGGGACCGGCTGGCCGTCAACGCGTACGACCTGATGCTGCTCGACCTGAACCTGCCCGACGACAACGGCTTCGACCTCTGCCGCGAGATCCGCTCCGGCGCCATCGAGGTGCAGGGCGGTGCCGACCTGCGGGTGCTGATGCTCACCGCCCGCGGTGGCCTCGACGACCGGGTCCGCGGCCTCGACGAGGGCGCCGACGACTATCTCGTCAAACCGTTCGCGCTGGCCGAACTCCTGGCCCGGGTACGCGCCCTGCTGCGCCGGGACACCGGCGGCACCACCGCCGTCGTGCAGGTCGGGGCCCTGCGGCTCGACGCGGCCCGGCACGCGGCCAGCCTCGACGGCGACGCCCTGCACCTGACCCGGAAGGAGTTCGGCGTGCTCGAGTATCTGATGACCCGGCCCGGCCACGTCGTCTCCGCCGAGGAACTCCTCGAACACGTCTGGGACGAGAACGCCGACCCGTTCACGCAGACCGTACGGGTCACCGTCGGCACCCTGCGTCGCAAGCTCGGCCCGACCCAGCTCATCGAGACCGTGGTCGGGCGTGGCTACCGCCTCAAGGAGGCGATGTGAGGACCCCGCGCCTGTTCCAGTCGATCCGGTTCCGGCTGACGCTGCTCTACTCGACGCTGCTGTTCGCGCTCGCCGCCACCGCGCTCGGTGTCACGTACGTCGCCGTCGAACGCACCACCGACCCGAAGCCGATCACGGCCCAGCAGGCCCGCATCGTCAAGGAGAAGTCCGACGGCCGGGTCATCCCGGTCGGCACCGTCGATGTCGCCGACGTCGACGAGATCGAGTCGGCGGTCAACTTCAACACCCTGAAGACCCTGCGCAACTACTCGGCGATCGCGCTCGGCGGGCTGTTCGTCGCCAGCCTCGGCATCGGCTGGGTGCTGTCCGGCCGGGCCCTGCGCCCGGTCGGCGCCATCGCCCGTGCCGCCCGCGAGATCCAGGCCACCGACCTGTCCCGGCGCATCCGGCTCGACGGCGCCCGCGACGAGCTGCGCGAACTCGCCGACACCATCGACTCGATGCTCGACCGCCTCGACGACGCCTTCCGCGCCCAGCGCCAGCTGATCGACGACGCCTCCCACGAACTGCGCAGCCCGCTCGCCATCATCCGGGCCAACCTCGACGCCTCCCTGATCGACGCCGCCGAGGCGACCGGCCCCGAACGCGACCGCGCCATCGCCGTCATCGACCGGGCCACCGACCGGATGTCCCGTCTGGTCGAGGATCTGCTCGCCACCGCCCGCCGGGACGCCACCGGCCTCGCCGACACCGATGTCGACCTCGGCGCCGTCGCCCGGGAGGCCGCCGACGAGTTCGCCGCCGTCGCCGCCGAACGCCGGATCGACCTGCGGTACGCCGTACGCGACGGCCTCGACCTCATCGGTGACCACGACGCGCTGCGCCGCGCCACGGGAAACCTGCTCTCCAACGCCGTACGGCTCTCCCCGGCCGGTGGCGCGGTCACCGTCACCACCGGACGGACGGGCGGCTGGCTGTGGCTCGCCGTCACCGACGAGGGGCCGGGGATCGCCGACGCCGACCAGCCCCGCGTCTTCGACCGGTTCTGGCGCGGCGAGAGCGGCCCGTCGGGTTCCCGGGAGCGGCGTACCGGGCTGGGGCTGGCGATCGTGCGGCAGATCGCCGAGTCGCACGGCGGGCAGGTCGCGGTCTTCTCCACGCTGGGCCGCGGGAGCACGTTCCTGCTGTGGCTGCCGGCCGCGGACCGCGCGGACGAGTTGCCGCCGCCGGCGTCGTCACCGCTGGACGGGACGCGGGGTCCCCGCCCGGACGCCGTGATCGACCTCGGCCGCATCCCCGCCCAACCCTCCGGCTGACCTGTTGCCCCGTGACGCGTCGATCAAGGAGCAATCGTGGGGAGTCCCGCCCGCTTCGGGACGATGATCCCCTTGATCAGCGCGGCGGGTCGGGCGCGCGGTTAATCACTGGCGGGGTAGGGCATGCTCGAAGCATGGCCGACGAACTGAGGATCAACGACCGGCTCACCATCCCCGGTGGTGAGCTGCGCGAGCGTTTCTCCCGGTCGTCCGGCCCGGGCGGCCAGGGCGTGAACACCACCGACTCGCGCGTCGAGCTCTCCTTCGACGTCGGCTCCTCGCCGACCCTGCCCGACTGGATGCGGGAACGGGCCCTCGACCGGTTGTCCGGCCGGCTCGTCGACGGCGTACTGACCATCACCGCCCGCGAGCACCGCGCCCAACTCGCCAACCGGGAGGCGGCCCGGGCCCGGCTGGCCGCCCTGCTCGCCGACGCCGTCGCGCCGCCCCCGCCGACCCGCAGACCGACCCGGCCGAGCCGGGCCGCCAAGGAACGCCGCCTGGAGGCCAAACGCCGCCAGTCCCAACTGAAGCGCGGCCGCGGGGCGGTGGGCGAGTAGCGGCTCAACCGCCCGCCGCGGGAAGGTGCCGCCGGCACTCCGCGACGAGACGTTCCCGCAGAGGGGCGGCGCGTTCGGCGAAGCCGCGTTGCAGTACGGCGTACTCGGAACGGCCCTCCGGGGTCTCCACCCGGACCGGCGGTTGACCGAGCGCCGCCAGGTCGTACGGCGACGCCCGCATGTCGAGCGTCCGGATCTCGCGGGCCAGCTCGAAGCAGTCCGCCACCAGTTCGGCCGGCACCAGCGGCGACAGCTTGTACGCCCACTTGTAGAGGTCCATGTTGGCGTGCAGGCAGCCGGGCTGCTCGTTGGCGGCCTGCGCCTCCCGGGTCGGCTGCAACAGGTTCAGCGGCCGGGCCGGTGCGGTGAAGAACCGGTACGCGTCGAAGTGGCTGCACCGGATCCGGTTCGCCTCCACCGTGGCCGCCGTCTGCGCCGGCGACAGCCGCAGCGGCCAGGCGTTGTGGCGTACCTCGTCCTGGGTCTGGCGGTAGACCATCGCCCACTCGTGCATGCCGAAACAGCCGAGGTGCGCCGGTCGGCCGGCGGTGCGGGTGAGCAGGTCGTGGATCCAGGCGACCGACTCGCCCCGGCGCCCCCGCAGCGCGTCGGTGTCGACCGTCACCCCGTCCGGGGTGACCCGGTAGTCGCGGCCGAACCCGGCCACGTCGGCGCCGTCGAGCGCCACCCCGGCGCCGGGATGCCAGCGCCGCAACTGCGCCGGCCGGTAGGAGTAGTAGGTGAACAGGAAGTCCTCGACCGGATGCCGCACCCCGGTCCGGCGGCGCTCCAGGTGCGGCGTGAGCCACCGGTCGACGCGCTCCTCGTGTGCGGCACGCCGGGCCCGCCACACTGCCGGTGGCAGCACGGCGACGGTCGCGGCGGGAGCGGTCACCCACCCAGGGTACGGCGGGCGGATCGCCGTACCCGGCGGGCCTTTCCGGCAGCGGCGAGGCGGGCCCGGGGCACGCCCCGGGGTGCGCCCCACGGGCCGTGTGGCCGGCGGTGCCGCGGCTACGGCAGGCGGACGGTGACCCCGGCGGAGAAGACCCCGCCGCGCAGTTCGATCCGGTCCGGCCGCGTCCCGCCGTCGACGGTGAACGCGAGCGGGAAGAGCAGCTTCTCGCCGGCGGGCACCGGGGTGGCGAACAGGTCCCGGCCGCCGTTGACCGCCCGGGTCGCCTCCTCGTCGACGCTGACCCAGTTGCCGTTCGGCTGGTACGCCCGCTGGAGCATGCCGTACCAGGGTTGGCTCTCGCCGCTGACGTTGCGCAGCCCGACGACCGCGAGGCACCGGCCCTTGCCGCCCGCCGGCGGCTCGCAGGTGACCCGGTAGACGGCGAACTCGAAGTACTGCTCCCGCATCGGGGCGCCGAGCTGGCCCAGGGTGGTGTCGCCGATCCAGCCCTTGCCCTCCTCCAGCGCGGCCCGGGTCGTCTCGCTGGCCCGGTCGAACCGGACCACGCCCTGCCAGGCGGCGAGCGCGCCGACGGCGGTCACCATCGCGGCCGACAGCAGCACGAGTGTCCACACCGGAGGGCCGTACCGCCAGGTGTAGCGGGGCATCTCGCGGCGGAACCGTTCGGCGCGGGCGAGCCGGCGGGGCTTGCTCCACCGCCGCCAGGTGAGAATCGCGGCGGCGAGCAGCACCACGCCGATCGAGGCGATCAGGGCGGGCAGCGTCATCCACCACGGTGGCGCCGCTTTCACGACGGGGAGCGGGGGCGCGGCCCAGGTCGCGGAGGCACAGTCGTACGGCTGGTCGCCCTGCGCCGGGTACGCGCAGACGGGTACGACGACCTCGCGCATGGTGCCGGCCGGGGCGAGCGACGTACTGCGCTGGAGGGTTTCGCCCGGCACGAGCCGGACCCGCCAGGTGACCTCGTCGCGGGCGGGGTAGCCGCCGTCGCTCACCGCGGCGACGGCGGTGCCCGCCGGCACACCCTGCCGTACGACCACGTCGAGCGGCTCCGGGCTCTCGTTGTGTACCTCGGCGCGGTAGTACGGTGCGGAGCCGCCGCTGCTGGAGACCTTGACGGTGACGGCGTGGGCGCCGGTCCGCGCCGCGCCGGTGGTTGTCTGGGTGGGGCCGGCCGCTACGGCTGTGGCCGGGATGGCGACGGACGCCAGGACGGTCAGCGCGGCCAGGCGGAGCGAGGATCGGGTCATCTCGGTTCGGGACCTCCCGCACCGACGCTAGGCCGGACGTCGGTGCGTTATGCGAGAAAGGTCTGTTCCGGAAACCGCCCGGGGCCCCGCTGGTACGCTCCGCCGCCCAGGCCACCGGCCCGGCGGACTAGATTGGGCAGGTGCGAATCGCTCGTTTTGCCCATGCCAGTGGAATGTCGTTCGGGGTCGTCGAAGGCGAGGCCGGAGCCGGCCCGGAAGGGCTGACCGTCGCCGAGATCGAGGGACACCCGTTCGGCCGGATCACGTTCACCAACCAGCGGTGGGCGCTCGCCGACGTACGCCTGCTCTCGCCGATCCTGCCCAGCAAGGTCGTGTGTGTCGGGCGCAACTACGCCGACCACGCCGCCGAGCACGGCGCGGAGGTCCCGGCCGAGCCGCTGCTCTTCCTCAAGCCGTCGACGTCGGTGATCGGCCCCGGCGACGCGATCCGGCTGCCGGTCCAGTCGAAGCAGGTCGAGCACGAAGCCGAACTCGGCGTCGTCATCGGCCCGCCGGGCGCCCGTCGCGCCGACCGGGCCGCGGCCGAGAAGGCCATCTTCGGGTACGTCGGCGCGAACGACGTCACCGCGCGGGACCTGCAACGCTCCGACGGCCAGTGGACGCGGGCCAAGGGGTTCGACTCGTTCTGCCCGCTCGGGCCGTGGATCGTCACCGGCCTCGACGTGAGCGACCTCGAGGTCCGCTGCGAGGTGGGGCGCAAGCCCGAGGAGATGGAGGTACGCCAGCTCGGCCGGACCAAGGACATGGTCTTCGACGTGCCGGCGCTGGTGTCGTACATCTCGCACGTGATGACGCTGCTGCCCGGCGACGTGGTGCTGACCGGCACCCCGGCCGGGGTGAGTCCCGTCACGGCCGGCGACACCGTGGTCGTCCGGATCGAGGGGCTGGGCGAGCTGGCCAACCCCGTCGTCGCGCTCGACTGAGTCGGGCCCGTGCCCTGCCGGCGCGGTGCGCCGGCGCTGGCCACGGTGGTTTGGGGGCCGGTGGGGGGATCGGATTTGGCACCCTCCACCGGGTCCGGTAAAGTTCACCCCCGGTGCCGCAAGCAGCAGGACCACGAGTTGCGTCAAGTCACGTCGCATCAAGTCACGGCGACTTGAGTAACAGCGCAACGAGTGGGAACGCTGTGAGCAGGAAGGCCATAGGCACCAATGGGGTATGGGGTAATTGGCAGCCCAACTGATTCTGGTTCAGTTAGTCTAGGTTCGAGTCCTGGTACCCCAGCAACCGATGCCCGAATAGGGCGCCGGAGCTGACCTCTGATAGAGTTCAGCACCGTTGGACCGCAAGGAAAAACGGCAAAAGTGAAGAAAGTCCTGGCCCCGTCGTCTAGCGGCCTAGGACGCCGCCCTCTCAAGGCGGTAGCGCGGGTTCGAATCCCGTCGGGGCTACAGTCGACAGTCCGTGCCACTCCGGTGGCACGGACTTTTCGGTTTTCCCACTCCCTCGGGTCCCCTCATACCCCCTCCACCCCCGTTGATCCGCGTGATCAGGGACTAAATCGCGCCTGTTGCCGGTGTGGCAGGTGCGGAGCTCCCTGATCACGCGGATCAAGAGGGGGAGTGTCAGAGGCCGCTCAGGCGTTGGCCGGCGCGGACGACCGCCATCGCGTGGCGGTCGCCGGGGCGGCGGCCGAGGCGCTCCAGCGGGCCGGAGACGCTGATCGAGGCGATGACCCGGCCGGTCCGGTCGCGGATCGGGGCGGAGACGCTCGCCACACCGGCCTCCCGCTCGGCGACCGACTGGGCCCAGCCGCGGCGGCGTACCTCGGCCAGGGTGCGGCCGGTGAACTTGCAGCGGGGCAGCAGCGGCATGACCGCCTCGGGCGGCTCCCAGGCGAGCAGGATCTGCGCGGCGGAGCCGGCCGTCATCGGCAGCACGGAGCCGACCGGGACGGTGTCGCGCAGCCCGCTGGCCCGTTCGGCGGCGGCGACGCAGATGCGTTCGTCGGCGCGGCGCAGGTAGAGCTGGGCGCTTTCGCCGGTGGCGTCGCGCAGCGCGGCGAGCAGCGGCTCGGCGGCGGTCAGCAGCACGTCGGGGGCGGCGTTGGCGAGTTCACCGAGCCGGGGGCCGGGGCGCCAGCGTCCCTGGGTGTCGCGTACCAGCATCCGGTGGATCTCCAGCGCCTGCGCGAGGCGGTGCGCGGTGGCCCGCGGCAGCTTCGTACGGTCGACGAGTTCGGCCAGGCTGGCGCCGTCGACGCAGGCGGCGAGGATGACGACCGCCTTGTCGAGAACGCCGACACCGCTCATACTGTGTCCCACAAGCCGAAACATACCTCCCAGAATTTAGGATGTCCAGATGGTGGGAGTCACTCCGAAGCCAACATCGCCCAGGACCCTGGCCGAGAAGGTCTGGGACGCTCACGTGGTGCGATCCGCCGAGGGTGAGCCGGATCTGCTCTTCATTGATTTGCATTTGCTCCACGAGGTGACCAGCCCGCAGGCGTTCGACGGCCTGCGGATGGCCGGCCGCCCCGTGCGACGTACGGATCTCACGCTCGCGACCGAGGACCACAACACCCCGACCGGGTACGACGACCCGTCGTTCAACGCCCGGCGCGGTGACCTGCTGACGATCGCCGACCCGACGTCGCGTACCCAGATCGAGACGCTGCGCCGCAACTGCGCCGAGTTCGGCGTCAAGCTGCACGCGCTCGGCGACGACAACCAGGGCATCGTCCACGTCATCGGCCCGCAGCTCGGCCTGACCCAGCCCGGCCTGACGATCGTCTGTGGCGATTCGCACACCGCCACCCACGGCGCGTTCGGCGCCCTGGCGTTCGGCATCGGCACGAGTGAGGTCGAGCACGTGTTGGCGACCCAGACGTTGCCGCAGGCCCGGCCGAGGACGATGGCGGTCAACGTGGTCGGTGAACTGGCGCCCGGCGTCACGGCGAAGGACCTCGTCC
This sequence comes from Polymorphospora sp. NPDC050346, assembly GCF_040655695.1. Classification (NCBI taxonomy): domain Bacteria; kingdom Bacillati; phylum Actinomycetota; class Actinomycetes; order Micromonosporales; family Micromonosporaceae; genus Polymorphospora; species Polymorphospora sp. NPDC050346. Next base: position 20,479 of record NZ_JBFAKM010000001.1, on the reverse strand, counting down.
TCGCCCTGATCGCCCAGGTCGGCACCGGCGGCGGCCGCGGCCACATCGTCGAGTACCGCGGCGAGGCGATCCGCGCGCTGTCCATGGAGGGCCGCATGACGATCGCCAACATGTCGATCGAGTGGGGCGCCAAGGCCGGCATGATCGCGCCGGACGAGACGACGTACGCGTACCTCAAGGGACGGCCGAACGCGCCGCAGGGCGCGGACTGGGACGCCGCGCTGGAGTACTGGCGCAGCCTGCCCACCGACGAGGGGGCGACCTTCGACACCGAGGTCACGCTCGACGCCGGCCGGATCAGCCCGTTCGTCACCTGGGGCACCAACCCGGGCCAGGGCGCCGCCCTGAACGCCGCGGTGCCCGCGCCGGAGGACTTCGACAACGACGCGGAGCGCACCGCCGCCCAGCGGGCCCTGGAATACATGGACCTGCGGCCCGGTACGCCGCTGCGCGACGTGCCGGTCGACGTGGTCTTCGTCGGCTCGTGCACCAACGGCCGGCTGGAGGACCTGCGGGCCGCCGCCGACGTGCTGCGCGGGCGCAAGGTCGCCGACAGCGTACGGATGCTGGTGGTGCCGGGTTCGGCCGCGGTGCGGGAGGCGGCCGAACACGAGGGGCTGGACAAGGTCTTCATCGACGCCGGTGCCGAGTGGCGCTTCGCCGGCTGCTCCATGTGTCTGGGCATGAACCCCGACACGCTCCGGCCCGGCGAGCGATCGGCGTCGACGTCCAACCGCAACTTCGAGGGCCGGCAGGGCCGTGGTGGGCGTACCCATCTGGTGTCGCCGCCGGTCGCCGCGGCCACCGCCGTGACCGGCCGTCTCGCCGCTCCCGCCGACCTGTGAAGGGCTGAGAAGACGATGGAAAAGTTCACCGTTCACACCGGTAGCGCGGTGCCACTGCGGCGCTCCAATGTGGATACCGATCAGATCATCCCGGCGGTGTATCTGAAGCGGGTGACCAGAACCGGCTTCGCCGACGGTCTGTTCAGTGCGTGGCGGGAGGATCCCGCATTCGTGCTCAACGATTCGAGGTATTCCGGTGCGTCGATCCTCGTCGCCGGGCCGGAGTTCGGCACCGGATCGTCGCGCGAGCACGCCGTGTGGGCGCTGCGCGACTTCGGGTTCCGGGTCGTCGTCTCGCCGCGCTTCGGCGACATCTTCCGCGGCAACGCGCTCAAGGAAGGTCTTCTGCCGGTCGAGCTGGAATTGGCTGTCGTCGAAGAATTGTGGACCCGGTTGGAGGCCGATCCGGCCACCGCGGTGACCGTCGACCTGACCGCCCGCGAGGTCCGGGTCGGCGACGCGGCCTGGTCGTTCCCGCTCGACGACTTCAGCCGGTGGCGGCTGCTGGAAGGCTTGGACGACATCGGTTTGACGCTCCGGCACGAGTCGGCGATCGGCGCCTACGAGGAGCGGCGGCTGCCCTTCCTGCCAGTGGTCGCCTAGGCCGTACGCCTGACCGCACAGCGGTTTTCGCCCCCGTCGGCCTGGCCGACGGGGGCGAATCCGTTACGACACAACGACTTTTTTCCGGCGGATGTTTGTGTACTGGTGGCAAAGGGCATACCGTGCGCGCAGAATGGCTCGCGTTGAGTCCAGAAGTACATTCGGGAGGGAAAGTCGTGAACAAGGCCGAGCTCATCGAGGCGCTTGCCGCTCGCCTGGGGGACCGGAAGACGGCGACTGCGGCGCTCGACGCGGTTCTCGCAGAGGTCCAGGCGGCGGTCACCAAGGGCGACCGCGTTGCACTGACCGGTTTCGGAGTCTTCGAAAAGCGTGTGCGGGGACCGCGAACAGCACGCAACCCGCGCACCGGCGAAGCGGTGAAGGTCAAGAAGACGGCGGTGCCGGCGTTCCGGCCGGGCGCCGGCTTCAAGGACATGGTCGCCAGTGGCAAGGCCCCGAAGGCCGCCGCGGCACGTAAGACCGCCGCGGCCACGAAGACCACGGCGGCGAAGACCGCAACGGCGAAGGCTACAACGGCGAAGGCCGCCCCGGCCAAGACGGCCGCGGCGAAGAAGACCACCGCCGCCAAGACCGCCACCGCCGCCAAGACCGCCGCCGCGGCGAAGACCACCGCCGCGGCCAAGAAGACCACCGCAAAGGCGGCGCCGGCCAAGACGGCGGCCGCGAAGAAGACGGCGCCGGCCAAGACGGCCGCCGCCAAGAAGACCGCGACCAAGGCGGCCACAAAGGCGGCCACCAAGGCCACCGCCACCAAGGCCGCCGCGACCAAGAAGGCCGCGCCGGCGAAGAAGTCCGCCACCGCGGCCAAGAAGGCCGCGGCGACCAAGAGCACGACCCGTACCACCGCCGCGAAGAAGGCCCCGGCCCGCAAGGCCGCGGCCCGGAGCTGACCCGGCGCGTACGGCGTAGAAGGCGCTCATCCCCGACGGGATGGGCGCCTTCTCGCGTGCCGGGGCCGGGCGCCCCGGATCGTGGCCCTTGGCCGGCGGGGATTCGCGGCCGTTGGGCGGCAGGGGATCACGGCCCTTGGGCGGCGGGAAAACGCGGCCCTTGGGCGGCGGGGAATCACGGCCCTTGGCCGGCGGGGAATCACGGCCCTTGGGCGGCGGGGAAACGCGGCCCTTGATCGGTGGGGGATGGAACACGAGAATGACTCGGGTTGTCCCGCCCGTCCGAGAGGGACCGCCAACCCGAGGGGGAACCGTGCGCCGGTCGTCCATGTCGGTTGCCGCCACCGCACTTGGCATCGCCCTGCTCGTCGACGTCCTGCGTGTCTGGCTGCCCTCGATCATCACCATCTTCGGCCAGGCCGCCGCCACGCCCGCCGAACTCATGGGCGCCTTCGCCCTGATGTGGTTCGTCCTCGCGCTCGGCGCCCCGCCACTGGTCCGCCGGGTCGGTCCACGTCCCGTGCTGCTCGCCGCCGCGATCGTGCTCGGCGGTTGCCGGGCCGGCCTCGGCGCCACCGACGGCGGTCAGGTGCAGCTCTACGTGGCCAGCTTCGGCCTGCTCGCCGGACTGGTGTGGCTCGCCGCCACCGCCGCCGGAACCGCCGATCCGACCCCCGGACTGGTCCTCGGCCTGGCCGTCGGCACCGTACTGCACACCGCCCTGGACACCCTGGACCTCACCTGGCGGACCGATCTGCTGTCCTGGGTGCTGACCGGTGCCATGGTCGCCGGCTTCCTCGCCCTGAGCTGGCGGGCCGAATCCGCACCCGGGCCGGTCCGGGCCGCGCCGTGGCTGCTCGTCGGGCCGGCCCTGCTGCTCTCCGGGATGATCGCCGGATCGCCGGCCCTGGCCACCACCGCGGTGTCCTATCTGTACGGCGGCGCGGCCGGAACCGCCGGATCCACCCCGCTGGGCGACACCTGGCCCGGGGTGGTCACCGCGACGGCGGTCGCGCTCTTCGTCGGCGCCGGGCTGGCCCGCCCGCCCCGCGGCCCGATGCGCTGGCTGGCACCCGTGCCGTTGCTGGCCGGCACGGTCATGTTCGTCGTGCCGCCGACCACCCTGCTGATCCCGGCGATCCTGCTGACCGCCGTCGGGCTCGGTGCCTGCCTGGCCCAGTCCGCCCCCGCCGCCCCCGTCGCCCCGGCGGCCCTCGCCACCCCGCAAGCCCCCGCCGCTCCGCAAGCCGCCGCTGCCACCGGTTCCGCCGCTGCCGCCGCTGCCGCCGCTGCCGCCGCTGCTACCCGGGGACCGGCCGGGGTGCCGGGCTCCGGGCGACCCGGAATGCGCGCCGGATTCGCCGTCGTGGGCGGGATGGTGGTCTTCGCCGTCGGCGCGGTGCTCTACTACTCCGCCTACGACCTCGGCTACCCCAACCAGTGGGTACCGGTCGTCCTGGCCCTATTCGTCGCGGCCGTCGCGATGCGGCGCCCCGTACCCCGACCGGGGGCCGCGGTGCGCCGGCCCCTTCTCGTGACCGCGGCGGCGGCCGTCGTCACCCTGCTCGCCGCGGTCGCCGTACCCGGCAACGCCGGGCCGGTCCGCGAACCGGAACCCGGCCCGGTCCGGGTGGTCGCCTACAACGTCCGGATGGGCTTCGGGCTCGACGGGCGCTTCGACCTCGACGGGCTGGTCGACGTCGTCGCCGGGCAGCGGGCGGACGTCGTCGCGCTCAGCGAGGTCGACCGGGCCTGGCTGCTCAACGGCGGCCACGACACCCTCGCCCTGATCGCCGACCGGCTCGGCATGCGGTACGTCTTCGCGCCCGCCGCCGACGCCGTGTGGGGCGACGCGATCTTGACCAGGCTGCCGGTGACCGAGACCCGTACCGTGCGTCTCACGCCCGTCGGCGCCCCCACCGGGGCGCAGGCCCTGGCCGCCGTCCTGGACACCGGCATCGGCGAACTGGTGGTCGTCTCCACCCACCTCCAGCCGCCACCGGACGACGGGCCGGTCGTGCAGGCCGGCGAGGTGGTCCGCTTCGCCACCGGCTACGCCGCCGGGCGGCCACTGGTGGTCGCCGGCGACTTCAACACCGAGCCGGGCGATCCGGCGTTCCAGGCGTTCACCGACGCCGGCCTGGTCGACGCGCTGGCGCCGGCCCGACCACTGCCGACCGCGCCGGCCGACGCCCCGGACGAGCAGATCGACCACATCTTCGTCTCGGCCGGGCTGACCGCGACCGACGCCGCCGCGCCGCCCAGTACCGCCTCCGACCACCTCGCGGTCGCCGTCACCCTCGACCGCGCCCGGCCGTGACGCCGCTCGCCCGATCCGCCCGCCCGCCGCGCGCCTGACGGTGCCCGCCGGCCCGCCGGCCGCTCGCCCGGACCGGTACCGCTGTTCGACGCCACAGCGAATTCGGCGTACCCACAGCGAATTCGCTGTGCGCCCGGGCGGCCCACCTCCCACCCGGGCGGCCCACCCGCCACCCAGGCGGGCCGAAGCCGGACGCCGTCCGGGGTCAGACCGCGTCCGGGATCAGACGGCCGCCGGGTCGAGACGGTCGGCACCGACCAGACGCTCACCGGCGAACGCCAGCAGCCAGCCGGTGCCCTTCGGCGTGTGGAAGTCGCCGGCAGCCCCACCGGCCAGGGCGGCCAGCGCCGCCGGCAGCACCTTGCCCTGACTGCACACCACCGACCGCCGCCCGGCCGTCGCCAGCTCGACCAGCCGGCCGGCGGCGGCCAGGGCGTTCTCGTCCCCGTCCTGGCCCGGCACCGGCTCGTCGAAGCCCGAGTCGACCTCGATCGGCAGGTCGAGCCGGTCGGCGAGCGGGGCGAGCGTCTGCACGCACCGCCGCGGCGCCGCCGACACCAGCCGCTCCGGCCGGACCACGGCCAGCAGCCCGGCCAGCCCGGCCGCCTGGACCCGCCCGGCCGCGTCCAACTCCCGGGCCACGTCCGGGCCGGTCCAGGTCGCGCGTTTGCCGGCCCTGGCATGCCGTACGACGGCCAGCACGGCCGTCACCCGGGGCAGCAGGGCGAACTCGCGTACGACGGTCGCGTCGTGCGCGTACGTCAGCAGTCCCGCCGCGGCCCCGACCGGCAGCCAGCGCATCGCGTCGACCTCGGTCTCGTGCTGGAAGCCGCCGCGGTCGACGGCCCGCACCGACCAGTAGTCGACCGACTTCGGTGTGCCGTCGCGCATCGCGTAGCGGATGCCCGACAACCGGACCTGCGGCACCCCGCCGACATCGGCCTCTTCGGCGATCTCCCGCACTGCCGCGAGCAGCGGATGCTCACCCGGTTCGAGCTTGCCCTTCGGCAGGGTCCAGTCGTCGTAGCGGGGCCGGTGCACCACACAGACCTCGACCTCGCCGGAGTCGGCCGGCCGCCACACCACGCCGCCCGCGGCGCGGATCGGGACGGTCACGGCAGCCACGCGACGAGCTGATGCTCGGTGGCCTGGCTCCACCGCTGCGGGAACTCGGCCCGGACCCGGTGGATGATCTGGCGTTCCCGCTCGGCGAGCCGCCCGGCGGTCACCGCGAGCGCGTGGTCGGCGGGGTGCTCGGCGGCGATCGACAGCCAGGCGTCGGCGGCCACCGCCGCGTCCTGGTGCTCGCCGAGCAGATCCTGCACCTTCGACAGGGCCTTGCCCAGGTTCCGGGCCGGTGCGCCGACGACCGGCTTGACGGCGTTGACCGCGTACCTGGCCTTCTTGCCGTCGATCCGGGTGTCGTGCCAGCGCTCGTCGGGATCGGTCGGACCGAGTTCGCCGGCACCGTCGACGCCGTCCGCGCCGAACACCAGCCGACGCCACGGCTTGGCCACCAGCCGGGGGAGTACGTCGGCCGCCGGCTTCCCGGCCCGCTTCGTCAGCCGCGGCTCGCGGGCGGCGGCCACCAGCTCCTCGACCAGGGCGGCGTAGCGGTCGGACGTCAGGACCTCGTCGAGGGCGGCCAGCGCCGCCTCCTGGCGTACGGCCAGCACCTGGTCGATCCGGGCGACCGCCGCCTCGTCGAGCGGGCTGAGCGGGTCGCACGTGGCCGTGCGGCGCAGCCGGTCGCGCAGCACCTCGGCGTCGCGTGGCCCGCCGAGCGCGTCGGCGAGCCACTTCACCTCGTCGCGCAACGCCCGCGACCATGACGACTTTGTCAACGGCCGGAACGTACGCAGGTCGCTGCGCAGCCGCCGGCAGCCGACCCGCATCTGGTGCACGGCGGTGTCGTCGCCGACCGGCACCCGCAGCCGGACGAGCGGATCGTGGGCGAGGATCCGCCGGACGTGCTTGCGAACCGCGTCGGTGACCACGTCGCCGGCCGTCGGCTCGTCCGGCAGCCCGGCCGGGGCGACCAGGTCGGGGCCCTCCTGCGCGGCGGGGCCGAGGGCGCGTACGAGCTTGGGGGTGAACCCGCCGGACCGCGCCCCGGCCGCGCACAACACCTCACCGACCCGGTCGAGCAGCTCGGCGTCGCCGTCCCCCAGCTCGACCTCGATCTCCCGGAACGTGGCGCGGACCTTGCGCCCGTCCGGCACCGACACCGCGTCGTCGGCGACCTCGGCCAGCAGCCGGTCGTCGGCGTCCCGCAGCTCGTACGCCCGGCGGACGGTCCGCACGACCGCGACCGGGGCCAGCGCCGCGCCCCGCGAGTAGGCGGTCACCAGCGCGGACAGTTCGGCCGGCAGCCGGCCGGGCCGGCCGGGGCGGGACACCTCGTGCCGCCGGCCCGGCAGGTCGGCCGGGAACTTCACCGTCCACGGCAGCGGGTCGCCCTTACGGTGCCGGAGCGACGCCCCGGCCCGCGCCAGCCGCAGATCGGACGTGTCGAGATAGGTCGCGGTCAGGGTGGCCGGCGACCGCTCCACCACCCGTCCCCCGTCCGGCAGGGCCGGGGCAAGGTCGGGGACCGCGTACGCCGGATCGGCCTCGTACTTGCGTTCCTCCTCCAGCATGTCGGCCAGCCTAACCAGATCTTCCGGCCGGCCGCTCAGCTCGCGCCGCCGACGACGCGGCGCAGCAGCGCCTCCTGCAGGTGCACCAGCGGGGTGTCGTCGCTGCTGACCCGCCGGGCCCAGGTGCCGTCACCGGCCAGCTCGAACGCCTCCACGTCGTCACTCATGCACGACGAGATGATGTGGTCCAGTTCGGCGCGGGCGACCGGGTCGGTGACCCGTACCAGCGCCTCGACCCGCCGGTCGAGGTTGCGGTGCATCAGGTCCGCCGAACCGATCCAGAACTCGGCCGACTCGTCGGCGCCGAACCGGAACACCCGCGAGTGCTCGAGGAACCGGCCGAGGATCGACCGGACCCGGATGTTGTCGGAGAGCCCGGGTACGCCCGGCCGCAGCGTGCACATCCCGCGGATGACCAGTTCGACGCGTACGCCCGCGCGCGACGCCCGGTAGAGCGCGTCCACGATGTCCTCGTCGACGAGCGAGTTCACCTTGATCTGGACCAGGCCCCGGCCGCCCCGCCGGGTCTGCTCGATCTGCTGGTCGATGCGCTCGATGATGCCGCTGCGCACCCCGTGCGGCGCGACCAGCAGCCGGCGGTAGGCGGTCTGCCGGCTGTAGCCGGTGAGGACGTTGAACAGGTCGGTCAGGTCGGCACCGACCTCCGGGTCGGCGGTCAGCATGCCGAAGTCCTCGTACAGCCGGGCGGTCTTCGGGTGGTAGTTGCCGGTGCCGATGTGGCAGTAGCGGCGGATCTGGTTGCCCTCCTGGCGTACGACCAGCGCGGTCTTGCAGTGGGTCTTGAGCCCGACCAGGCCGTAGACGACGTGGCAGCCGGCCCGTTCCAGCATCCGCGCCCAGCCGATGTTGGCGACCTCGTCGAAGCGCGCCTTCACCTCGACCAGCACCACCACCTGCTTGCCGGCGGCGGCGGCGTCGATCAGCGCGTCGACGATCGGCGAGTCGCCGGACGTACGGTAGAGGGTCTGCTTGATCGCCAGCACGTTCGGGTCGGCGGCGGCCTGCTCGATGAACCGCTGCACACTGGTGGAGAACGAGTGGTAGGGGTGGTGGACCAGGATGTCGCCGTCCCGGACCACCGAGAAGACGCTGCGCGGCACCTCGCCCTCGACCAGCCGCGGATGGGTCGCCGGTACGAACGGCCGCTCCTTGAGATCGGGCCGGTCGACGGCGTCGTAGATCTGCCACATCGACGACAGGTCGAGCAGGCCCGGCACCCGCAGGACGTCGTGGCTGTCCATGTCCAGCTCACGTACGAGCAGGTCGAGCACGTGGTCGGAGACCGACGCGGCGACCTCCAGCCGGACCGGCGGGCCGAACCGGCGCCGGGCCAGTTCCCGCTCCAGGGCCTGGAGCAGGTCCTCGTCGCGGTCCTCGTCGACCTCGACCTCGGCGTTGCGGGTCACCCGGAACAGATGGCACTCGACGACCTGCATGCCCGAGAAGAGCTGCCCGAGCTGGGTGGAGATCAGGTCTTCGACCGGCAGGAACCGGGCCGGTCGGCTCGGACCCACCGGTACGAACCGGGGCACGTTGTTGGGCACCTTGACCCGGGCGAACAGTTCCGACCCGCCATCGGGGTCACGTACCACCACGGCCAGGTTCAGCGAGCGGCTGGAGATGTACGGAAACGGGTGCGCCGGGTCGACCGCGAGCGGCGTCAGCACCGGGAAGATCGCCTCCCGGAAGTAGGTCCGCAACTGCTCGCGCTCGCCGGCGTCCAGGTCGGCCCACCGCACCAGGTGGACGTCCTCGGCGGCGAGCCGCGGCAGTACGTCGTCGACGAAGCAGCGGGCGTGCCGGGCGACCAGGCCGGCGGTCTTCTCGGCGATCAGCTCGAGCTGGGTGCGCAACGGCAGCCGGTCGCCGCCGCGCATCGGCAGGCCGGCCTGGAGACGGCGCTTGAGACCGGCGATCCGGACCATGAAGAACTCGTCGAGGTTGCTGGCGAAGATCGCCAGGAACTTCGCCCGCTCCAGCAACGGCGTCGCCGGATCCTCGGCGAGGGCGAGCACCCGGGCGTTGAAATCGAGCCAGGACAGCTCCCGGTTGAGGAACCGGTCCTCCGGCAGCGGCTCCAGCGTCGCCGGGTGCACGCCGTCCGGCGGCGGCGAGTCGGTCGAGTCGTGCGCGACCGACGGCGCCCGGTCCGGGTCGGGATCACCGGTGCCGGCCGGCGGCTCGGGGCGCGGCGGAACACTCGGGCTCAGCGCCGTCGTCGAGTTGTCGCGCCGGACGAATCGTCCGTTCGAACCACGCCGTCGGACCTGGCCACGCGGCACCGGCGGGCGCTCGTCGTCGGGCGTCGGTGACTGGTCGGCACGGGACTGGCGCTGGTGTGGGGGGCGGCGGCCGGCTGGATTCGTCACCCATTCATCATCACCCGATCTGGGTGACCGCCAAATCAACATGCCACATTTCGATCATTGAAATGTAGGTAACGTGACCCTGCTGACCTGCCCGGACTCGTCGTGCTCGACCCGGACCCGCTGACCCGGGCGCAGCAGCCGCAACCCCGACGCGTCGAAGGCCGGCGCCCCGAACGCAATCTCGTCGCCGTCGTCGAGCAGCAACGTCCCGGAGCGGGTGAGCGGATCGTAGGTGGCGACGGTCCCCTGCATGCCAGCACCGTACCCGCGCGCGTCGTGCCCCGCACCTGCCACGCGTCGTGCCCCGCCGTACGCCCCGCCCCGCAGCGCCGCCTGCCGCGCCCGGTCCGCCGCCTGCCGCCTGCCGCGCCCCGCCTGCCGCCTGCCGCGCCCCGCAGCGCCGCCTGCCGCGCTCGGTCCGCCGCCTGCCGCGCCCCGTTCGCCGCCTGCCGCGTCCCGTTCGCCGATCATGGAGAAAACGTGGCGTTCCCGCCCGACTTGTGAACATCATCCCCATGATCGGGTGTCGGGTCGCGTGAACGATGTGCGTGGATGGGGCGGGTCGCAGGGGGACGCGGTTGATCTGGGCGGGAGAGACCTTATCGAGCGTGGATAAGGTCTCTCCCGCCCAGATCAGCAAGGACCACCAACGGGCGCTTCCGCAACAACCGCCCCAGCCCTTTGTAGTCGGGCGTTCTCGCTGTCACCTTTGCCCATCTCCGAGGTGTCCGGCCGCGGTCGGGACGAGGGCGGCGCTGTGGCGACCCAGGCCGAGGTTGGCGGCGGCGGCGAGGTCGGCGGGAGTGTCGACGTCACGGCGAAGGGTCGGCCACCCGCCGGTGAGCGGCAGCGCGCCAGAGGCGGCGTGCCGGGCGGCGGAGTCGACCCCGAAGCGTGGATCGAGGGGTACGCCGGGTGGGGCGGTGAGCAGCACCGTGCCCGTGCCCGGCGCGTCGGCCAGGAACCGGCGCGCCGGCCGGCCCGGCGCCGGCCGCCGCGCGGTGGGGGGAGCGGAGCCCCGCCCGGCACCGGCCAGGTCGGCCGCCCCGCCGACGGCCGCCCCGCCCTCGCCCGTCCCGCCGACGGCCGCGCCGCCCACGCCCGGCCCGCCCACGCCCGACCCGCCCACGGTCGGCCCGCCGACGGTTGGCCCGCCCACGGTCAGCCCTCCCAGGGCCTCCCGCAGCGCCCCGGCGAGGTCGGCCGGGCGTAGTGCCGGCAGGTCGGCGGCGAGCGCCGCCACCCATCGGTCGGTAACCAGCGACGCACCGTGGGCCACGGCGGCGTTGAGGCCGGCGTCCGGGGCGTCGGGCACCACCGAGGCGCCCAGCGCGGCCAGGGCCGGCCCGGCGACCGGATCGTCGGTGACCACCAGTACCCGGTCGACCGGCGGGCAGGCGAGCACCGCGGCGACGGTGTCGAGGGCGATCGCCAGCGCCAGCCGCGCGTGCGCCTCGGCGCCCGGGTCGGCCAGCGCACCGCGCAGCCGGCTCTTCGCCGTGGCCAGACGCTTGACCGGCACCACCACGACCCACGTCGGCTCCCGCACGCGCCAATCCTGCCAGCCCGGCACGTGGCCGACCCTGCCTGGTCGTACCCAGGTGGAACGGGCATGATTTCGCTTCGAGCCCCCGGTACCCGGAGAATCGGCCGCGGCAACGATCGCGGCACCGGTCGGACCGTGGTCGGTGGAAACGAGGAGGCAGCGTGGCGCGGCGCAGGCTGGGGTTCTGGCGGCGTTTGGTGGTGGTCGTCGTCAAGCCGGTCCTCACCCTGTGGACCCACCGGACCTGGTCGGGTGCGGAGCACCTGGCCACCGGCGGCGGCGTCATCGTCGTGGCCAACCACATCTCCCACGCCGACCCTCTGGTCTGCGGGCACTTCGTCTACGACGCCGGCCGCTGGCCGCAGTTCCTCGGCAAGGCGAGCGTGTTCCGGGTTCCGGTCGTCGGCCGCATGTTGCTCAAGGTCAAGCAGATTCCGGTCGAGCGGGGCACGAGCGACGCCGCGAAGTCGCTCGACCTGCTGGTCGCGGCGGTCAAGTCCGGCGGTGCCGTGGTGGTCTATCCCGAGGGTACGACCACCCGGGAGCCCGAACTGTGGCCGATGCGGGGCAAGACCGGCGCCGCCCGGCTCGCCCTGGCCACCGGTGCGCCGGTCGTGCCGGTGTCGATGTGGGGTCCGCAGCGGATCTTCGACCCGCGGACGAACAAGTTCAGCCTCCGGCCGCGTATCCCGGTCCAGGTGAAGGCCGGGCCGCCGGTGGACCTCGAGCGGTGGACCGGTGCCGCACCGACCAAGGCGACCCTCGACGAGATGACAGAGGAGATCATGTTGCACTTGCGTGACCTGCTCGCCGAGATCCGTGGCGGCACACCCCCACCGCTGTGGCAGCCGACCGCGCCGGAATCCGGGGCGGGCCGGTGAGCGAGCGTAGCGGGCGGGCCCCGGGTGGGCACGTGGCGGTGCTGGGGGCCGGCTCCTGGGGCACCGCCTTCGCGAAGGTGCTCGCCGACGCGGGCAACGAGGTGACCATCTGGTCGCGGCGCGAGCAGGTCGCGGCGACGATCCGGGCCACCGGCACCAATCCCGACTACCTGCCCGGCCTGCGATTGCCGGCGAACGTGACGGCCACCGCCGACGCCGGCAAGGCCATCTCCGGGGCGTGGCTGGTCGTGCTGGCCGTACCGTCGCAGACGCTGCGGGGCAACCTCGCCGAGTGGGCCTCGTTCGTCGGCCCCGACGCCACCCTCGTCTCGCTGATGAAGGGCATCGAACTCGGCACCACCAAGCGCATGAGCCAGGTGATCGTGGAGACGGCCGGGGTGGCCGCCGACCGGGTCGTCGTGGTGTCCGGCCCCAACCTGGCGCCCGAGATCGCCGCCGGGCAGCCGGCCGCCACCGTGGTCGCCTGCACCGACACCGACCGCGCCACGCTCGTGCAGAACGCGGTGACGACGTCGTACTTCCGCCCGTACACCAACGGGGACGTGATCGGGACCGAGCTGGGTGGGGCGGTCAAGAACGTGATCGCGCTCGCGTACGGCATCGCGACCGCGATGCGGCTCGGCGACAACACCAAGGCCACCCTGATCACCCGTGGGCTGGCGGAGACCGCCCGGCTCGGTGTCGCGCTGGGTGCCGACCCGCTCACCTTCGCCGGTCTGGCCGGCCTCGGCGACCTGGTCGGCACCTGCACCTCGCCGCTGTCGCGCAACCGGACCTTCGGCGAGCACCTGGGCCGCGGTGAGAGCCTGGAGCAGGCGCAGGCCGCGACCCGGCAGACCGCGGAAGGCGTCAAGAGCTGCCTCGCCATCCGCGACCTGGCCCGTGCCCACGGGGTCGAGATGCCGATCACCGAGCAGGTCGAGCGGGTCTGCCACGAGGGGGTCGATCCCCGGGTGGCGCTGACCGCGCTGATGAGCCGTACCACCAAGCCAGAGTGACGCCGACGGACCGGGAGCGACGATGAGCCAGACCGACGGGTACGGCGACGGCACCCGCTGCGTGCACGCCGGGTTGCCCGAGCCGGCGCCGGGGGAGCCGTTCCTGCCCGGTCCGGTGTTCGCCGCGCCGTACCACCTCGATCCCGCCGGCGGCGACGCGGCCGCGGGCCGGGACTGGTACGGCCGCCCCGGCAACCCGACCCGGCGCAACCTGGAAGCCGCCATCGGCGAGCTGGAGGGCGGCGACTGCCTCGCCTTCGCCAGCGGGCAGGCGGCGCTGACCGCGCTGCTGCTCTCCCTCGTGCGGTCCGGTGACACCGTCGTGCTGCCGGCGGACGGCTACTTCACCGTCCGGGCGTTCGCCAACTCGGTGCTGGCGGCCAACGGGGTGACGGTGCGGACGGTGCCGACCGCCGGTCCGCACCCGTCGTTCGAGGGCGTACGGCTGGTGTTGCTGGAGACCCCGGCCAACCCCGGCCTGGACGTCTGCGACATCGCCGACCTCGCCACGCGGGCGCACGCCGCCGGCGCGCTGCTCGCCGTCGACAACACCACCGCGACACCGCTCGGTCAGCGCCCGCTCGACCTCGGCGCCGACGTCGTCGTCGCGTCCGGCACCAAGGCGCTCACCGGCCACTCCGACCTGCTGCTCGGCTACCTGGCGACCCGGTCACCGGAGCTGCTGGCAACGGTCCGCACCTGGCGGGACACCACCGGCTCGGTGCCCGGCCCGTTCGACGCCTGGCTCGCCCACCGCTCGCTGGCAACCCTCGACCTGCGGCTGGCCCGGCAGTCGGCCAACGCGGCCGCCGTCGCCCGGGCGCTGCGGTCGCGCTCCGACGTGTCCGGCGTACGGTGGCCCGGCCTTGAGGACGACCCGGCGTATCCGGTGGCGAGCACCCAGATGCGGCGGGTGCCCGGCATCGTCGCGTTCGACCTCGGCAGCGCCGAGCGGGTGGCGCGCTTCCTGTCGGCCGCCGAGCTGGTGTTCGCCGCCACGTCGTTCGGCGGCCTGCACACCACCGCCGACCGGCGCGCGCAGTGGGGCGATGACACCGCGCCCGGCTTCGTACGCCTCTCCTGCGGCGTCGAGGACACCGCCGACCTGGTGGCCGACATCGGCCGGGCGCTGGACCGGTCGGCCTAGCCGGTGCCGGACGTCGCCGCGATCGTCGGTCGGCTGCGGGCCGCCGGCTGCGTCTTCGCCGAGGAGGAGGCCGCGCTGCTGGTCGCCGCAGGCGGTGGCGCCGCCGACCTGGCCGACCGGGTCGCCCGCCGGGTCGCCGGCCTGCCCTTGGAGCACGTGCTCGGCCGGGTCGACTTCGCCGGCCTGCGGCTCGCCGTCGAACCCGGGGTGTTCGTGCCGCGCCGCCGTACCGAACTGCTCGTCCGTCGTGCCGTCGAGCTGACCGGGCCGGACGCGACCGTCATCGACCTGTGCTGCGGCTGCGGCGCGGTCGCCGCCGCCGTGGCGCACCGGATCCGGCCGGCCCGGCTGGTCGCCGCCGACGTCGATCCGGCCGCCGTCGGCTGCGCCCGGCGCAACCTCGCCCCGTACGGCGGGCGGGTGTACGTGGGCGACCTGTTCGACGCGCTTCCGGACGGGCTGGCCGGTGGCGTCGACCTGCTCGTGGCGAACGTGCCGTACGTGCCGACCGACGCGGTGGCACTGCTGCCGCCGGAGGCCCGGCTGCACGAGCCCCGCGCGGCGCTCGACGGCGGTCCGGACGGCCTGGACGTGCTGCGGCGGGTCGCCGGTCGGGCCGCCGGCTGGCTGGCGCCGGGCGGGCACCTGGTCGTGGAGACCGGTGCGGCGCAGGCGGTGGCGGCCGCGCGGATCATGGCGGACAGCGGGCTTGCCGCCGCGGTCGTACACGATGAAGATCTTGGAGCCACCGTCCTGTCCGGCCGTCGCCCGGCGGACGGGCTTACTCCGGTCATCGACCCGCGGACCGAGCACGCAGAGTAGGGTCTGCCGGGTGGACGCGGGTAGCGCCGCGACGGACCGGCTGCGCCAGATCCGGGCAGCCGAGAACGAATAAGGAGCCTGCGTGACGAGCCCACGGAAGACCCGGGTCGCCATCGTCTTCGGCGGTCGCAGCACCGAACACGGGATCTCCTGCGTGAGTGCCGGTGCCGTGCTCGCCGCCCTCGACCCCGACGAGTTCGAGGTCGTGCCGATCGGCATCACCCGCGACGGCCGCTGGGTGCTCACCGACGGTGACGCTTCGCAACTCGCCATCGCCCAGCGCCGGCTGCCCGAGATCACCGTCGACTCCGGCCAGATGGTGGTGCTGCCCGCCGACCCGGTCGGCAACAACCTGCTGATCCTCGACCCGATCCGCGGCGGCCAGGCACTCGACGGCGTCGACGTGGTGTTCCCCACCCTGCACGGCGCGTACGGCGAGGACGGCACCATCCAGGGCCTGCTGGAGATGGCCGGCATCCCGTACGTCGGGGCGAACGTCTTCGCCTCGGCGGCCGCCATGGACAAGGAGTTCACCAAGAAGCTCGCGGCCGTCGAGGGCATCCCGGTCGGGCCGTACGCGGTGCTGCGCAACGGCGTGACCCTGTCCGAGGAGGACAAGGAGCGCCTGGGGCTGCCGGTCTTCGTCAAGCCGTCGCGCGCCGGTTCGTCGTACGGCATCAGCAAGGTCAGCGACTGGGCCGACCTCGACGCGGCGGTGGCCGCCGCCCGGCAGATCGACCCGAAGGTGCTGGTCGAGGCGGCGATCGTCGGTGCCGAGGTGGAGTGCGGCGTGCTGGAGGGCGAGGCCGGCGGGGCGCCGGAGGCGTCGCTGCTCGCCGAGGTGCGCGTCGTCGAGCAGGGGCACGACTTCTACGACTTCGAGGCGAAGTATCTCGACAACTCCTGCGAGTACGACATCCCGGCCAACCTGCCGGAACACGTGGCCCGACAGGTCCAGGAGTACGCCTGCCGTACGTTCACCGCGCTCGACTGCGCCGGGCTGGCCCGGGTCGACTTCTTCGTCACCCCGGACCACACGATCTACCTCAACGAGATCAACACGATGCCGGGGTTCACGTCGACGTCGATGTTCCCGCGGATGTGGGCGGCCACCGGGCTGGAGTATCCGAAGCTGGTCAGCCGGCTGATCCGTACCGCCCAGCGGCGCGGCTCCGGCCTGCACTGAGCGACCGGCCCGCCGGGCTTTCCCGGCCGGCGGGATACACGGGCCGGCGGGATGCGCGGGCCGGCGGGATGCGCGGGCCGGCGCCGCCGGCCCGCGGTCAGCCGGTGCAGCCGGACGGGATTCCGGACGTCGCCGACGGGACCGACTCGACGATCGAGTCGGACAGCGGCGCCAGCCACTGCAACGCCTCCGGGTAGGCGCGCGGCACGGTCACCCGCACCGGCACCTCGCGGTCGACCGTGGTGAGGACCACCGCGTCGGTCTGCTCGACCGAGTGCCAGCAGACCCGGCTGACGACCCAGACCGGGTCGGTGGGCGGGAACTCGGCGGCCGGCACCCCGCAGGCGACCGTGATCGGCGGCTCGCCGTACGCCGCGTTCTGTTCCGCGCCGGCGGTCACCGGCCGCTGCCGCAGATCGCGCACGGTCGGCGGGATCTGCGACAACAGCGCACGGCAGACGACGGCGGGCCGCTCGGCCAGCTCCGGTGCGGCCATCTCGACCGGCGTCGCCAGCTGCCCCGCGGTCGGGTCGGCCGACGGCGAGGGGCCGGCGGTCGGTCCGCCGCCGTTGATCTGGGAGAAGGCGAAGAGCCCGACGAGGACGGCGATCGGCAGCGCCACGACGGTCGCCCAGATCGCCGCCTGCCGGGTGGTGCGGTCCGGACCCGCGTCACGGTCCGGTTCACGCGTGGGAGTGATCTGATCCACCACCTAGAGATGCACCACCGAACAGGTCAACGTGCGGGTGATCCCGGGCACCATCTGCACCTTGCTCACGATCAGCTTTCCCAGCTCGTCGACGGTGTGCGCCTCGCAGAGCACCACCACGTCGTACGGCCCGGTGACCGCGTCGACCCGGACCACGCCGGAGATATCCGTGATGGTTGCGGCCACGTCACGTGCCTTTCCGACCTCGGTCTGGATGAGGATGTACGCCTGGACCACGACCCCACTCCTGTCCGCCGCCGAGCGGCTCGCAGGTGAAACTACCGTACGGAGTAGGGGCTAACCATCACGGTAGCCAAGGGAGGCCGTCGCGTGAGTGTGGCGAGGACCGGTGAGTTCGGGCTGATCGCCCGGGTCACCGCCCGGTTGCAGGTGGGGCCGACCGCGCTGCTGGGCCCGGGCGACGACGCGGCGCTGGTGGCGGCCCCGGACGGGCGCGTCGTGGCATCGACCGACGTGCTCGTGGAGGGGCGGCACTTCCGGCGCGACTGGTCGACCGCCGAGGACATCGGGCACCGGGCGGCGGCGGCCAACCTCGCCGACATCGCGGCGATGGGGGCCGGCCCGACCGCGCTGCTCGTCGCGCTGTGCGTACCGCCCGGGCTCGACGTGCGGTGGGCCGAGGACCTCGCCGACGGCCTGGCCGCCGAGGCGGCGAAGGTGGGTGCCTGCGTGGTCGGCGGCGACATGTCGTCGAGCCCGACCCTGACCATCGCGGTGACCGCGCTGGGTGACCTGCACGGCATCGCCCCGGTGCTGCGCAGCGGCGCCCGGCCGGGCGACGTGGTGGCGCTCGCCGGCAGGGTCGGCTACGCGGCGGCCGGATACACCGTCCTGTCCCGTGGGTTCCGCACCCCGAAGCTGCTCGTGGAGTCCTACCGGCGGCCGGACGTGCCGTACCCGGCCGGGCCGGCGGCGGCGCGGCTCGGGGCGACGGCCATGATCGACGTGTCGGACGGGCTGCTCGCCGACCTGGGCCACATCGCCACCGCGAGCCGGGTGGCGGTCGACGTGACGCGGGACGCCTTCGAGATCCCCCGGCAGATGCGGGACGCCGCACACGCCCTGGGTGTCGACCCCTACCAGTGGGTGCTCGGTGGCGGCGACGACCACGCGCTCGCGGCGACGTTTCCGGACACGCTGGCGTTGCCGCCGGAGTGGAAGGTGATCGGCCGGGTCGTCGAGGGGGATGGCGTCACGGTCGACGGTCAGCCGTACAAGGGGCCGTTGGGCTGGGACCACTTCCGCTAGGCCCGCTGCCGCCTTCGGGCCGGCCGCGCTGCCGTCTCCCGGCCGGGCCCCGCCGGGACGGTCGGCCGGGCCGATCTTCACCCCCACCCCACAGGGGTAAGGGCCTTTGGTCCATCTACCCTTTACCGGTGAGTGACATCGAGATCCGCACGGTCCGCTACGGCTCGCTGGTCGCGCAGCAGCTCGTGGCGAGTGCGCTGGCAGACCTGGGCCAGCGGTACGGCGGCAGCGGCGACGACACCCCCGTCGACGCCGCCGAATTCGACCCGCCGGCCGGTGCCTTCCTCGTCGCGTACGTCGACGGAGAGCCGGTCGCCTGCGGCGCGTGGCGCAGTCACGGCGACAACGGCGAGGTGGGCGAGATCAAGCGCATGTACACCGCGCCCGCGGCCCGCGGTCGTGGCCTGGCCCGGGTGGTGCTGGCCGCGGTGGAGCGGTCGGCGCGCGAGCACGGCCGGAAGCGACTCGTGCTGGAGTGCGGCGACAAGCAGCCCGAGGCGATCGCGCTCTACGAGTCGTCCGGCTTCGAACGGATCCCCAACTTCGGCTTCTACCGGGACGCGCCCGGCTGCATCTCGTTCGCACGCGCCCTGTAGTCGGCGGTCGCCGGTCCGGACCGGGCCGGCAACCGCCGATTTGGCGTACACGAACAGCCGCCGGGTCGTGGTGACCCGGCGGCTGGCCGGAAGAATGCGGTGACGCGGACGCGTCAGGCGCGGGTGACCTTGCCCGCCTTGATGCAGGAGGTGCACACCTTCAGCTTGCGGGTGGTACCACCACCGGCCGGGGTACGCACCGACTGGATGTTCGGGTTCCAGCGGCGGTTGGTCCGCCGGTGCGAGTGGGAAACGTTGTGGCCGAAGCCCGGTCCCTTGCCACAGACGTCACACACGCTAGCCACGGGATACTCCTGGGGAATCTGCTCGTTCGGTCGATCGCCGGCGGAAACCTGGCCGGTCACCGTCCCGCTCGCGGGCACGGATGACCAGGGTCACCGGGCAACCTGGTCAGGTTACCCGATACCCCGGCCGACCAACGAATCGCCCCCGGCCCACCAACATGATCCGCGTGATCAGGGGCCGGCACCCCGACCCGCCGACGACACGCGAGACGCGTTCCCTGATCACGCGGATCGTGGCGCTGGACGGCGGGTGTCGGGCGGCGCAAGTAGGCTCATCGCCGTGCTGGACACCCTGGACGCCGCGGCCGTGCGTCGATGGTGTGCGGACGGCCTGGCCGCGCTGCGGCGCCACCAGGAGGAGATCGACCAGCTCAACGTCTACCCGGTGCCCGACGGCGACACGGGCACCAACCTCGTGCTCACCCTCGCCTCGGCGCACCAGGCGCTCACCCTCGACCTCGACAACTCGCCCGAGGGATCGCGCCCGCCGCACAGCCGGGTACTGCGGCTGATGGCGCGCGGGGCGCTGCTCGGCGCGCGGGGCAACTCGGGCGTGATCGTGTCGCAGATCCTGCACGGGCTGGCCGACGCGCTGGCCGGCGCCTCCGAGGTCCGCGGCCGCGACCTCGCCGGGGCGCTCGACGTGGCGGCCTCGGCCGCCTACGCGGCGGTCGCCAGCCCGGTCGAGGGCACGGTGCTGACGGTCGTGGCCGCCGCGGCCCGGGGCGCGGCCGAGGTCGACTCCGACGACCTGGCGACCGTGGTCCGGGCGGCGTCCCGGTCGGCCGCCGAGGCGCTCGCCCGCACACCGGAGCAGTTGCCGGCCCTGGCCCGGGCCGGGGTGGTCGACGCGGGCGGACGCGGCCTCTGCGTTCTGCTGGACGCCCTGACCGTGGTGGTCACCGGCACCGGGCCCGAGCCGCCCGGTACGCGGCCGACCGGGACGACCCCGCCGGCCCCGAATCCGCTGGCCCCGAACCCGCCGGTCCCGGAGCCGGCTCCCGCCCCGGAGCCGTCCGCCGACGCGGAGCCGTCCGCCGACGGCAACCGGACGCCGGGCCGGGCGCCGGCCGTCGTCGCCCGCGAGGCCGGCTCGCCGGAGTTCGCGTACGAGGTCCGTTTCCTGCTCGACGCGCGGCCGCCCGCCGTCGAGCGGATGCGCGCCACCCTGGCCGCCCTCGGCGACTCGCTGGTCGTGGGGGGGGGCGGGGGGGGGGCCCCCCCCCCCCCCCCCCCCCCCACGGACCGGCGGCGGGAGCACAACGGCGAGGGGCGGGGGGGGAGAGACCAC